>CACHKZ010000008.1 GCA_902580535.1 uncultured Pelagibacteraceae bacterium | reverse complement strand
ATTTCTGTTAGTGGAAAGTTAATGTTAAAATTTACTTCACAAAATTCTTTTACAGCACTATTATTATTTTTCTCCTGATTAAAAGAATTTGATGGTATACCAAGCACAATTAATCCTCTTTCTCTATATTTCTCCCATAGTTCCTGCATATCGTTATATTGTTTTGTAAATCCACAGTAGCTTGCAGTATTTACTACTAAAACAGGTTTCCCTTTAAAATCTTTTAAATCTATTACTTCACCAGCAATGCCATTTATTTTAAAATCATAAAAGATTTTTTTATATTCTGCATGTGATGAATTTTTAAAAAAAAACATAATTATAGTAATTCCAAATATTAGTAGTTGTTTCATTATTTAAATTATTTATTTGGTGTAAGTAATATTAAAAAGTATCCAAATAAAGTGGACAATAATGACCCAGTCAGAACTCCAATCTTTACACCATCCATATACTGCAGATTATCTGCAAATGCTAAATTTCCAACAAATAAACTCATTGTAAAACCAATTCCCGTTAAAACCCCAACTCCATAAAAATTATACCAACTTGTATTACTTGGCATTTGGGCAACTTTTAATTTAATAGATGCATACGAAAATACAAAAACACCCAATTGTTTTCCAACAAATAATCCTAAAACTATGCCCAATGGAACTTTGTCTAATAATGATGAAAATGACAAACCTTCTAAGGATACCCCTGCATTTGCAAAAGCAAAAATTGGCATTATTCCAAAAGCAACATAAGGGCTTATTGCATGCTCTATTTTAATTAACAGTGAGAAATCTTTATCTTTTTTTCTGTGAGGTATAGTCATTGCAAGTAATACACCGGCAATAGTTGCATGTATTCCTGAATTATGTGTAAAATCCCATAAGAAGATTCCAACTATTAAATAGGGTAGAAATTTTTTTACATTAAATTTATTTATTACTAACAAAACTATAAATGCTAACAGCATCAAAGATAAATATTTAAAACTTAAATCGCCTGAGTAAAAAAGAGCTATTATAACTATTGCTCCTAAATCATCTATAATTGCTAAAGCTGTTAAAAATACTTTTAAAGAAAGAGGTACTCTACTTCCCAATAATGACAATACACCCAAAGAGAAAGCAATATCTGTAGCGGAGGGTATCGCCCAACCTTTAAGTGTTTCTCCATCTCCTAAATTTATAAAAACATATATTAATGCAGGAACAACCATACCACCCACTGCTGCAATTATAGGAAGAAGAGCTTGTTTTATATTTGATAATTCACCCTGTAAAAATTCCCTTTTAATTTCAAGTGTTACAAAAAAGAAAAAGATTGCCATTAATGCATCATTTATCCAATGCAAAACTGAAAGCTTTAGACCAAAATTATTTATTCCTATAAATAAATATTTTTCTAATGTTGAGAAATATAATGTTGACAATTCAGAATTACTAATAATTAAAGCAATTATAGCTGCAAAAAGAAGAACAATTCCACTTGCAGCTTCTAGTTTAAAAAAAGATATAAACCCTTTTGTAATTTTTTGAATCATAATTAATCTACAAGATCTTTAAAAAAAAGTTTTAAATCTAGCATAGTTTCATAAAAACTATCAAGTGAAAGAACTATACCAGGAAATACGTTGGATAAATTATATTTAAAAGTATCTAATATTAATATCAGGCCCAATAAAGATATTATTAAAACAGAAAAATATACAAATATCATTTTTAGTTTGATGCCTTTCTCATAATCCACTTTTTCATATTTTTTTTCAATTACTGTATCATCAGCTTTTATTTCAGATAAAACCTCTTTTTTTGTATCTGGATTGTCTTCATCATTAATTTTTTCCTTAATTTTATTATCTTTTTTTGAAATATTAATATCTAATTCAGAGTTTTTATTTTCTGATATTTTTTGTTCATCAGTGTTTTTGTTAAGGATAATTTTATAGTGCCAAACATGGTCACAATTACCACACCTAAGTACTCTTCCGTTTTCAGGTATTAATTTTCCATCTAAATTGAACCTTTTATTACAATTTGGACATTCTATGATCATGTGATCCTTTATAGCATTAAATACCAAATTTATTAGAATTTTGTAACTAATATAACCTTTGAATTTTGTTTTATCTGCTGTATTAGTACAGCAATCGGGGCGTAGCGCAGCCTGGTAGCGCATCTGGTTTGGGACCAGAGGGTCGCAGGTTCAAATCCTGCCGCCCCGACCATTTTTATGAAAAAAGCTAAAATCTTTAAACCCTCAAAAACTGCTATGCAGTCTGGAACTAAAAAGTTTGATAAGTGGATCATTGAATTTATTACTGATGATCCAGGAGTAAATCCTTTAATGGGTTGGGAAAGTTCAACAGATACATATTCAGAGTTAAAATTAGAATTTAAAACTAAAGAGCTAGCATTAGATTACGCACAAAAAAATAATATAAATTTTGAAGTTATTGAACCAAAAAAAAGAAAGTTAACAAAAAAATCATATTCAGATAATTTCACAAAATAATGTTTAGATTTTTTACAATTAAAAAATGGTATATTTGGTCATGGATTGGTTCATTCATTATTTTATCATCATTATGGGTGCAAGTAAAAATAGATGTTAAAATCAATGAGTGGTTTGGTCAATTCTATGATATGATTCAAAAAGCTTTAGGAGAGCCTAATGCTATAACTATCGATGAATATTGGGATAGTTTATTTTCATTTATTACACTTGCTGCTATGTACGTTGGCGTTGCTGTAATAGTCAGCTATTTTACATCTCACTATTTATTTAGATGGAGAACAGCTATGGTCGAATATTATCATAGTGTGTATGAAAAAGCGCGTAAAATTGAAGGAGCGTCGCAAAGAGTACAAGAAGATACCATTAAATTTTCTAGAATTATGGAATCACTAGGAACAAGTTTTATTGAGGCTATTATGATCTTAGTTGAATTTATGCCAATTTTATTTGGTTTAAGTATTGGAATACCAATTTTCTTTTTTGGAGATTGGGAATATGGTTTAATAGTAGGAGCTCTTATTTGGTCAATTGGAGGTACAATTTTCTTAATCATTCTCGGTTTAATCTTAAGACTTGTTGGTGTTGAGTATGATCTTCAAAAAAAAGAGGCTGCATATAGAAAAATTCTTGTAATAGCAGAGGATGATGGAACAATCAGGCCCAAAACTATCGAGGAACTTTTTGATGATGTAAGAAGTATTCATTTTCTTAGCTACATAAGATATCTTTACTTTAACATAGGTAGAATAGCTTATTTGCAAGCTAATGTTTTATCAGCTTATGTATTTCTAGCACCCGCAATAGTAGCTGGAGCTGTAACACTTGGTGTTATGCAGCAAATTATAAGAGCTTTTGGAAGAGTTGAAGGTTCTATGCAATATATTTTAAAAGCTTGGCCAACAATTATTGAATTAGCGAGTGTATATAAAAGACTAAGAGAATTTGAATATAAATTAGAATTAGAGGAAAAAAATTTATTAAAACGTGATACTTGATGAACCTATCAAAAGAACTTCTTTTAAAGCTTATAGATATTACATCTAATTCTGCAATAGCCTGTTATCCTTATATTGGAAAAAATGAAAAGATTTTAGCTGATAAAGCAGCAACAGATGTAATGAGAAATTCTCTCAACAAATTAGATATTAAAGGCAAAGTAGTAATTGGTGAAGGTGAACTTGATGAAGCACCAATGCTTTATATAGGAGAAAAACTTGGAAATGGTAATGGTCCAGAGTTAGATATTGCTGTTGATCCTGTAGAGGGTACTAATTTCGTAGCAAAAAACCTTCCTGGCGCAATGACAGTTTTAGCAGTTGCTAACAAAGGAGACCTTTTTAGTGCGCCTGAAACATATATGGAAAAAATTGCATTTGGAAAAGATTTGCCTAATAATATAATTGATTTAGATAATACTGTAGAAGAAAACTTAAAAAATTTTGCTGAAGCATCTAATAAATATCTTGATGAATTAACTGTTTGCATTCTTAAGAGAGACAGACATGCAAATATCATAAATGAGTTAAAAAAATTAAATGTAAATATAAAGTTTATCACAGATGGTGATGTGACAGGAGCTTTACTGGTCTCTGACAAAAAATATAAAGTAGATATATTTATGGGTATCGGAGGTGGTCCCGAGGGCGTCATAGCGGCGGCGGCACTTAAAACTATGAATTGCAATTTTAAAGGCAGATTTATATTTAAAACTAAAGATGACATACAAAGAGCAAAAAAAATGGGAATAAATGATTTTAATAAAAAATATGAAATTAATGAAATTATTAAAGGTAAAAGTATATTTTGTGCAACTGGAATTACTAATGGTGATTTAATGAATGGAATAGTCAAAAAAAATGGAAAATATTTTACTGAGACAATTATTACTCATGAAAAATCCTTTTTAGAACTTGTAAAAAAAGATGTTTCGATTACTTGATTAAATGAAAAATTTACAATAAAAGATCCAGCACTGGTCCCTTCGTCTATCGGTTAGGACACATGGTTTTCATCCATGAAAGAGGGGTTCGATTCCCCTAGGGACCGCCACTTCTATTACGTCTTGTAGGTGCATTAATTTTTTCTCTTAGTGTAGACAATATGTTATATAGACGATTGTCTTGACTAAATTTTTTTCTAGTTTTTGCTTCTTCTATATCAATATCATTAAGGTCATTAAGATTTAATAATTTTTTATTTGAGACAATACCCAATTTATTAAATTCTATAAGAATTATGTTATTACTTGATATCTTTTTTTTTCCAATTTTGAAAATAGATTGGTTTGTTTTTTCTCTTTCAATGTAAAACCAGATATCTTGAAATTTACTTATAGAAGAGGGTGGGCCAATTAATTTTCTAACATCATTTTTATTTGATTTATTTAATATAACTTTATTATATTTATTCTCGATAAGTCTAAATCCATGAGTATTTGAAACTTTATTTATTGAACAATTCAGTGTAAATAAAAATATAAAGAACAATGATAATAATTTCATATGCAATCTGATTATTTAAATATTTACAATAATTTGATAAAATTAACTAGAAATAAAAATCTATATTTAAATTTGAAAAACAAAGATACTTTTTCTGATAGATTAATTATTTTTCTATTTCACTTTGCTTTTTTTCTCAAAAATTATAAAAATGATATACCTAAGAAAGAAGCTCAAAATTTATTTGACTCTATTATAAGACAAATTGAATTATCTATAAGAGAAATTGGTTATGGCGATGTTTCAATCAACAAAAAAATGAAGGATTATGTAAATCTATTTTACTCAATTTTAACTAAAATTGAGACTTGGGATAATTTAAACATGTCACAAAAATCATTAGTATTAGCTGATTTCATTAATATCAAAGATCAAGATGATTTTTTTGCTAGTTATTTTGATAAATATAGAGAATTTATTATAAAAAACCCTTTTAAAATCTTTACAAAAGATATATTAGAAATTAAATTTTAATTATGGCTGTACCAAAACGTAAAGTAACAAAATCTAGGGCTGGTAAGAGACGCTCACATATTAAAGCATCCTCAAAAAACATAATTGAGGATAAAAAATCAGGAGAATATAGGTTGTCTCATCATTTAGATTTGAAAACAGGTTTCTATAAAGGTAGACAAGTTCTAGATCCTAAAGATTAGCTTTTATGAACAACCCAATTATAATTGCCATAGATGCAATGGGTGGTGATAATTCCCCTAAAAAAGTAATAGAAGGAATACATTTGCACTCTAAAACATCAGAAAATATTAAATATAAAATATTTGGAAATCAAAATTTGATTAAACCTTTAATAAAAAAATATAATTTATTAGATGAAAAATACGAATTAATACATACTGAAAAGTTTGTTGAAGGTGAAGATACGGCATTGTCCGCTGCTAAAAAAGGTAAAGATACTAGTTTATGGCTTGCTATTGAGACATTAAAAAAAGATGAGGCAGACGCAATTGTGTCAGCTGGAAATACGGGAGCATTATTCTTAATTTCAAAAATTAATTTAAAAATGATAGAAAATATTGACAAACCTGCATTATCAGCACTCTGGCCCAGCAAAAGTGGTATGAATGTAGTTTTAGATCTAGGTGCCAATATAGAGTGTAATTCGAAAAATTTAGTAGACTTCTCTATAATGGGCTCAGCATTGCATAAAGCATTATTTAATAATGACCTGCCAAAAGTTGCACTTCTAAATATTGGTTCAGAAGAATTAAAGGGAAACGCAATGATAAAGGAGACATTTCAACACTTAAATGAAAATAAATACTCATTATTTGAATTTAAAGGTTACATTGAAGGAAATAATATAATGGAGGGCAAGGTTGATGTAATTATTGCTGATGGATTTACAGGAAATATTGCTCTTAAAACTGCAGAGGGAACATCTAATTTCATAATTGCTGAGTTAAAAAGAGCTCTATCGTCCTCTATAGTGGGAAAAATTTCATCATTAATAAATTATTTTAATTTAAAAAATTTTAAAAAAAAATTAGATCCAAGATTATATAATGGAGCAATACTTTTAGGTTTAGACAAGCCTGTAATCAAAAGTCATGGATCAACAGACTCAATTGGTTTTGCAAATTCATTAAAAGTTTGTGAAAAAACTATAAGAGGCAATTTAATAAAACAAATTAAAGAAAATATAAATTAATGTTAAGAATTAATCTTACTAAAAAAGACATTGTCAACTCAATTTATATGCAAATTGGTTTTTCAAAAAAAATAAGTGAAGTTTTACTAGACGATATATTCGAAATAATTTTACAAAATATTATTCGGCACAAAAAGGTAAAAATTGCAAATTTTGGTACCTTTATTCTTAGAAGAAAAAATAAACGTTTAGGAAGAAATCCAAAAACAAAAGAAACAAAAGTTATATCAGAGCGTAATGTAATTTTATTTAAAGCATCAAAAGAGTTTAAAAAATACATAAATAATAATGAATAAATCAAAATCTGAAAGTAAATATAAAACTATTGGTGAAGTTGCTGAAATTCTCAATCTTGTAAATAAAAAAAAAGGTACCTTATCAACACATACCATACGTTTTTGGGAAAAAGAATTTAAACAAGTAAAACCAAAATTTTTTCTAGGAAATAGAAGACATTATGATGCAAATACAATTAATATTCTAAAAAGAATTAAATTTTTGCTAAAAGTAAAAGGTATGACTTTAAGAGGTGTAAAAAAGGTTCTAAATTCTAAAAATTCAGATATTGACGAATTGCATAATAATACTATAAATCAAAAAGACTTAATAAAATCAAAAATTAAAAATATTAAAAAAATAATAACTGATATCAAAGATAAATAATGGCTAAAAAAACACATGTAAAAGTTAGATTGGTTCCAGAAGAGAAACCGGATAGCCCTTTTTTTTATTATGTAAAAAAACCTGCAGGTGGTGAGAAAGCTAAAGTAAAGTTAAAAGCAAAAAAATATAACCCTGCTACAAGAAAACATGAAATTTTCGTTGAAAAGAAACTTCCACCTCACAGCAAATAATTTATTTTTTTTTTTTAAAATTTCTTCTTTCAAAATCTATATAAGCTAAAATCATATTTTTCCAAATTTTACTAGTAATTTTTGGATCAATTTTATTTTTAATTGATTTTTTTTTTATATTTTTAAGAATTAAATTTATTCTTTTTTTATCGACTATTTGATTTTTTTTCTCCTTAAGAGCTAAAACTTTTTTAACCAAATTAGTTCTTTTTTTTATTATTTTGATTAAGGAATTGTCAAGTATATCAAGTTCTGATCTAATCTTATTGAGCTTTTGTTTTTTTAATGGCGACATTTATATAATTGGATAATCTAAAAATTATTATATTTATTTATTTATGTATAGTGAAAATACTAAATTGAATAACCAAATATCTACGTGGTTAATCTCCATGTTTTTAATCATTTCTGCAATGATTATTGTTGGTGGACTTACTAGATTAACTGATTCAGGACTATCAATAACTCAATGGCAATTATTTTCGGGATTGCTTCCTCCTTTTAATAATTCACAATGGATTATGTATTTTGATTTATATAAAGAAATTCCTGAATTTAAACTACAAAACTACGACATGAATATGGAGGAATTCAAAGTAATCTTTTGGTGGGAGTGGGCTCACAGATTTTTAGGAAGATTGATTGGTATCTCATTTTTAATACCACTTATTTATTTCTCTTTCAGGGTTAAGTTTAAAAAACTAATAAGTTTATATTTCATATTTTTTTTAATATGTTTTCAAGGTTTTATTGGGTGGTATATGGTAAGTAGCGGATTAGTTGATAGAGTTGATGTAAGCCATTTTAGATTATCTGTACATTTATTAATTGCATTTGTTATAATATCATTAATTTTTTGGAATTATCTTAAAATAAAAATTAGACTAAATTATCAAAATACTCTTAATGTATTTATTCCACTCACTTTTTTATTGTTAATTTTTTTACAAATTTCTATAGGGGCTTTTGTGTCAGGTATGGATGCAGGTAAAATTTATAACACATGGCCATTAATGGGTAATTCCTTTTTTCCTGATGATAATAAACTAATAAATTTATTTAAGATATCTGCTTTTAGCGATCCATCCTTAGTACAATTTATTCATAGAAATTTAGCTTATTTAATATGTTTTTTTTATCTCTATATTTTATTTTATATTTATAAAAATAAAATTTCTCATTTATATTACTCTGTAAATATTTTAGGTTTTTTTATTGTTTTACAAATTATATTAGGGGTATTTACTTTATTGTATGGTGCACAGATTATAATTGCATCTATGCACCAAATAAGTTCAATATTTTTAGTAAGCTCTTGTATTTATTTTTTATTTTTAAATACTAAGTTTAACTTACAGCCTTCAAACTAGGTTTACCGGAAGCACCTAAAGCTTGATCTAGATCCGCTATAATGTCATCAGGGTGCTCTATACCAATAGATAATCTTACGTATCCAGGTGTAACACCAGCTGCTAATAGTTCTTCTTCTGTTAATTGACTATGTGTTGTCGTTGCTGGATGAATAGCCAAACTTCTAGCATCACCAATATTTGCAACATGGTAAAACATTTTCAAAGACTCAATAAATTTTTTACCGGCTTCTACACCACCTTTAACTTCAATACCAACAAGAGCACCATTTCCTCCTTTGAGGTATTTTTTAGATCTTGCGGCAATTTCACCTTCGTGAAGAGTAGGGTATATTACTCTTTCAACATTTTTATGTTTTTGTAAAAATGCTACTGCTTTTTCAGCATTAGAGCAATGTTGTTTCATTCTTAAAGGTGCAGTTTCCAATCCTTGGATTATTCCCCAAGCATTATCTGGCGCTAAGGGAGCTCCTAGATCTCGCAAAAGACATACTCTAGCCCTTACAGCAAATGAAACATTTGCTCCTGTTAATTGTGGAACTACCTCACCCCATTTAGCTCCACCATAACTGGCATCAGGCTCATTAAATAATGGTTGTCTTTTTGGATCTTTTGTCCAATCAAAATTACCACCATCTACAAGACATCCTCCAATTACAGTTCCATGACCACCAATAAATTTTGTTAATGAATGAACAACTACTGCCGCTCCATGTTCGATTGGTTTGCATATTACTGGAGATGCTGTGTTATCCATTATCAAAGGTATATTATGTTTTCTTCCTATGTCTGATACTTCTTTGATTGGAAAAACTCTAAGATAAGGGTTAGGTAATGTTTCTGCATAAAAGCATCTTGTTTTATCATCAACTAATTTTTCAAAGTTACTAGGATCTGATGGATCGGCATATCTACATTCAATACCTAATTTTTTAAGTGTGTGTGTAAATAAGTTTACTGTTCCACCATATAAATCTGTTGAACTAATAAAATTATCTCCTGATTGACAAACATTCATTATAGCAAATGTTGATGCGGCTTGACCTGAACCAACAGTTACTGCTGCAAGCCCTCCTTCAAGTGCAGCAACCCTTTTTTCCAAGACATCGTTCGTTGGATTCATAATTCTTGTGTAAATGTTTCCAAATTCTTTTAGAGCAAATAAATTTGCTGCGTGATCTGTATCATTAAATTGATAAGATGTTGTTCTATATAGTGGTACTGCTACAGCAGTTGTTGCTGGATCACTTCTGTAATCTCCACCATGTAAAGCAATAGTTTCTGGATTTTTATTTTTACTCATTTTTCCCCTTCCGTTTAAAGTTGTATTAAACTTTAATGAAAATACACAATCAAGCTTAAATTTAAGTTGATAATGGGGGATAATTTGTTGTTATAAATTTCTTTAATACGGTTAATACTCTATCAGCCTCTTCTAATAACATCATATGACCACAGTTATCAATTATATCAACTTGGCTACCTTCAATTAGTCCTGCTAATTTCTTACCCTCTTTAACTGGGCACATTTTATCATCTGTTGCTAAAATAGATAAAGTTGGACATTTAACTTTTTTAGCTGCATCAAAGCCATTTTTATAGTTATCACATGCTCTGAAATCTACACCTAAGGTATTTTGAATTGTGCGTGTTTTTGCTAACATTGTTCCTGTATTTATATGATATAAACCAGGTACTGGATGTCCTCCAAAATGACCAGCTGGACCATGAGCCCAATCCATCATCAAGTCTACAGCTTTAGGATCATTATTTTCTGCTAAAGATAGTAATTCTGGATTCATTGGAATTGCTCCAGCACCTCCCATTAAACTTAAAGTTTTAATTTTATTTGGATATCTTGCTGTACATTCTACTGTAACTAAACAACCTTGTGAATGACCAACTAATGAGGCTTCTTTGTGACCTACAGCATCAATTACTGCGTTTACCCAATCAGCCATTTCTTCTATTGACTTAAGACTTTCACCACCTGAAAGACCATGTCCTGGTAGATCTACTGCTAAAGCATTATATCCATGAAATGCAAAGTATCTTGTTTGAAGAACCCATGTCATATGAGTTAGACCACTACCGTGTACAAAAACTATTAGTGGTTTTTTTTTATCAAAAGGTCTTCCACCTGTTGAGGCAAAAACCTCGTTATTATTTACTTTAAATTTCATTGATTAGAAACAAGTCTTGGTTTTCTTGCAGCTCTAAAACCAATCTCGAAATCATTTTTGATATCATCAATATCTTCAATACCAACAGATAGTCTAATCATATCGTGCGATAATCCTGCAAATTTTAAAGTAGCTTCATCCATTTGTGAATGAGTTCCTGATGCAGGATGTATAACTAAAGTTCTAGTATCACCCACATTAGCCAAGTGAGATGCTAGTTTTACATTATTGATAAATGCAACACCCGCTTCTTTTCCACCTTTAATACCAAATGCTATCATTGAACCTCTTCCATTAGGTAAAAGTTTTTTTGCTAATTCATGATCTGGATGATCAGGAACACTTGGATGTGAAACCCATGCAACACTTTCATGGTTCATTAAATATTTGACCATCTCTTCTGCGTTCGAACAATGTTTTTTCATTCTAACAGAAAGTGTTTCTATTCCTTGTAGTACATTCCAAGCATTTTGTGGGCTTAAGCAAGGTCCAAAATCTCTCATACCTTCAGCTCTTGCTTTCATTGTAAAAGCTGTTGGTCCAAATTCTTCAGCAAAAGACAGGCCATGATAACCTTCATAAGGTTTTGTCATAGTTGGAAATTTATCATTTTGCATCCAATCAAATTTTCCACCTTCAACCAATATTCCAGCCATTGATGAACCATGTCCAGCCATCCATTTTGTTAATGAGTGTACAACAATATCAGCGCCGTGATCAAAAGGTTTACACAAATATGGGGTTTGATAAGTTGCATCAACCATTAAAGGAATTCCAGCATCGTGAGCTATTTTAGCTATCTCTGGCATGTTCATTATTTCATTACCTGGATTGCCAACTAATTCTCCAAAAATTCCTTTGGTGTTTTTTTGTATTGCCTTTTTAAAACCTTCTGTATCTCTGGGTTTAACAAAAGTACATTTAATTCCAAATTTAGGTAATGTTAATCTAAACAAATTAACAGTGCCTCCATAAAGTTGAGAAGACACAACCAGATGGTCACCAGCCTCACATAAAGTCATAACTGTTAAAAATATAGCACTCATACCCGATGATGTGGCTAAAGCTGCTGTTCCACCTTCTAAAGACGCAACTCTTTCCTCTAATACACCAACTGTTGGATTTGAAATTCTACTATAAATATGTCCACCTCTTTCTAAATTAAATAGAGCAGCAGCATGATCAACATCGTCAAACAAGTAAGATGTAGTTTGGTAAATTGGCACTTGTCTTGAGCCAGCATTTTTATGTGGCTGATAACCAGCATGCAAACTTAATGTATCAAATTTATAGGTATTTGGTTTTAATTCTTTTTTTTTATCACTCATTTGGCTCCTTTAATTATTAACTTTGAGAATTCCTTTTTAAAGAGCATATTATTACTAATAAATGCTCATAATTCAATCAACCATTAAGTCCTAAAAAAATATAATAAATTGACAATATATGTAATTATAAGTATTAATCCCGCATTCATGACAAAATTTGTTAAAAAAGATGAGATAAATAGCGAGTGGTTTGAAATTGACGCTACAGGTGCTGTAGTTGGTAGACTTGCAACAGTTGTATCAAAAATTATAAGAGGCAAAAATAAAACAAAATACACTCCTCACATGGATCATGGCGATTTTGTTGTTGTTAAGAATGTTGACCAAATTAAATTTACTGGAAATAAATTTCAAAACAAAAAGTATTATAGACACACTGGTTATCCTGGAGGAATAAAAGAAACTACGCCAGAAAAATTGAGTGAGAAAAAACCTGGTGAAGTTTTAAAATTAGCAGTTAAAAGAATGTTACCTTCTGGAGCTTTAGCCAAAAAACAATTGTCCAAACTTAAGATTTACTCGGGAGCTGATCATCCTCATACAGCACAAAATCCAAAAGTAATTGAAATCAGTAAACTCAATCAAAAAAATATAGTAAGAAATTAATATGGAAAATAATCAAACATCATCTCAAAAAATAAAATTAGATTTTAAAGATAGCAAGTATGCTACAGGGAGAAGAAAAAAATCAGTTGCTAAAGTTTGGTTGAAAAAGGGAACAGGAAAATTCTATGTTAATGGAAAATCACTCGATGATTATTTCCCAAGAGCAAACCATAAAATGCAAATTCTAAGACCATTTGAGATAATAAATCAATCTACCGATTATGATGTTAGATCTAAAGTGGTTGGAGGAGGCCAAACTGGTCAGGCTGGTGCATTAGTGCATGGTATTTCTAGGGCTCTGCTTAAATTTGATGAAACTTTAAAATCAACTCTCCGTAAGGAAAAACTAACAACTAGAGACTCTAGGTCTGTTGAGAGAAAAAAACCAGGTAGAGCAAAAGCAAGAAGAAGCTTTCAATTCTCTAAAAGATAATTTCTTTTTAATTTTCAACTGTTATATTAATTTATGCTTAAGAAAAATGTTCTTATTTGTGGAGCAACCGGATATATAGGATTACAGTTAACCAAGCTGCTTTGTAAACATAAACATATAAATATAAAATATTTATGTGGCAGTTCATCTGTTGGAAAAAAAATTGATTTTTATGATAAGGATTTAAAGAAGTTTAAACTACCAAAGATATCCAAGTTTAAAAAAAAATACCTATCAGATGTAGATATAATATTTACAGCACTTCCAAATGGTGAAGCTCAATCTATATCAAAATATCTAAACAAAAATAATCTCTTTATAGATCTTGCTGCAGATTTTAGACTCAATACTAAAAGTGAATATGAAAAATGGTATAAAATTAGACATAGCGCCTCAAATCTAATTAAAGATAGTATTTATTCTATTCCTGAAATAAGTGGAAAATTAATAAAAAAATTTAAAATTATATCTTGTCCTGGGTGTTATCCAACTACGGTATTAATTCCACTAATCCCATTAATTAAAAGAAACCTAATTAACAACAAAACAATCATCATAGACTCTAAATCTGGTTATTCAGGAGCTGGAAGAGGTGTACATAAAAAATATAAAAATAAAAATCTATACGAGTCCCTTAGTGCTTATGGATTAGCAAATCATAGACATAATTCTGAAATTCAACAAGAATTAGATTTAAAAACTGGAAAAAAAAATAAATTTCATTTTACTCCACATCTAACACCAATGTTTAGAGGAATTTTAAGTACTATATATGTTGATATAAAAAAGGGTGCTTCCCTAAGAAAAATTCAAAATGTTTTAATCAATCATTACAAAAGTCATAAGTTTGTGAAAATTTCTAAAACAAATACATTTTTAAGTACTAACGATGTAATTAATACTAATAATTGTTTAATTTCAGTATGTAATAGCAAATATAAAGATAAAATAATTATATTGTCTGCAATAGATAATTTGATTAAAGGTGGTGGGGGACAGGCTGTGCAAAATATGAATTATTATTTTAAATTTAATGAAGACGAAGGCCTAAATGTATAAAAAAATACTAATGATATTATTTTTAATTATTTTATCAAATTGTTCACTGAATCATCCTGTTTCAATGTGGAATGACGATGATAAAAATACAAAATCAGATATCACAAAACTAAATTTTGAAAATGAAACCTCTTTTGATGAGTTTAAAAGTAATGTAATTAAATATGGAGAATTAAGTGATTTTCCTAAATTAGATTAATGCAAATGAGTAAAAATATAAATATTGCTGTAATCGGTCTTGGTCAAATAGGATCATATGTTTACAATGAGTTAAATATTAAAAAAAAAGATATTGAAATCAAAACTGGAAAGAAAATAAAAGTTGTTGGGATCTCAGCTAAAAATAAAAATAAAATAAGGAAATTTAAAATAAACAAAAAAATATTTTACTCAAATCCTTTAGATATTTTAAAAATAAAAAATCTTCATATAATAATTGAAGCTATAGGTTTATCAGATGGAATATCAAAAAAAGTTATTGAAACCGCTTTAAAAAATAAAATTCATGTTATTACACCAAATAAAGCACTCATATCTAAACATGGTGATAAACTCGGTGAATTAGCTGAAAAAAATAAAGTAAATTTAGAATTCGAAGCATCTGTGGCTGGAGGGATACCAATAATTAGAACTATTAAAGAAGGTCTTGCAACAAATAAAATAACAAAAGTTTATGGAATTCTTAATGGAACATGTAATTACATTATGTCCGAGATGGAAAAAACCAAAGATAGTTTCGCTAATGTTCTAAAAAAAGCACAGAACCTTGGTTATGCAGAACCTGGAAATCCTAAATTAGATTTAAATGGATATGATGCTTTGGCAAAAATAAAAATACTTTCTTCACTCGCATTTAATAAGAAAGTTTCAAAATCCAACTGTTTAATGGAAGGTATAGAAAATATTGAATATAAAGATATTGAAATAGCTAATCAGTTAAACTTCAGAATTAAATTACTTGGTATCACTGAAATTATTAATAATAGTATTTTTGAGAGAGTTCATCCCTGCATGGTTAACAAAGACTCCTATATCGGAAATGTTAGCGGTGTTATGAATGCTGTAATTTTAAATGGAACACCTATAGGAGAAAGTGTTTTACAAGGTGAAGGAGCAGGGCCTGGACCAACCTCATCTGCGATAATGTCAGATTTGCTGTCTATTTTAAGAGGAAATATTAAATTTCCTTTTGGAATTACTAGAACAAAAAGACAAAAACCAAAAATTTTTAATAAAGATATTTCATCTAATTCACTGTATGTAAGGCTAGAAGTTAAAGATAAACCAGGAGTTTTGTCATCAATTACAAAAATTTTTGCAAACCATAAAATATCAATTCAAAGAATTATTCAGATACCAGATAGTAAAAAAAAAACTGCATCAATTGTAATTATTACTCATGATGCAAATGAATTAAGTTCTCAAAAATGTATCAAATCTTTTAAATTAAATCGAAACATAATTAAAAATCCAGTATTAATAAGATTATTTTAATGGAACTTTATATCAAACTTTTTGAAGTTCTATTTCCAGTTTTTTTTATTGTAGGTATTGGTTACTTTCTTGGTAAAAAAAATCCAAACTTTGATACATCTTTTATAACAACTTACTCAGCTAATTTTGGCACACCATCTATAGTAATATTTTCTATTTCAGCTAGTGGAGTAACTTTTGCAATGTTCTCTGAGTATTTTTTATACGCTCTTATTCTTTTGACTTCTTTTTTGATTGTTGGATTAATTTTTCTATTATTAATGAAAAAAGATTATCTTAGAGAATTACCAACATTCTTTTTACCTAATACTGGTAATATGGGTATCCCAATATGTTTGTTTGCATATGGAAAACTTGGAATGGGAATAGCTGCAGCTATATCATCATTAGTTGTTTTACTGCATTTCACTCTGAATATCTTTCTGGCTAAAAGAGAATTCGATTTAAACGTAATAGTTAAAAGCCCATCATTTTATGCAATAATTGCAACAATCCTATTTCTATATTACGAAATACCTTTGCCAATGTTTGTTTTGAATACTGTTATGCTTTTAGCCTACGGAATGATTGTAATGATTTTAATGTCTTTGGGTGTTTCTCTAACACAAATGAAAGTTTTTTCATTTAAGGACGCTCTAATTACATCTACCGGAAGGGTTATTATAGGTCCTTTAATTGGCTTTGCTCTAATATCTTTTTTTAATTTATCTGGCTTTGCAGCAGGTGTTTTACTAATACAATCATCGATGCCTAGTGCCATTCTTTGTTATTTAGTTGCTTCAATGTATTCGCCAAAGGAAATTGTAGATAATATTTCTAGTACAATTGTTGTTTCAACTTTGATGTCTTTAATAACAGTCCCAATAACTGTATTCTTTGCTTTAAAATACTTTAATTAAGAGCTATGCTTCTTCCATGAAGGCTGTAATACTCAATGCGTCCGCTTGGATGATTGTCCCTTTTATGGATGCTTTTGCTAAATATTTAAGCTCCTCAATGGACGTTTTGCAAATTACTTGGGCTCGATATTTTTTTACTGTTGTTTTTGCTCTTTTGATAATGCTTATTTTTGATAGAAAATCTTTAGTTTGGAGTAAAAAACCTTTACTTCAATTGATAAGAGGGTTGATTTTTGTCTTTTCTACTTATTTATTCTTTTATGCAATTTCTGAAATTTCATTACCAAAAGCACTTACACTAGCATTTGTTGCTCCTATATGTGTAACTGCAATGTCACCTTTTTTTCTAAATGAAAAAGTAGGTTTAAGAAGATGGACTGCGGTATCAATGGGTTTTATAGGTACATTAATTGTAATCAGACCTGGATTTATAGAGATTAATTTAGCTACTTTAGCTGCTTTAGGTAATGGTATTTGTTATGGGTTTTATTTAATTATTACTCGAAAATTAAGCTCTTCTGATAACTCTCTTTTGACTTTGTTATTTGCTGGAATAGTAGGGACTTTAGTACTGACTTTCTTTATGCCAGGTGTTTGGATACACCCATCTAATAGCCAGTGGATTATGATGGCTTTAATTGGCTTTATAGCTGCAATTGCACATCTTTTTATAATTTTATCATTAAAATTGGCAGATGCCTCTAAATTGGCTCCTCTCGGCTATACTGAAATCATTACTAATATTTTGCTCAGTTACTATATATTTAATGAATTGCCAGATAATTGGACTTATTTGGGTCTTTTTATAATTGTTCTTTGTGGATTATATATATCAAGAAGAGAGTATTATCTAACCAAGCTTCATTTAGGTAAATAAAACTTACTAATATATTAAACTGATACTTTAATAAGTTATTATAAACTATTGTTATTATTGTATATTTTATGATAAATAGATTTAAAGTTATTTATATTAATTATTAATAATATATTGATTAACAACATTTATAATTATAGAAAAAATGTTTTTTCTTATTTTTCAAAATATCTAATAAAATAGGGTGAGCGATTAATCTTATTAGACGGCTAAAATTAAAATTGGATAAAAGTTTATTGTTAAGAGCTTCAAAAGATAAGAAAATATGAGAAAATTTGGATTATTGAATATCCTAAATATATTTTATCATCACAAATTTTAATACTTGTATCAAAATATTGTTTTAAATTAAGATAATTTTAAATAGCCCTGCAATATTAGAATATAGCATTTAAAAGGCCAAAATACCCTCTAATTTAAGTATTTTAAATTTTGTAGTGCAACTTATAGATGAAATTTAAAAAAAATTACTAAATCTAGTAAAATAAACAAAAGACGTTGTTTTTTAACATTTTTAGAGCAAAATACCCTCAGATTTAAGTAATTTTCTCTTAGTATTTACCCCACCTTTACCTGAATAGCCGCCCAATGAACCGTCCGACCTTATTACTCGGTGACAAGGTATTCTTGGGGCATATGGATTTTTTCCTATTGCATTTGCAACAGCTCTCACTGATTTTGGTTTATTTATAGCTTTTGCTACGTCTGAATAAGTCCTTATTTGACCTTTTGGAATTTTTTTAAGATAATTCCAGACTTTAATTTGAAATTTTGTGCCTTTAAGGATCATGATAAAGAAAAAACCCTGTTTCCTTGTACCTTTTCAGGCACAAAGAACAGTAGTTTTTGGCACGTCGTTTTATGCGCTACCGCCATGCCTTCCACTCTACAATTTTAGCGCTACTCTGTAGAGCTTTCTGCCCTCTGGGCTTGAACCTCTCGGTTTTTCCCCAGCTGGTCAGTTAAGAGTTGCCTCTTAATTCATTTTTAACAATATCAGATAGGGCAGGTTGTATGTATCACTTTATTGTTGAATTATCTGCGTTTTTAACAGGGTAGAATAGCGGGGATAACTTTATATAAAGCTTTAAGTAAACCATCTAAAACCTTCATACATCGCAATTCCATAAATTGAGTGACGTATCAAGAACATAATAGAGGTTTTAAAAGGTATATTTGTATTTATTGCAAATATACCTTGTCCAGTAAAAGGCAAAAATATTAATAATGGCGCTAAAGTTGTAAGAACTCCAAAAATAAAGCCTGAAAAATAGCTCATTTTAAAGCCTATTTTTATAAAGAAAAAATAATATATCACAGACCAACAAATTGATACGTAGTAATGAAAAATCCAGCCCAAAAGGACCTCATATTTAATAGTTGGCATTTGAGCTATATTTGGATTGTAAAATGATCCATTTTTAAGCATAAAATAGGTCCACCTACCAACAATTCCCCAGGATGGCTCAGGAACACCTAATAATTTAAGCAAATAACCTAGAATATCTAAAATTATGCAAGAAAATATACCAGCAACAAGAATGCTTAAAATATCGATCAATTTACCTCAAAACATTAGTAGAAATAACAGAACAAATATGCTTATGAAAAATATGCCAAAAATAACCATTAAAACTCGGTTTTTTGTTTGCTCTTTTAGTTTAGGCCAGTAATTCATAATTAGAAATGTTCCAAAAACAACTATAAGACCAATAATCACATATTTAGGCATCAGGAAACTTTTACATTAAATACTTGACATGTAAAATGAGTTATATTATTACTAATGATAATTAATTGTTATCAATAGTAAAAAATATGAAAGAGCTTACAACAGACTTAAAACTGCTTCATGAAGCAACTTTAAATAACTTAAAGAGTTCAAAGGCAAATAATACATTAAGGGCTTATAAATCAGATTTTAGAGATTTTGCTGATTTTTGCACCAAACATAGTTTAAATTCATTGCCATCTGAACCAAAAATAGTTTCTTTATACCTTACTCATCTTTCTAAAAATTCAAAGTTTAGTACTCTAAGAAGAAGACTAGTGGCGATAAGCATGATTCATAAGCTTAAAGGACACTATTTAGATACTAAACACCCAGTTATCATTGAAAAATTAATAAAACATAATTCATCTAAAGGAGCTAAGTTTACTAGAGGCAAGGAATGGAAATTGTTATATAAAAGAAGTTTCAAAACAAAAAAAGATGCTATGAGGTATGAATATTTACTCAAAAAAGATAGATTAAAAAGACAAATGATCAAAAAAAGATTTTATAAAAAATGAGAAGTATAAAGATTATACACATTACTGATCTTCATTTTAGACATAATGGAAGACTTTACTACTCAACTGGAAAAAAAATAAATAATGGTTTAATTCTAAATGGACACAACGTATTAAATATTTCAGATAGAGACATAACTAGTCAAAAAAAAAGTATATTTGATATTGGATCCAAAAAATTTCTTTTTAATAGAATTATTAATAATATAGAAAATTTTAGACCAGACATGATTCTATTTGGACACGTTGATCGTCTTGACTATATAGATTTTTTAAAATTAAAAGAAAAATATAGAACTATTAAATTTGCACAATGGTTTATAGATCCACTTAATGCTAAAGGTCCAGATTTTATAAAGAATAAAGATAGATTTTTTTTAAAATACCAATTTTGTGATACAAACTTTATAACTACTTCGGTAAATATTTTAGACTTTGTAAGTTCAAAAAAAACTTTTTTTATTCCTAACCCAATAGATCCGTCAATCGATATACATAAAAGTTACTTAAATAAAAAAAAATATGACATGTTTGTAGCAATAAGTCATGGTCAGCATCGAGGTATCCTTAAAAGAGATTTTGTAGATGATAGAGTTAAATTTATTGAAAGATTAACGAAAAAAATAAGTTATAATATATTTGGATATAAAAATAATCCAATTTGGGGTCAACAATTCTTTGACGAATTAACAAAATGTTCGATGGCATTAAATATAAGTAGAGGGAGTCCGATCAAATATTATTCAAGTGATAGAATAGCGTCATTACTAGGAAACGGTTTATTAACATTTATTCATCATGATTATTTCTATCAAGATTTCTTTTCCGAAAATGAGATTATTACATATAAAAATATTAATGATTTAAACAAAAAAATACTTTTTTATAAAACTAATATTAATTTGACAAAAAAAATTGCAATGAATGGTCGGAAAAAAGCTCATAAATTATTTAACAATAAAGTAATTAGTGATTTTATTGTAAAAAAAACTTTTGGTTTAAAAATAAATAAAAATCTAAAATGGATGTATGGCTAAATATTTAATTTTTAGAACAGATAGAATTGGTGACTTTATTTTTTCCAGAATTTTAACAGAAGCTATCAAATTCAAGAATCATAAAAATATAATTGATTTTGTTTGCTCAAAATATAATTCTGAATACATAAAAAATTTCAAAGATATTAATAAAATTTATATTTTAGATAAATATAATTTATCACTTCTAATGAAAAATATTTTAGAAATTAACAAAGAAAAATACGATTTTATTATTATTCTTGATGGTAAACGAAGATCAATATTTTTTTCTTTATTTCTAATTGGTAAAAAAAAATTTGCAATAATTAAAGATTTTAGACCAAAACTTATATTAAAATTCTTTTTTAATAGATACTTTGTTAATTCTGAGGTTAATTCTCAGTTTGATAATTTCTCATCAATAATTAACTATTTGGATTTTAAAATACCTAAAAAAATAAATTACTATGCTGGATATAAATTAAAAAGAATAAATCCTGAATATATAAAAAATAAATTTACGTTATTACATTTAGACGAAAAATGGTTTGAGGGTTACTATTATAATGATTTCAAATATATGGATTTAAATGAAAAAAATTTCGATTATCTTATTCAAACAATATTTAAAAGATTTAAAAAAAATATTTTAATCACATCTGGTAGAGATGAGATATTACCTTTTAAAAAAATAAAAATAAAATATTTCTATGAATACAAGAAAAACATTTTTAGATCAAAAAAATATGCAGACAGAGTTAAATTAATTGAGAAAACTGATTTTAGAGAACTAGAAACGATAGTGAGTAAAGCGTCTGAAATAATATGTTGTGAAGGTGCTATAAGCCATGTATCAAACGCGTTTAATAAACTTACATTTGCTCTTGTAAATTTTAAAATTGGAAATACAGGTTTTTTTTGGACAAAGCACATGAATAAAATAAAAATAATTTATAGAAATAACCTAAAAAGTATATGCAAATCAATTTTAGAAAACTAAATACTAATACAAATTTTTTATATTCATTAAGTGAAAATTATACTTATAGATAACAGTCAGAAACAATTTGACGGCAACTCTAGAAATCTTCCACATTTAAGGGGTGCAGAATTAGCTTTAATTAACTATGCTGAGGAATTAGCATTAATTAATCATAAAGTAACAGTTTTAAATAATTGTTCAAACAATCGTGTTATTAACAATGTTGAATATATAAATTTAAATAAAATTAACCATAAGCCTATTTGTGATATAGCTATAGTCAATTCTGATGCAAACTATTTTAGATTTGTAAATTCTAAAAAAAATTTTCTTCTATCTCATAGTATACAAAATTTAGAGAAATTTATAAGACATAACCAACTTTTAGCTTTCATTAAATATAAACCAATTGTTCTTTGCTTCAGCAATTACCATTTCAATAAAAGAAGTCTTATAACATCCTTATTTGGAAAAAAAATTATAATACCTTCTATAGATAATGATTACTTCACATTTGATATAAAATATCAAAATAATCAAAATGCAATTTTCTATTCTAGATTCGATAGAAATGGATCTCTAGTGATCAATGCATGGAAAGAAATTTTTCCAAAACTAAAAAATAAGAACAAGTTATATGTAAACTCTGACTTTTCATATGATAATAATATTTTAAAAAAATATAATATAATTAAAAAAACGTATTTAGAAAAAACTAAATTAATTGATTTTCTGTCAAACTTTAGAGTTTTAATAATTCCAGGTCATAAAGGAGAAGTTTTTTGCAATGTTGCAGAAGAAGCAAAAGCCTTATGCATACCAATTGTAACTATGGGTATAGGTGCATTAAGTGAAAGAGTAAAAGATAATTATAATGGCTTTCTTTGTAAAAATTTTGACGATTTTAAAAACAAAATTTTTAATTTGTTAACAAATGATGAAATTTATTTAAGATTTAGATCAAATTTAATTAAAGATAGAGGTCAGAACAAATGGATTGATACAACTAGAACCCTTGTTAAATTATTTGACTAAAATCTAATTGTTCGACTACCTTCATAATCTAATTTTATTTCTCTGAAATTTAATTTTTTTTTTTTTAGAAATTGTAAAGCTTTTTTTTTATTTTTAATTACAAAAAGAAAGAACCCGCCGCCACCAGCACCAATTAATTTTCCACCATAAAAATTTTTGTTTTGTACAATTTTATTATAAACGTTATTTATCTTTGCATTTGATATTTCATTAGATATTTTTTTCTTTCGAAACCAATGATTATTAAAAATATAACCTAAATCTTTTTTTGATCCAGTTTTTATAATATTAATGATTTTAGGTACTTCTTTTTTAGCTTCGTTGTAATGTTTTATTTTATTATTAGTTTGTGACCTAATTATTTTTGATGAATATCTTTTTATATTTGAAAATATTAATAATAAATTATTTTCTAAAAATTTAATTTTATTTTTATTGAGACTAATTTTTTTTACTGAAAAATTATAATTTTTAAAACATTTTATAAAGTTGATACCACCATAAGACGCTGCTATTTGATCTTGAATACCACCTTCCTCTCTCAATATTTTTCTTTCAATATCTATAGCAATTTTTGCAACTTTATTTTTTGAAATTTTTTTATTTTTCATACATAAAATTGAATTAATTAATCCTACTATGAGACTTGATGATGATCCAATTCCAGATCTAGTGGGCAGTGTTGAAAAAAAACCAATATGAACTTTTTCACTAATTTTAAAATATTTCAATGTTTCTTTAATTATTTTGTGTCTAATTTTGGAATTTAATTTTACTTCTTGTAAATTACTTGTCTGGATAATAGAGGAGGTATTTGGAGATCTCTTATAAATATATGTGTAAATATATTGATTAATAGACATAGTAATTACATTACCAGTGAACTTTTTGGTAAATAGGGGAAGATCAGTACCGCCACCAGCTATTGGTATCCTTACTGGTGTTTTTGTAAGTATCATAAATAATATATAACAAATATATGAGTAAAACAAAATTTGATATTTTTATGCCAGCAGGAGGTATTGGTAAAAGATTAGGAGCAATTACAAAAAAAAAACCTAAACCCTTGATAAAAATATTTAATCGAGAATTCATCCTGTATGTTATTGATAGTTTGATTAAGTCTAATTTTGATACTTTAAATTTAATGATTTCATATAAAAAAGATCTTTTCAAATCATTAAAATTACCGAATATTAAGGTTAATCTAATTGAGGATAGAAATCGGAGAGGAACATTCAATTGTCTTTTTCAAGCTAAGACTTATATCAAAAAAAATTTTATTTATTCAAATTCTGATGAGATAATTGATGAAGATATTAAAAAATTAATAAATATATTTGAAACAAAAAGGCTCGATGTATTACAATTATATTTTTTAGATAAAAAAGGAGAATCAATCGATAAAAAATTTATCATAAATAAAAAAAAATATGATAAAAATAAACTTTATACAGAAGCAGGATTAAAAATTTTAAATAAAAATTTTTTAAAAAAAAAAACAAAATTATCTTATAAAAAATTAGAGGATTACATCTTAGATAATAGGAAAAACTTTAAAATAAAATTTTATATTATAGATAAAAGACCTTTCTCAATTGATTCATCTAATAGAATTTTAAGAACAAAAAAATATTTACAAAAAAAAAATTAGATTTTAAATTTACTTTTTTTTGCGTCTATTAAAAAACCCTTAACAGTATCTTTTGAATATTTAAGTGGAGAATAGCCAAATTTGTTTGATTTTATAAATAGGCTAGGGGAAATAGTAATAATATCTGCTTTCGAGTTTTTTGCTGATCTCAAATCATAAGACATTCTACAACTTGCCCACAAGGTTTTACAGTTTGAATTTTTATGAACATAATTTGACATAATTTTAAATTTTTCTCCTGCATCAATTCCAATATCATAAAGTCTTCCAGAAAAAATAGATAAAATAGAGGTGGTATTTTTTAAAATAGGAATAACTTCTTTAATTTGGTTTAAAGTAAATATTGCTGTGATGTTAAGTTTAATTTTTTTTTTAACTAAGTCTTTTAGAAGTTTTTTTGTCGATTTTCCATTACTATAAGTAATGGGTATTTTTACTCTTATATTTTTATTTATTTTGGATAATTTAAGTGCCTGATTATAACATGAAGAGTAATTGTCACCGATCACTTCTATAGACAAATCTTTATTAGAAGTTTTTTTTACAATTAATTTAGTAAACTCTAAATAATCTTTCGCTCCTAGTTTTTTAAATAAAGAGGGATTAAACGTATATCCATCAATATTTTTGATTGATTTAATTTGACTAAGATTAGGTCCATCTAAAAATATTTTCATAAAGTTATAATTTTTCCTCTAAATAATAACATATTGAATGTAGTATACTCATATGTGCTTCTTGTATAACAGAAGTAGTATTCGACTTTATTTTAATTGAAATATCAGAATTTTTATAAAGATAACCGCCTGATTTTCCAACTAAAGATATTATTTTTATTTTCTTCTTTTTTGCCAATTTTGCAGCATAAATTAAGTTTGTAGAAATTTTTTTTTTTAAGTTGCCGCCACCAGTTGAGAGCAAAATCAAAATATCTCCTTTGTTTCCATTGGCTTCAACCTGTCTCTCAAAAAATGTTTCAAATTCAAAATCGTTTCCCCATGCTGTTAATGAGGATGATGGACCTGTAAGTAATTGTGTTGATACGGGCTTTCTATCTTTTTTTGAAAAAGTGCATATTAATTCTCCTCCAAAATGTTCTACATCCGAGCATGATCCTCCATTTCCAGCTAATAATATTTTATTCCCTTTGCTATTACACTTTATTATCTCGTCAGAGATTTTAATTATTTTTTTTTCTTCATTGACTAGTGTTTTTAATGTATCAGATACATTATTTAGATAATTTGTTAAATTAAAATGCATGATTTACTTAAAGAATTTACATTAGACTTTTTGGATAATGAAGTCAAAAAAATTAATAAAATAATAAGTATTACCAATTTTAAAATTAGATCAAAAAATAATAGCAAATTTGATCCTGTAACAGATATAGATTTAAAAATAAATGAATTATTATTGATGAAAATAATGTCTTATTTTCCAAATCATAATATAAAATCTGAAGAGAGTAATTTCATAGATAACAATTCAAATTATACTTGGTTTGTTGATCCATTAGATGGCACTAAAAATTATATTTTTGGTTTAAATTACTATTCAATTTTAGTTGGTTTAAGTTTTAAAAATAAACCTATTTATAGTTTAATTTTTTTTCCAAAAATTAATGAACTATATTTTTCAATAAATAATAAATCTTTCTATTACTCCTTTTCTAAAAAAAAAATTATCAATTTTAAAAAAATTATAAAAAAAACTGCAAAACCACTCGTAAATAACAGAATTCTGATAAATACGATTCATACATTAAAATCAAAAAAAATTATTGATTTTTTCAAAAATAAAAATTTTTTGTATAAAATTTCTGGTGCTGATGCTATGAATTTCATATTATTATCATTGAATAGAACTGATATACTGATCGAAAGTGGCTTGAAAGATATTGATATATTGCCTTTATTAAATTTTTTGAACGTAAATAATATAAAATTTATCAATTGGAAGAGAGAAAAAGTTCTTTTTCCAAATAATAATTCATTAATTTTTTATAAAAATAATAAGCTTAATAGAAAATTGATAAAAAAATTTTTAGAAATAGTTTAAATTATTAGGGTTAACTGTTTTATAAATTTTATAATTTTATCTTATTTAATGCATTATTTTTAAATATATTAGCCTCTTTAATATATCTTCTAACCATTTGCGTTGATTTGTGACCAGTCATAGTCATAATACTTCTTTCATCTGCTCCTGCCTCAGCCGCTGCAGTTGCAAATCCTGACCTTAAACTATGACCTGCAAAATTACTATTTTCTATACCTGCTAATGCCAAATAATATTTTAATAATATTACAATAGATTGATCACTAAGTCTTTTTGTTGTTAATGATAGTCCTTTATTAAATTTTGTAAAAATAGGCCCAGATTTAATTTTAGAAATTTCTAACCAATTTCTTAGATTAGACACTGGACAATATATTTCATTACTAAAGTAGGGTAGTCCTTTTACAGTCCCTTCACCAAATTGATCAGTTTTAGACCTCATTATTGTTATTTTAAGACCCTCTTTTACAAAATTTAAATCTTCATAATTAATCGCAACAATTTCTGATCTTCTAAACCCACCTCCAAAGCCGATTAATACAATTGCTTTGTCTCTAAGTTTTTTTATTTCATTAATATTTTCTTTATCAATAGCATTAATAATAGTTTTTAAATGACTGATTAATAAAGGTTTT
>CACHKZ010000007.1 GCA_902580535.1 uncultured Pelagibacteraceae bacterium | reverse complement strand
CTCACTAGTAGTTTCACCCTCCTCAGTTTCAGCAGGCTTCTCTGGTTCTTTAACTACAGTAGGAGCTGCTACAGTTGCTATAACAAAATCTCTTCCCTGAATGGTAGGTTTCACATTATCTGGAAGATTGATTGATGATATTTTAATACTTGATCCTATGTCTAAACCATCAAGGTCTACTACTAATTCAGTTGGTATTTTTTCAGTAGGACATTTTAATTCAACCTTACGTCTCACAATATTTAGTACTCCACCTCTTTTCAAGCCTGGAGATAATTCATTATTTATAAATTTTACTGGAATATTTAAAATAATCTTTCCACCATCTACTATTCTCATTAAATCAATATGTATTGGCTCATCTGTAATAGTATGGAATGAAATATTTCTTGGAAGTACTCTTTGTTCCCTACCATCTAAATTCAAAGTTATTACATTTGAGAGAAAATTTTCTTCGTTAATGAGTTTTTTTACTTCTTTTGAGTTTAGAGTTACTTTTTCATTTTCTTCTTTTCCACCATAAATAATACCAGGAACATTACCTAGTGTTCTTAGAGATCTTATTTGACCTTTTGTCTTAGTTTCTCTGATCTTAGCTTGAATAGTGTTCATAAAAAAAAGGGTTTTAACTGAAGTCTAACAATTTTACAAGGGTTATTTAAATAGATCTGATACCGAAGTTGAATTTGAAATTCTTTTAATAGCCTCTGCTAATAAGATAGATATGGATAATACCTCAATATTTCTAACTTTTCTGAATTTATCAGAACTATCAATACTATCAGTTATTACTAAATTTTTAATTTTCGAATTCTTAATTTTTTTAACAGCTTCACCACTAAAAACACCATGAGTTGCGTATACATGAACCTCCTTAGCTCCTCTTTTTATAAGGGCATCTGCCGCATTTACTATAGTCCCGCCTGAGTCAATTATATCGTCAGTCAGAATACAAGTTTTATTTTTTACATTTCCAATAACATTCATCACCTGTGACTTTCCAGGACTAGGCCTTCTCTTATCTACTATTGCTAATCCTACATCTAATTTTTTTCCTAATGCTCTTGCTCTTTCAACCCCCCCAACATCTGGAGCAACACAAATCATATTTTTGGTTTTTATTTTCTTATTTATATGTTTTGCGAAAATCGGAGTAGCAAAAAGGTTATCAACTGGTATGTCAAAAAAGCCTTGAATTTGACCAGCATGCAAATCTACTGTAACAACTCTATCTGCACCTGCGTTTGTAATTAAATTTGAGACTAATTTTGCAGATATAGATGTTCTTGGAACAACTTTACGGTCTTGTCTTGCATAACCAAAGTAAGGAATTACCGCTGTAATATTTTTTGCAGATGACCTTTTTAGTGCATCTATACAAAGAAGCAATTCCATTAAATTATCGTTAGCTGGTGATGAAACAGACTGAATTATAAAAATGCTATTACCTCTTATATTTTCATTAATTTCAATATAAATTTCTCCATCTGCAAATTTTCTAATACTAGTGTTAACTAATTTATTTTTAAGATTCTTTGAAATTTTACTGCTCAGCTGTTTGTTGCTATTTCCTGTGAGAATCTTCATTTTTGAGAATACTTTATTTAATCATAATTACAGAAATATTTCTACCATAATCATTTAATTTATTTTTTAAAGATCGTCTAGCGCTGAAAAAGTTGTTACTTGATATATATGTATCTTTTTTGACTATTTCTATGTTTTTAACACCCAACTTTAAAAGATTTTCTTTTATGTAATCATTTAAACTGAAATATATTTTATTATTTTTTGTATTAAAAAATTTTCTATTTATCTTATTTTTGCCAATGAATTTTTTAAAGAAATCCTCCTTTACTTCATAATTCTTTTTACTTATACAAGGCCCAACAACCGCAATCAAATCTTCTAAATTACTTCCACTTAATCTAAATTTTCGCAAAGTAGTAGATATAATATTTTTATATGCACCTTTCCATCCAGCATGAAGTGCACTTATTAAACCATTAATAGGATCATAAATGAAAACTGGTGCACAATCTGCTGTTAAAATTGCTAAGGCAATACCTTTTTTATTTGTAATTAATGAGTCTCCTTTTAATTTTTTTTTTGGAATTTTATCAACTTTATGGACAATATTACTATGAATTTGATTCAATAAAATAAGATTGTTTTTATTACAGCCAATTTTTTTACAAACTTTATCTAAATTTTTATTAATATTTTTTATATTATCATTAGATCCAAGGCCACAATTTAAGCTTTTATAAACACCTGTAGAAAAACCCTCTTTTCTATTGAAGAAAGCATGTTTTATCTTTTTAAATTTAATTAACTTTTTTGAGTAAAGCATTAATTAAAACCTAAAAAATTATTATTTTTGTTTTTAAATGCAAATATTACTTTGAATAGATCTCCCATTAAATTTTTATGAAGAAGTCTCATCAATGTTGAGGACATATATTCTCTCTGCTTTTGGGTCATTCTTTTTTCTAGTATTTTAGCTCTTTGAATAATACCCATTTTTTCTAAAAAAAATTTCTGGGATACAACGTTACTTACTTTTAATTTTTTTTTTAAAAAATATTCTTTTATAAGACTAAAATTTACTAAATAAGTTACATCTGCACTTCCTAAATTTTTGAAAAGATTATTAATATCTATTTTTTTATTTTTCATTACAGTTTGTAAAGTGCTTTTGTTAAGGGTATTTAAATAACCATAATCAATAAGCATAATTCCTCCACCAAGTTCTGTAATTTTGCTAATAATTTTATCTAATTCCTTAAATCCTTTTTTTGGATACTCAATAAATTTTAAATTTTTTAAGGTTTTAAATGATTTAATTTTTGATAACTCATATAATGAAGCTTTACGATAAGTCTCATCTAATCCATTTTTTTGGTTAATAACATAACACTTTTCATATAAATTTTTTTTAAAAAAAGCATACTGTTTAATTGGTATTGCATCAAAAAATTCATTTCCAAAAAAAATAATTGGCCCTTTTTTAATTGATTTGAAGTTTTTAATCCATTTAACTTTAGAATTATTAACTTTTATACTTTGTACTTTTTTTAAAAATTCACTTTTTTCATATAAATAAATTTTTATAGATTTATTAAATTCAGGAAAATTTTTAATTGTGTTAGCTAAAACTTTTGCAAAACTTCCATCTCCAGGGCCCAGTTCAACAAAGTTAAAATTTTTGGGTCGTCCTAGTTTCTCCCAGCAAGATATTAACCAGATTGTTACAATTTCTGAAAACAAATTTGAAATAGTTGGGGCGGTAACAAAATCACCTTTTCTACCAAATGGAATTTTTTTTGCATAATACCCAATATCAGGTTTATAAAGAATTTTTTCTACAAACTTATCAACTGGGATTAATCTATTAATTTTAAAATCAAAATTTTCAGCTGTATATTTCATTTTTTCTTTTAAAGTAAATTATAAATCCAGCAATAATCATAAACACACTCAAAAACATTCCCATACTAATATTTCCAAATAAGTATCCCACTTGCGAGTCTGGCTCCCTAAAGAATTCTGAAGTTATTCTAAAGCATCCGTAAAGTATTAAAAACATAATAGAGCAAGTTCCATCTTTGTTATTTTTACTAAAAAAGATTAAATTCATTAAAATAAATAAAACAATCCCCTCTAAAAATGCTTCATACAATTGAGATGGGTGTCTTAATTTATCGTCATAATTTGGAAACAAAACACCCCAATTAGAGTTAGTAATTTTTCCAACCAATTCTCCGTTAATAAAGTTTGAAATTCTTCCTAGAAAAATTCCGATAGGTGCGGTTATGGAGACTAAATCTAAAAAAATAAAAATATCTTTGTTATTTTTTTTTGAAAATAAAAAGCTAGAAATAATTATACCCAACAATCCTCCATGGAATGACATTCCACCATTCCATATCATAAAAATTTCAATTGGGTTATTTAGAAAATATTGGAAGTTATAAAAAATAACGTAACCCAATCTTCCTCCAATAATAATTCCGATAATCAAATATGAGATATAATCATCAAACAATATTTTTATTTTATTATCTTTGATCAGAATTTTTTTACAATATATCCAACCGAAAATAAGACCAAAAATGTAAGATAATGAATACCACCTGATACTTAAAGAAAATATCTCAAATGCGACTGGGTCAAAATTATTGGTAAACATTGTAATTATTTATTATAAGCTATTAAATATAATTCTGATAAATAATTATTATGTCGAAATCAAGATTCGTATTTGATAAATTTGCAAAATTAATTGAACAAGGTTTAGTTAATTATAAAGATATTTCAGACGAATTAATATCAATACTTAAATCTAAAAGGGATGAAATTGTATTTAAAATGAAATTAGCGAGTAAAGAAGAAGTTGATATTTTAAATAAAAGAATAAGCAATCTTGAAAAAAAAATAGAAAAAAAAAACAAAAAAAAAAAAATTAATAGGGTAAAGAAATAGTAACTTCTAGGCCACCTAATTTTGACTTATCAAAACTTATGTCTCCTCCATGAGATTTTACAATATCAGATGAGATTGATAAACCCAAACCAACACTTGATTTAGAATCAGACCTGCTTTTATCTATCTTATAAAATGGTTTAGTAATATTTTTAAACTCTGATTTCTCAACTCCGGGACCATTATCCTCAATTGATAAAAGTATGTTTGAGTTTTTCTTTTCTAAATTTACTATTATTTTTTCAGCATACTTAATTGAATTATCTAATAAGTTATTGATACATCTAGTAATTAAATTTTTTCTTCCATTAAAAAAAATTTTTTTACTTATCCTCCTCTCAATATTTGCATTTTCATATTTTGAGATTATTTCATCTGTAAGTTCTGAGATATCAAAAGTTTCTGTTTTATCTTTTGCTCCTGTGCTTGTAAACTGAAGATATTCATTCAGCATTTTTTCCATTTCATCAACATCTTTAGATATTTTTTCTGATAGATCTTTATCCTTAATAACAGCAAGTTGAAGTTTTATCCTTGTAAGCGGTGTTCTCAAATCATGACTAATTCCAGAAAGCATTTCAGACCTTTGATTTAAATGTCTTTGAATTCTCTCTCTCATCTTTTCAAATTCTAAACCAGCTTTTCTTATTTCGAGAGCTCCTGATGGTCTAAATTCCTCAATATCTTCACCTCTACCAAACCTTTCAGAAGCTTGAGCCAATTTTGTAATAGGTCTAGTTTGGTTTTTTAAAAAAATTATAGCTATTGCTATCATTAAAAAAGCAGGGACAGTTATCCAAAATGCAAATATTCTTATTGATGATGCTTGAATTCTTTCTTTTGGAAAAAATATTTGTAAAACACCATCTCGAAACTTAATTCTAAGATCAACAACTTCTTTATAGGAAACAGTATTAAACCAATGTTCTCCAATTTTGGGTTTTAATTCTCTCCTAAGAGTTCTATCCATAGGACTAAACCATCTTTCTACTTTTATATCTGGGAGTTTTTCATTCTCTAAAAATCTTACTGAAAAGCTAAAGTTTTTATTATAAAGATCCGTAACTATTTTTTTGTTGTACTCGTTCTCATTGTCATAAATATCAATAATAGTCACTATTTCACTTACTAATGCTCTTGTTAAACCTTTATTTGTTTTAATCCACAAACTGTCAAAAAAAACTAAAGATATGGTTATTTGCAAAATTACTATAGGCACTGCTACAATTAACAATCCTCTATAGAATAATCTTTTAGGCAGTATATTTTTTAAAAATTTACTCAATCCAAAGGACATATCCTTCTCCTCTTATTGTTTGGAGATACTTTGGGCTTTTTGGACTATCTTCAATTTTTTTTCTTAGTCTAGTCACTATAACATCAATTGATCTTTCTTTATCTAAATCAATTAAATTAGCAATTTCCTCTCTTTTAAAAATTTTTCCAGGGGAATTTATCATTTTTTCTAGAATCAATTTTTCTGTATTATTTATTTTCAAACTTTGTTCATTTTTATAAATAAATAGTTTTTTGAGATCTATTTTAACATTACCAAATTCAATTATTCTTTTTGTCTCCATAGATTTAGTTTTATTTAATATATTATTTATTCTTAAAATTAGTTCTTTAGGTTCAAAAGGTTTTGTAAGATAATCATCTGCGCCTACTTCTAGGCCTTCAATTCTCTCAGATGGTTCTCCTTTAGCTGTTAATAACAAAATGGGTGTATTAATTTTATTTTTATAGTCTTGTGTAAATTCTAATCCTGTCTTTCCTGGCATCATTATATCTAATACTATTAAATCAAATTTTATAATTTTAGTTTTTTCGAAAGCATCATTTGAATCTTTAGCAGTTGAAACAAGATAATTATTTTGATTTAAATACTCTTTAACTAAATCTCTAATTCTATCATCATCATCTACTATTAATATATGTGCTTTAAAGTTTTTCATTGATAATTTTTTTAAGCACTTTATCAAAACTTATAACATCATTAGATTCTGAACTTAAAAACGCATCATAAATTCTTTTTTTTTGAGCAGAAAAAATTTCGTCGAAAATTTTACTCCCTATCTCTGTTAAATAAATATGTTTAACTCTAGTATCAACTTCATCTCTTTTAAATTCTATAGCATTAATTTCTACTAAATCATTAAGAACTCTATTTAAACTTTGCTTAGTTACTTTTAGTTTTCTTAATAAACTTGAAATCGTTATACCTTCATATAATGATATAAGATGTATTACTTTATTATGAGCAGTTCCTAAGGAATGTTTGTCTAAAACCTTTTTTGCGTCAGCGACAGTTTCTCTATATCCATTGAATATTTTTTCAATATATTCTTTTAATTGATGATCTTTAAGATATAAAAGTTTTTTCATAATGGTAAGTTATATTGACATATTATATATACAAAGATATTTTTTTCTAAAAAATAAATCTAATGATACCGTTCGATAAAAGAGAAGGAAAAATCTGGTACAATGGTGATCTTGTTGAATGGCAAGATGCTAAAGTACATGTAATTAGTCATGGACTTCACTATGCTAGCCTAGTTTTTGAAGGGCTAAGAGTTTATGATGGTGAAATTTTTAAACTACAAGAACATACTGATAGATTATATCATTCAGCAAAAAGAATGGATATCACAATCCCCTATACAAAAGATGAAATTAATGCAGCATGTAATCAAATAATAAAAATTCAAAATGTTCAGAATGGTTATGTGAGACCTTTCGCTTGGAGAGGTAGTGAAATGATGGGGGTATCAGCTCAAAAAACAAAAATTAATGTTGCAGTTGCCACTTGGGAGTGGGGAGATTATTTCGATCCTAAGTTGAAAACTGAAGGTATTAAATTAAATATTTCAAATTGGCGAAGACCAGCACCAAATACTATTCCCTGGGACAGTAAAGCAGCTGGCTTGTATATGATTTGTACACTTTCAAAACATGAAGCCGAAAGACAAGGGTATAGTGAGTCTTTAATGCTAGACCATGAAAATAATGTTGCAGAGTCAACAAGTGCTAATATTTTTTTTAAAGATAAAAATGGAGAACTTCATACACCAATTCCAGACTCTTTCTTAAATGGGATTACAAGACAAACCGTAATTGAGCTTGCGAAATCAAAAAATATTAAAGTACATGAAAGAAAAATAAAACCTGATGAACTTTCTAACTTTGAAGGATGTTTTTTAACAGGAACAGCTGCAGAAATTACTCCAATTTCACAAATTGCTGAAAATAAATATAAAGTTTGTGATATTATTTTAGACTTACTATCTAGCTATGGTAAATTAGTAAGAAAAAAGAAAGCTGCTTAATCTTTATTGTCCTCAGATATTGCATGGTCAATACCTTTTCTTAAATATTCATATCCAGTATATAGAGTTAGGAAAGCAGACAACCAAAGTAAAATTATTCCAATTGTTTGAGCATTATAGTCTTGAAAATTAATAATTTTATTTCCTGTTTCGCCAGTTAGTAAAATAGAAATTGAAAACATTTGAAGAAATGTTTTTACTTTTGCTAAACTTGAAACAGGAAGTTTAACTCTTCCTTTTGCTAAAAATTCTCTCAAACCTGAAATTAATATTTCTCTAGTCAGTATTATTATCGCAGCTATTACCTCATAGTTTCTAATAGTACCATCCATAACTAACAATATTAATGCTGTGGCAACTATAATTTTATCAGCAATTGGATCTAGTAATTCGCCAAGTTTAGATTCTTCTTTAAACATTCTCGCTAAAAGTCCATCCAAGAAATCAGTAAATGAGGCAATTACAAATAAGGCAAATGGAATTACATCTCCATAAAATCCTGGTAAATAAAACGTAAAAACAAATATAGGAACAATAATAATTCTACCTATTGTTAGATAATTTGGAATTTTTATTTTCATTCGTGAAAGAAATTATATATCTTTTTGGCAACTTTTTCTTCAACTCCTTCAACTGTTTTAATCTCATCCAAGCTAGCTGACTCAACAGCTCTTGCTGATCCAAAGTGATTTAAAAGAGCTCTTTTTCTTATAGATCCAATTCCATCAATTTGATCAAGTAAAGACTTACTAATACCCTTTTTCCTCTTAGCTCTATGAGCGCTAATTGCAAATCTGTGGGACTCATCTCTTAATCTTTGTAAGAAAAAGAGAGTAGGGTCGTTCTTTTCAAATTTGAATTCTCTACCATTATGAAAGAAAGTTTCGTTTCCACTGTTTCTATATTTCCCTTTTGCAATTGCTATCATAGGAATATCATGTAGTCCTAATTCATTGAGTGTCTCTCTTGTCACAGAATATTGTCCTTTTCCTCCATCGATTATTACTAAGTCTGGCATGGTTAAATAATTATCTTTTTCTTGAACAGCTCTTTTAAATCTTCTGTTTAAAACTTCACGCATCATTCCATAATCATCTTGTTCATTCTTTTTAATTTTAATATTAAATTTTCTATATCTCTTCTTAATAAAACCTTCCTCACCATATGTAATGAGTGCGCCTACACTATTAGTTCCCTGAATATGACTATTGTCATAAACTTCGACTAAATTAATATTATTTTCTAAATCAAATTTTTTAGATACATTATCAAAAAGCTCTTTATTGTTTTGGCTCTCATATATTTTTCTGTTTAAACTATCTTTTGCATTTTTGAGTGCCTGATTTACAACTTTTAGTTTAGATCCTTTTTTTGCTACTGAAATATTTATCTCTTTATTCTCTTTGTGAGAAAGTGTTTTTTCAATTAAAACTTTTTCTTTGATATCTTCACTTAAAATAATAGAGCTTGGCACACTTTTGTTTTCATAGAATTGAGAAACAAAGGAGTTAAGAATTTCTTTAATATTATCATCTGGATCATGTTTTGGAAAAAAAGCTTGATTACCCCAGTTTTGTTTTGATCTATAGAAAAAAACTTGAATACAAGTTTTTCCAGACTCTTTGTAGCCAGCTATAACATCTGCTTCAACTAAATTCGCCTCATTTATTCTTTGCGATGACTGAATAATATTTAAAGATTTTATTCTATCTCTTAATATCGCAGCTTTTTCAAAATCTAAATCTTCACTAGCCTTTTCCATTTGGTTTGATAAATTTTTTTGAATTTTTCTTGATTTCCCTGAAACAAATTCAATAGCGTTGTCTACAGACAGCTTATATTCATTCTCTTCTATATATCCAACACATGGCCCAGAACATCGTTTAATTTGATAAAGGATACATGGTCTTTCTCTTTTTTTAAAAACTGTATCATCACAAACTCTAAGCTGAAAAATTTTCTGGATCATTTTGATAGTCCAATTCGCAGAACCAGCTGAAGCGAAAGGTCCAAAATAAAAGCCCTCTTTAGTTTTTTTTCCTCTGTGTCGTCTAATTTGAGGCCATTTATCTTGATTACCAATAAAAATAAATGGAAATGATTTGTCGTCTCTTAAGAGAATATTAAATCTAGGTTTATACTTTTTAATTAAGTTTGCTTCTAAAAGTAGCGCCTCACTCTCATTTGAGGTACTGGTAATTTCAATTTTGGTTGTTTGAGATAACATTCTCTCAGTTCTGATAATATGATTTTTCTCTGATACATAACTTTTTAATCTATTTGGTAAGTTTTTTGCCTTGCCAACATAAAGTATTTCATTTTTAGAATTTAACATCCTATACACCCCAGGAAGTTTGGGTATAAGTGGTAACTCTTTTTTTATTGCTTCTTTACCGATATCAGAGCTTATCATAGCTTCTTTTTTTTGAAATTTGAATACCAACGGATGAGCAATCTTTCATGATTTCTAATTTCTCAATTTGAAGACTTATTTTATCAATTCTTTTATCTTTGAATAGTTCATCGAATACATCTTCCGCTAATGTTTCAAGAAAATTATAATGTTTATTTTTGATTAGTTTTTTTATCAATTTTACAATTTTTGCATAATTTACTATTGATTTAATATCTTTGTCGTTAGAGGGTTTTTTGTCTTCATAATTTATCTCTAAATTAAATTTTACTTTCTGGGGATTTTTTTTTTCAAAATCAAAATACCCAAGCTTTAAGTCAAGAATAAGCTCCTTAATAAGTACCTTTTTTTCATAATTAAATAGTGCTTTATTTTTGCCAATTTTTACAATTTTAAGGTTACTTTTTTTCACTCTTTTCCTCCCATTATGTCTGGAGTTTGCCAGTTTAGGTTTTGACCACTATCAATTGCCAATACTTGTCCAGTAATAGATATATTTTTTATGAAAAAGTCAACTGCATTACATATTTGCTCAACATCTACCTGTCTTTTTAATGGAGTTGCCATGTATTGTTTTGTGAAATGTTTCTCACTTTGCCTCTTGTTTTTGATTGTAGGACCCGGCGCAATACCATTTACTCTTATTTTTGGAGCTAAGCTCATTGCACTAGTCTTGGTCAAAGTATAAAGACCAGTTTTACTGATAGTATAAGAAAAAAAGTATGGTGTTAGTTTAAATACTCTTTGATCAATTATATTAATAATATTGTTATTTTTTCCTTTAATATTTTTAGCAAATTCTTTTGATAGAAGAGCAGGTGTTCTTAAATTAGTTCTTAAGTGATGCCCCCAACTATCAGTAGTAAAATTCTCTAATTTGTCATTTTCAAAAAGTGATGCGTTGTTTATCAGACAGTCAAAATATTTAAGTTTTGATTTTGCAAACTTAACAATTTTGTTTACATCCTTTTCTACACTTAAATCTCCTTTTACTAAATAAACCTTAGTACCATTTTGTGATAATTCTTTTTTAAGGATTTCTGCTTTTGTTTTTGATTTATTGAAATGAATAACTATTTCGACCCCCTTGCCAGATAGTTTTTTAGCAATAGCAGCACCAATTCTAGTGGCTCCACCTGTAATAATTATTTTATTTGCTTCCATTTCTTTTTACCTTTTTGAGCTCTAGTGCCTGGCATACCCATTGTAGATCTTCCTTTGGGGTATATTTTGTTCTTTAAGTTATATTGTTTCACTTTAGGATTAAGTGTAACTTCTAACTCAGTACTTTCAAGTTTTCTTATCTCATCTCTTATTTTAGCAGCCTCTTCAAATTCTAAGTTTGTTGCAGACTCTTTCATTTTCTTATTAAGTGCCTTAATATGTTTCTTTAAATTACCACCGACATTTGCGCCTGTACCAATTGTAACATAATCTTTTTCATAGACGCTCTCTAATACATCGCTAATCTCTTTTTTGACTGTGGAAGCGCTTATTTTATTCTTTTTATTGTATTCAAGTTGAATATTTCTTCTTCTTTCAGTTTCTTTTATTGCCTTTTTTATACTTTTTGTTTCTTTGTCGGCATACAAAATAACTTTTCCATCTAAATTTCTTGCAGCTCTTCCAATTGTTTGAATTAAGGATGTTTCAGACCGCAAAAATCCTTCTTTGTCGGCATCTAATATTCCAACTAATGCACATTCAGGAATATCGAGTCCTTCCCTTAATAAGTTTATACCAACTAAAACATCAAACACCCCTAGCCTCAGGTCTCTCATAATTTCTATTCTCTCAAGGGTATCTATGTCTGAGTGCAAATATCTTACTTTGATACCATTTTCATGGAGGTATTCTGTCAGATCTTCTGCCATTTTTTTAGTTAATGTCGTTACTAATACTCTATAATTTTTCTCGATAGTCTTTTTACATTCATGCATTAAATCATCGACTTGATTTTTAGCAGGTTTGATTTCAACCGGTGGGTCTATTAGTCCAGTAGGTCTTATAACCTGATCTATAAATTTTCCTTTCGTTTGTTCTAACTCCCATGGACCAGGTGTAGCAGAAACAAAGACTGTTTGAGTTCTCATCATATCCCATTCCTCAAATTTTAAAGGTCTATTATCCATACATGACGGAAGTCTAAATCCATATTCTGCCAAAGTACTTTTTCTTGATCTGTCTCCTTTAAACATACCATTCAATTGAGGTACCGTGACGTGACACTCATCAACGAATATCAATGTATTGTCTGGAAAATATTCAAATAATGTAGGAGGGGGCTCGCCAGGTTTTCTTCCTGATAAAAATCTTGAATAGTTTTCAATACCAGCGCACGAACCAGTTGCCTCTATCATTTCAAGATCAAATTTTGTCCTCTCTTCTAACCTTTGTGCTTCAAGCAATTTATTTTGCTCTTTATGTTTTTTAAGTGTTATTTCTAATTCTTTTCTTATATTAATTACTGCTTGTTCAATTGTTGGCTTGGGAGTTATGTAGTGACTGTTTGCATAAACTTTTACTAAATTTAATTCTCTTACAAGATCACCTGTCAAAGGATCAAATTCCTCAATTTTTTCCAGCTTATCTCCAAATAAACTAAGCCTCCAAGCCCTGTCCTCCAAGTGAGATGGAAAAATTTCTAAATATTCGCCTCTAGCCCGAAATGTACCTCTATAGAAATTTTGATCATTTCTTTTATATTGAAGAGCAATTAAAGATTTGATTATTTGTTCTCTATTATAATCATAATTTTTTTGAAGAGTTAAAGTCATTTTACTGTAAGCTTCAACTGATCCTAGTCCATAAATACAAGATACACTTGCAACAATTAAGACATCATCTCTTTCTAAGAGTGATCTAGTAGCAGAGTGTCTCATCCTATCTATTTGTTCATTTATAGACGCTTCCTTTTCTATGTAAGTGTCTGATCTTGGTACATATGCTTCTGGGGTATAATAATCATAATAGGACACAAAATATTCAACAGCATTATCTGGAAAAAACCCTTTCATCTCCCCATAGAGTTGGGCAGCAAGGGTTTTATTTGGAGCAAGTATTAAAGCGGGCCTATTTGTTTCTTCAATTACTTTAGCCATAGTGAAGGTTTTACCTGATCCAGTAACACCTAATAAAACTTGATTAAACTCGTTCTGTTTAGCACCTTTTACTAAACTTTTAATAGCTTCAGGTTGGTCACCAGCTGGTTTAAAATCAGATTTAATTTTAAATTTCTTTCCACCTTCAAGTTTTCCACCAATTTTTGGATTTTTACTTTGAATATCTGTAATTAAATCTTGATAAGTATTTTCCATATATTAAATAAAGTAATAGAATATAAACAATTTTCAATGAGCATAATATCTAACAGTCTTAAAAGAATTAAACCATCTCCTACCATCGCAGTTACGCAGAAAGCAAGAGAATTGAAAGCTGCAGGTAAAGATGTAATTGCTTTAGGCGCAGGTGAACCTGATTTTGATACACCTAATAATATAAAAAAGGCAGCAGTTAAAGCTATTAGAATAGGGGATACTAAATATACGCCTGTTGATGGAACACCTGCAATTAAAAATGCAGTAATAAAAAAGTTTAAAAGGGAAAATAACTTAACTTATACCTCAGACCAGATAACAGTAGGTACTGGCGGAAAACAAGTTTTATATAATGCTTTTGTAGCAACATTAAATAAAGGTGATGAAGTTATTATTCCAGCCCCGTTTTGGGTATCGTATCCAGATATGGTTTTGCTCGCTGGAGGGAAACCAAAATTTATAAAATGTGGGGAAGAAGATGGTTTTAAATTAACTCCATCAAAACTTAAAAAAGCAATTACTAAAAAAACGAAATGGATAATTTTAAATTCTCCTTCAAACCCAACTGGTGCAGCTTACTCAAAAAAAGAAATTATTAATTTAGGAAAGGTGCTATTAAAAAATAAGAATATACTAATCTTGAGTGATGATATTTACGAGCATGTAAAATTTGATAATTTTAAATTTTTTACAATAGCACAGATAAAAAAGCTTAAAGATAGAACACTTACAATGAATGGTGTAAGTAAAGCATATGCCATGACTGGTTGGCGAATTGGTTATGCAGCTGGTCCCAAAAATATTATAGCTGCTATAAGAAAAATCCAGTCACAATCGACTTCTAATCCGTCATCTATAAGTCAGGCAGCTGCTGTTGAAGCTTTGAATGGAACTCAGAGTTTTATTAAAAAAAGAGCTAAATCTTTTAGTGACAGAAGAAATTTTGTTGTGAATTATTTAAATAGTATTCCAGGGATTACTTGCTTGATGCCAAAAGGGGCATTTTATGTTTTTCCAAGTTGCAAAGGGTTAATTGGAAAAAAAACAAAAATAAAAAATGATACAGATTTTGTGCAAAAACTTCTTGAAAAACAGAATGTAGCTGTAGTTCAAGGTTCTGCATTTGGACTTGATGGTTATTTTAGAATTTCATACGCAACATCAATGAAAAAATTAAAGATTGCTATGGAACGAATTAAGCTTTTTTGTGAAAGTTTAGGCTAAATTTAGTCTAATTACCGATTTTGCTGCATCTATTACTGAAACTTCTGGTTCTATAAATTTCATTTGAAGAATCTCTTCAGCATATTTTGTATCAGTTTCCATTTTAAGACCTAAATCAGGAACTAAATTTTTTGCACTTGAATCTAAATAACTTATAAGTTTAACCATAAAATTAGGTAATTCTTTCTTAGGAAGTTTCTTAGAATGACTTGGAATGTTTTCAATCATTATTTTTGACAATTCGAGAATTGATCTAGTTCCAGATCCTACAATTAATCTTCTACCTTCAGCTTTTTTATTGTTTAATGATAAAACATGTGCTTTGGCTATATCTTTAACATGGGATATCATCACTGAAAATTTTGGAGCAGCTGGATATTTACCTTGCAGTAATTGTTTAATATATTCCATTGATGTACAACTTTTCTCGTTCAAAAAATCTCCCAAAACAAAACCAGGATTGATACAAGTAAGTTTATTTTTTATACCTTTGCTTTCCATAAGTTCCCAAGCAGCTCTTTCAGCTCTAGTTTTAGATACAAAATAATCTGTAGTTTTGTCCCATTCTAAGTCAGTCCAATCATTTTCACCAAATCTATAAGGGTTTGTTCGGTTTGGTTTCCTATACATACAAACTATAGACGATGTTTTTACAACATGTTTTACATTTGCATTAATTCCTGCATTTAAAACTCTTAAAGTTCCATCCTTTGCAGCTGGAGTAAGTGACTCTCTATCATTCGAAACTTTTAATGGGAAAGGAGAAGCTACATGAATAATGTATTTGCAACCTTTGGCGGCTTTATCCCAACCGTCATCTTTTAATAGATCTAATTCAACAAAGGATAGTTTTTCTATTGAAGCATTGTTGTGCTCAAGTGTTTTTTTTGTTATTTCAATTGAGTTAGAATCTCTAACTGTGCCTAATACTTCATAACCAGAATTTAATAGTTCTATAGCAACATGTTTTGCAATAAATCCGCTTATTCCAGTCAGTAAAACTTTTTCACTCATGTAATTTAAAAACTATTTTGATTTTCTTTTTTTCTCTAAGCCAAAAACAGGAGAATTCCTGAATCTCAGAACCAGTATAGCTATTGCAATCAGCACAATTGCTCCAGCTTCATACAGCAATACTTCTGGATTTATTGATTTTCCTTGTAATATTATAAATCTAGCAAGTGCTGTTATAGCAATAAACAATGGTAAAGTTATTTGAATAGATTGACTCTCCCAAAATACTCTAACCATGGCTAAAACTTCTAAGTATAGAAAAAGCAATAATAAATCAGCTAAAGTAACTTTTTGAATTTCTATCATTTGATACACCTCAATACCAAAGGCTATCACGGTAGCTGCAAGTATTATTACCAAAGCTAATAATTGAATTTGTTTTACAATATTCTCCATAAGATTATTTTATAAATGATATTCTATTAATTTGCAGCTAAATATTTCTCTGCCTCTAATGCAGCCATACAGCCCATTCCTGCTGCAGTTACTGCCTGCCTATAAATTTTATCTTTCACATCTCCAGCTGCGTAAACTCCTGGAATATTAGTCTCAGTAGAATCACTTTTAGTAATTAAATAACCTGTGCTATCCATTTCTAACTGATCTTTAAATAAAGATGTAGCAGGATCGTGTCCAATAGCTATAAATAATCCATCTATTTTTAATTCTGATGTTTCATTATTTTTAACATTTTTAATTTTCAATCCTTTTACATTTTTTGGATCTTCATCACCTATTACTTCTTCAACAACAGAGTCCCAAATAATCTCAATTTTTTTATTTTCCATTAATTTTTTTTGCAAAAGTTTTTCAGCTCTAAGTTCATCTCGTCTATGAATTAATTGTACTTTTGATGCAAATTTTGTAAGAAACATAGCTTCTTCTACTGCAGCATTTCCCCCGCCAACAACTGCAACTGTTTTATCTTTGAAAAAAAAGCCATCACATGTTGCGCAAGCTGATACTCCAAATCCCTTAAATTTTTGTTCAGATTCAATATTTAACCATCTTGCTTGGGCGCCAGTTGAAATTATAATCGAGTCTGCGGTATATTTTTGTCCTCCATCACCAATCGCCTCAAACGGTTTAGATTTTAAATTTACTGATTGAATATGATCTTCAACTAAATCTGTTCCAACTGCTTTTGCCTGCTCTCTCATTTGCTCCATTAGCCATGGCCCTTGAATAACATCTGCAAATCCAGGATAGTTCTCAACATCTGTTGTTATAGTTAATTGACCACCTGGCTGCATACCAGCAACCAACATTGGTTTAAGCATAGCTCTGGCTGCATAAACGGCAGCAGTATAACCAGCTGGCCCTGATCCAATTATTAACACTTTTGTATGTTTAGTTGGTTTTTCACTCATACAGGTCTATATAGTAAATAATGAGCAAATTAAAAGGTATATTATTGACAGAGGGAATGCACGGTATGCTTAGTCAAGTAGAAGGTTTAGCCAAAGCTCTCGATATTGATTTTACTCACCATAAGGTTGAACTTAAAAGTTTATGGAGTTTGATTCCACCAAAATTTACACCAATTTCTCAAAATGTTTACAAAAAAATAAACCATTTAGATTTTGATATAATCATTTCTTGTGGAAGAAAAAGTATAATTCCATCAATTCATTTGAAAAGTATTTCAAACAAAAAAGTTTTTAATATTCATATACAAGATCCCAAAATAAATTTTGATTATTTTGATATTATTGTAGCGCCAGAACATGACGGAATTAATGGTTCAAATGTAATTAATACGAAAGGTGCAATTCATTATCTTACAAAAAGAGAAATAGAGGAAAATAAGGATTACTTAAACTCATTTATAAGAAAAGATAACAGAAAAATTTGGTGTTTAATTATGGGTGGACCCACAAAATACTATGATTATTCAACAAAAAATATGAAACATATTTTTTCAATTTTTTATAAGCTTTTAAAGAAACATGATTTTCAACTTGTTGTAATCCCATCAATGAGGACACCATTAAATACTATTCATTATGCAAAAGAATTTTTTGGTGAAAATCATACCGTTATTATGCATGTTGATAAAAAGGCTTACTTATCTGCTTTAGCTATTTCAGAAAATATTATAGTTACTTGTGACTCTAGTTCAATGATCTCTGAAGCTGCTTTAACTGGTAAGCCTATTTATATTGCAAATATTTTACCTAAAAAAAATGATATTAGGTTTCAGAGATTTAGAAATTTATTTAGAGAATTAAATATCACTAGAAATTTTGGAGAAGATATGGAAAATTGGGTCTATCAAAGCCTTGATGAAACTAATAGAGTTGCAAAAATTATAAAAGAAAAATTAAATAATTAATGTCATTTTTAAATTCAATAATTAACGATTCAAAAAAATTTGATAATCCGTTTGAGCATTGGGAATTAAATAAACCTCTTACTGATGATCAAATAAATGAGATAATAAGTGCAGATATATCTGACCCGGCCAAACATAATCTCAATTATGATGGCACAAGAGCTATCGATGGTGGAGAGGGAAAATTTAGAGAAGGAATTTCAGATGGTGGAAAAGCTTTAAAATTTAGATGTTTTGTAACACGCGAAAATACTAAAGAATTTCCAGGATTAACAAGTCTTATTAAAGAACTTCAGAGCAAAAAAACCCATCACAAAATTTCTGAATTAATAAATAAAGATTTATCAAATTCTTATGTTAGAGTTGAGGTAATATGTGATCGAGAGGGTTTTTGGCTAAAACCGCACTGTGATATTAAAGAAAAACTAATGTCGTGCTTATTATTTGTGAATAAACATGATGAAAGTGAAGAACTTGGAACAGATTTTTACAATAGTGATTTGAAGTTAATTAAAACATTACCTTATAAAGATAATTATGGATATTTTTTTTCTAGTGGGCCCAATACTTGGCACGGTATGGAAAAGAAAGAAATAATTAAAGAGAGAAGATGTTTGCAAGTAAACTATGTAACATTTAAGACAGATTGGAAAGTTGATTAGTTTTCTTGGAGAGCTTTAACTTTGAGTTTTTTTGTTTTTAGAGCATTTATTGCTTCTAAAAACGAATATGCAGTGGACATATTCGTGCAATATGGAATTTTATTAGCTAAGGTCCCTCTTCTTAGTGCTCTTGCATCACTAATTCTATTTTCACTATTTCCTCCACCAGTATTAATTACCAATGATATTTTTTTAGAATTTAGGATATCTACAATATGAGGTTTACCGCTACTTACTTTGTTTATTTTTTTGCATCCCATACCATTCTTAATTAAAATATCTGCAGTTCCCTTAGTTGCCGATAGTGTAAATCCAAGTTTTAATAATCTCTGTGCAACGCCTACAATTTCTTGTTTATGAGAGTCTTTGACTGATAAAAATGCTAAACCTTTTGTTGGTAGTGAATTTGCTGCAGCTATTTGACTTTTGGCTATTGCCATACCAAAGTCATCATCAAACCCCATCACTTCTCCAGTAGATTTCATTTCTGGTCCAAGCAATAGATCGCTATCAGGAAATTTATTGAATGGAAATACTGCTTCTTTGACTGCAAATTTTTTATTGGTTTTATATCTTAATTTATACTTTGAAAGTTTTTCTCCTGCCATTATTCTAGATGCAATTTTAGCTAGTGGGACGCCATTAGCTTTTGAGACAAATGGAACTGTTCTACTTGCTCTTGGGTTTACTTCAATAACAAATATTTCATCATTTTTTATTGCAAATTGAATATTTAAAAGTCCTTTAACTTTTAGTGCTAATGCTAATTTTCTAGTTTGGATTTTAATTTCTTTTAAAAGATTATCTTTGATTGATACTGGAGGTAAGCAACATGCTGAGTCCCCAGAGTGAACTCCTGCCTCTTCAATGTGTTGCATTATACCTGCAACATAAACATCTTTACCATCAGAGATAGCATCTACATCAACTTCCATGGCATGATCTATAAATTTATCAATTAAAATTGGATTTTGCTCTGAAGCTTTAAATGCTTCATTAATAAATTTTTTAAGTTGGCTTTTATCATGAACTATTTCCATTGCTCTTCCACCCAAAACATACGAGGGTCTTACAACAACTGGAAGACCAATTTTTTCACTTATTTTAATTGCTTGATCAAACTTGTTAGCAATACCACTTTTTGCTTGTTTTAAATTCAGTTTGTTTAATAGATCTCTGAAACGATCTCTATCCTCTGCTAAATCAATTGAACCATATTGAGTACCAAGTATTGGTAATTTGTTTTCATGCAAAAATTTTGCTAATTTAATTGGGGTTTGACCTCCAAATTGAGCAATAACTCCAATCAAATTTCCTTGTGATTTTTCTTTTAGAATAATATTTTGAACATATTCCTCTATGAGAGGCTCAAAGTATAATCTATCACTTGTATCATAATCTGTCGAAACAGTTTCAGGATTGCAATTTACCATAATTGTTTCAAATCCAGCTTCCTTTAGAGAAAAACTTGCCTGACAACAGCAATAATCAAATTCTATTCCTTGACCAATTCTATTTGGACCTCCTCCAAGAATAATTATTTTTTTTTTATTACTAGGATCAGCCTCACACTCAGTATTCAATGCAAAATTTCTCTGATACGTTGAATACATATACGGAGTAAAAGATTTAAATTCTGCTGCGCAAGTGTCTACTTTTTTAAATACAGGCAAAACTTTAAGAGCAACTCTTTTAGATCTAATTATTTTCTCTTTAATTCCTGTAAGTTTTGATAATTTTTTATCTGAAAAACCAATGGATTTAATTCTATTAAACTCGTTGTATGTTTTTGGAATTCCTTTCTTAATTATATTTTTTTCTTCATCAACAAGATCTTTGATTTGATTTAAGAACCAAGGATCAACTTTAGATAGTTTATATATTGTGTTTAATGAAATATTTTTTCTAAAAGCTTCTCCAATTAATAAAAGTCTATTTGGAATGTTAACTTTCAAATTTTTTAAAATCTCTTTTTTTGAATAATTAAAAAAATTGTCCAGTCCTGATAATCCAGTTTCTAATGAAACCAAAGCTTTTTGAAAAGACTCTTTAAAGTTTCTACCAATTGCCATTGCCTCACCAACCGATCTCATTGAAGTTCCAAGTACAGCTTTGGTGTCAGAAAATTTCTCAAATGTAAATCTAGGTATTTTTGTAACCACATAATCGATGGTTGGTTCAAATGAAGCTGGCGTTACCTTTGTTATTTCATTTTTTAATTCATCAAGAGTGTATCCAACTGCAAGCTTAGCAGCGACTTTTGCAATTGGAAAACCTGTAGCTTTAGAAGCTAGAGCTGAGGATCTTGATACCCTAGGGTTCATCTCAATTATAACCATTCTTCCATTTTTGGGATTAATGGCAAATTGAACATTTGACCCTCCCGTTTCAACCCCAATTTTTCGAAGACAAGCTATAGATGCATTTCTCATTACTTGATACTCTTTATCTGTAAGTGTTAATGCTGGAGCTACCGTTATTGAGTCTCCAGTATGTATTCCCATTGGATCAACATTTTCTATAGAACAAATAATTATGCAGTTATCATTTTTGTCTCTCACAACCTCCATTTCAAACTCTTTCCACCCCTCTAAAGATTCCTCAATTAAAACTTGATTTTGGGGTGACTCATTCATTCCATTTCTTACAAGTTTAAAAAATTCTTTTTTACTTTTTGCAATTCCTCCACCTAATCCACCCAATGTGAATGAAGGTCTTATAATTGCAGGCAAACCAATTTCTCTTAAACATTTTGAGGAATCTTTGAAATTATTTATTATCCTTGACTTCGGCAAATCTAAACCAATGTCAGACATATTTTTTCTGAACTTTTTTCTGTCCTCTGCGTTTTCAATTGCTTTTGATTTAGCTCCAATTAGTTCAATTTTATATTTTTTAAGTAGACCAGCTTTTTCTGCACTTATTGCTAAATTTAAAGCTGTCTGACCACCCATAGTAGGAAGAATCGCATTAGGCTTTTCTTTTTTAATCACTTCTTCAAGAACTTGAATTGTAATAGGCTCTATGTAAGTTTTATCAGCAACTCCAGGATCTGTCATAATAGTTGCAGGATTTGAATTTATTAATACTACCTCAAAACCTTCATCTTTAAGAGCCTTACATGCCTGAGTACCTGAGTAATCAAATTCGCATGCTTGTCCAATTATTATTGGGCCTGCACCAATAACTAAAATTTTTTTAATGTCTTTTCTTTTTGGCATATTTTTTTACATCTTGAATAAAACTTTTGAATAAATACTGACTATCCTGTGGTCCTGGATTTGCCTCAGGATGGTATTGAACTGAAAAAACAGGTCTGTTTTTTAATCTTATTCCCTCAATACTGTTATCAAAAAGAGATTTGTGAGTTATTTGTACATTCTTTGATAGGCTTTTTTCTATTACTTCAAAACCATGGTTCTGGCTTGTGATCTCTACTTTATTGTTGAGTAAATTTTTCACAGGATGATTTGCCCCTCTATGACCTAATTTCATTTTTTTTGTTTTAGCATTTAATGCTAAAGCTAAAATTTGATGACCTAAGCAAATACCAAATATTGGATAATCCTTTTTAATTAATTTGTGTATAGTTTTAATTGCATATTTACCGGTTGCTGCTGGATCACCCGGCCCATTCGACAAAAAAATTCCATCTGGTTTTAATTTTGAAATCTCCTCAGCGGTTGTCTTGCAAGAAACTACTTTTACATCACAATTATAATCAGAAAAATATCTTAAAATATTTTTTTTTATTCCATAATCAATTGCAACTATCTTAAATATTTTTTTAGTATTTTTTTTGTACCCATTCTCTTTTTTCCAAGTTTTAAAACCTTTCCATGAATAAGCTTTTTTTGTTGATACTTCTTTTGCAAGGTCTAGGCCGTCGAGTCCAGGCCATTTAATTGAATTATTAATTAATTTTTTAATATTAAATTTACCTTTTTTATTATTTGATATAGTCCCTTTTGGGGCACCTTTATCACGAATAAAATTTGTTAAGCTTCTAGTATCTAATCCAGTCAATCCAACTATTTTGTTTTTTTTTAACCATTCATCTAAGGTTTTTAAAGCTCTATAATTTGAGGGAGAAGTAATCTCAGAATTAAATATTGCACCTCTCGTCCAAATTTTATCAGACTCTAAATCTTCATTGTTAGTTCCAACATTTCCAATATGAGGAAATGTAAAGTTAATAATTTGACCAGCATACGAAGGGTCTGATATAATCTCTTGGTATCCAGTTAAAGAGGTATTAAAACAAACTTCTCCAGTGGCTGTACCCTGATATCCAAGACCAATACCTTTGAAAATTATCTTGTTATCTAGAACTAAAATACCTGTTGGAAATTGATGTTTAATTGCAATTTTATTTTTTTGTTTTTTGTTCAATTACAACTCATGAGTTAAAGGTCTATACAATAAAACCTTTTTTTGCGCAACACATCTAATGTATATTGTGTAAAAAATTTTTTTTTCTTTTTGAAGAATTTTTTTGGTGCGATAAAATTATATTATGAGCTTAAGAGAAAAAATCGAAACAGACTATAAAACTGCTTTAAAAGCGAAGGATAAAAATAAAATATCAACTTATAGGTTAATTTTATCAGGTATTAAGGATTTGGACATTAGCAACAGATCTCAGGTTGATAAAAAAAAAGAGACTGATGACGGGGACGTTAAAAAGCTATTAAAAAAAATGATAAAGCAAAGAATCGAATCAATAGAAATGTACAAAAAAAACAATAGAAATGACCTTCAAGAAGTAGAGGAGAAAGAAGTGGAAGTAATTAGTCAATATTTACCTCAACAACTAAGTGACGAAGATACTAGGAAGTTATGCTCTGAGATTATTAATTCTACTGGAGCAAGTTCAATTAAAGATATGGGCAAAGTGATGGGTGAATTAAAAAAAAATAATGCTGATAGTGTTGATTTCTCTAAAGCTGGAGCAATTATAAAAGAATTGTTAAACCAAAAATGAAGTATCCAAAAGAGTATTTAGAGGAAATAAAAACAAGGCTTAAAGTTTCAACAGTTGTATCTAAAATTGTAAATTTAAAAAAAAGAGGCAAAGAATATGTAGGCTTGTCTCCGTTCAAAAATGAAAAAACTCCTTCTTTTACAGTAAATGATGAAAAGGAGTTTTATCATTGTTTTAGTACTGCAGAACATGGCAATATTTTTGATTTTGTAATGAAAACACAAAATTTAAAATTTGGAGAAGCTGTTAAGTCACTTGCAAATCTTGCAGGTATGAGGCCTTATACTTTTTCTAAAGAAGATGAGATTAGAGAAAAAAAATGGAATAGTTATAAGTCTATATTAAACAAGTATGTAGATCATTATCATAACGAGTTGTTAAAAAACTCAAATTCTATGGTGGCCAAAGATTACCTTAAAAGAAGAGGTTTAACCAAGGAGGAAGTTCAAAAATTTAAGATTGGATTTGATACAAATGACTTTTCTTTCCAAGAAAATATCTTAAAAGAATTTAAAGAAAATGAAATCAGAGATACAGGCCTATTTTATTTTGATGAAATTAAAAAAAAATATGTTTCAAGATTTAGAGAAAGAGTAATATTTCCAATAAAAAATATTTCTGGTGACCCTATTGCTGTTGGGGGAAGAATTCTTAATGACAATAAATATTTGGCAAAGTATATAAATTCTCCTGAGACACCCTTTTTTAAAAAAGGATCAAATCTCTTTAATTTGGATTTTGCACGTAAATTATCAAATAACCTTAATAATGTTTTTTTGGTTGAGGGTTATATGGATGTGATAGGATTAAGTAAAAATAAAATAGATAATGTTGTTGCTAATTTAGGTACATCACTGACAAGTAGGCAAATTTTAACTTTAAATCAGTTTTTTGATGAAATGGTGATATGTTTTGATGGTGATGATAGTGGTTACAAAGCTGCATTAAGAGCAGCAGAAAATTCTATAATTGAATTAAAGCCTGAGAAAAAAATCTCCTTTCTATTTTTGCCTGATAACCATGATCCAGACAGTTTTGTAGTTAAAAACGGAAAAGATTTCTTTCTTGAATTTTCTTCAAATAATTCAGTTCCTATTCATATATTTATATTCAACCATTATTTCAAAGAAATGGATGATAGCCCTTCTTCTAGAGCTATTTTTGAAAAAAAATTAAGATCTGTATCTTCAACTATTAAAGACGAATTTATTAGAAAATATGTACTTGAATATTTTTTAGATAAGATTTCTGAACTCACACCTAATATCAATCTAAAATATAAAAAAAATTACACAAAAATTACCAAATCACTCAAATCAACACAAAATTATTACAATGAAACTAAGTCTTTCAAAGCAATTGATATTAAAGAATTTTCATTCCTATATATTTTGTTAAAAAAACCCGAATTAATAAAAGATAATTTTAATTTAATTGAAAATGTGAAATTATTTAGCAATGAAAATAAATTATTATTGAGTGAAATTTTATCTCAATCAAACAACTTTGAATATACAGATATTGAAAAAATTAACGTCGACCAGAATTTAATTTCAAGAGTTTTAAAATACGCATCTATTAAACACATAATGATTAAAAATTTTGATGAAGATGAAAAAATACTTGAAATTTTATCTGAGATCATAAGAGATTTAAAAAACTATGAGTTAGAAATAAGAATAGAGGAATTAGAATCAAGATTTTCCAAGGATTTGAGTGAAGTAACGTTTAATGAGCTAAAAGAGCTTAAAAAACTGCAGAAAATCAATTAAATAATAATCAGAATCCCATAGATTTTTTCTATTTAAGCATTATATACATTCAGAACTTTTTAATTGTGGAACGTATAATTACAAAATCATTTGCTAGACTTATGGGCCGAGGTGTCCATAGAGGTTTTATTACCTACGAAGAACTAAACAAATCTTTAGGAAAAAGAAACTTGTCACACGAGAACCTAGAACAAGCATTTATACACATGCTTGATGAAAAAATTGTGCTTGTTGAAAAGAAAGCAGACTTCAAAGTTCTTAGAAAGAAAGATAATGGATCTAAAGAAGAAGGTAAATCAATAGAAAAAAGTGATGATCCTATAAGAATGTACTTAAGAGAAATGGGTGGTGTTGAACTTCTCTCAAGAGAAGGTGAAATTGCAATAGCCAAAAGAATAGAAGCTGGAAAAGATGTAATGTTGAATGCTCTTTCTCAAAGCCCAATCACCGCTCAGCAATTTTTTGATTGGAATAAAAAACTTCAAAATGATGAAATTCTAGTAAGAGAAATAATAGATATAGATACAAATTACATGGAAGACGAAGACACAGGCCAAAGTGCTAAACAAAAAAAATCAGATGATGAAAGTAATAACCAAGTAGAGAGTGAGGGTAATAATAACGCAGAAGATGACGAATTTAATCCGACTTTAGCAGCTATGGAAACTGAAATAAAACCTAAAGTTTTACAAACAGTTTATAATTTAACAAAAGAATATAATAAACTTACAAAATACCAAAAAGAAAAATTGGATTGCTTGCTTAATTCAAAACAATTTTCAATATCAAAGGAAAAAAACTATAAAAAAATTGTAGATGATATTTTAGAAAATATCAAAACACTTCAACTTTCTCCATCTGTTTTAGAAGAATTGGTTCAAAAACATTATGTTGAAAATCGGAAAATTATTTCGTTAGAGGGAAATCTTTTAAGACTAGCTCTTAATGAAAAAATTTCTAGAGAAGAATTTATTAAATTTTATGTTGGTAATGAAATCAATCCAAATTTAAAAAACTTCTTAGATACAAATGAAACATGGAAAAAATTTTTTCAAAAATATAAAACCGAATTCAAAAATATTAGAGACAGATTAATTGAGATAAGTGACAAACTTGGGATTTCAGTCACAGAATATAAATCTATGGTAAGTAGAATTCAAAAAGGTGAAAAAGAGTCTAGAATTGCAAAAAAAGAAATGGTTGAAGCTAATCTGAGATTAGTTATATCTATTGCAAAGAAATATACTAATAGAGGACTACAATTTTTAGATTTAATCCAAGAGGGAAATATTGGATTGATGAAAGCTGTAGATAAATTTGAGTATAGGCGTGGATACAAGTTCTCTACATATGCAACATGGTGGATAAGACAAGCAATAACTAGATCAATTGCTGATCAAGCTAGAACTATTAGAATACCTGTACATATGATTGAAACAATAAATAAAATTGTGAGAACTCAAAGATTAATTTTAAGTGAGTTTGGTAGAGAGGCTACACCGGAAGAGCTAGCTAAAAAACTGAGAATGCCATTGGAGAAAGTGAGAAAGGTATTAAAGATATCAAAAGAACCTGTTTCACTTGAAAAACCTGTAGGAGATGAAGAAGATAGTAGCTTAGGAGACTTCATTGAGGATACAAAAGCACTTGCACCATTAGAACAGGCTATCAAATCAAACTTGAGCGAGGCTACCACAAAAATTTTATCGACTTTAACTCCGAGAGAAGAAAGAGTTCTAAGAATGAGATTTGGAGTTGGTATGAATACAGACCACACATTAGAGGAAGTTGGATTGCAGTTTTCTGTTACAAGAGAAAGAATTCGTCAAATTGAGGCAAAAGCACTTAGAAAATTAAAACATCCAAGCAGGTCAAAACAATTAAAAAGTTTCTTAGAAAGTTAAAAGGGCCGTTAGCTCAATAGTAGAGTACTGCATTGACATTGCAGGGGTAGTTGGAGCGTAACCAACACGGCCCACCACTTTGATAATTATCTATAATTGATAAGTATGAAAAAATGATATAATTAGTTGTAATTTTGGGCCTGTAGCTCAGTTGGTTAGAGCAGTACACTCATAATGTATTGGTCCCAGGTTCGAGTCCTGGCGGGCCCACCAAATCCAGTAAAATCAACGTTTAGAAATTTTGATTTTTTGAATTTTTACTCAAAAACCCTCTAAAAATTTTTTCATTGTATACCAAATTGAGTCCAATCTTTTTTAGCAATGTACTGGTCAGTTTCTGGTAGGTTTGTTAGTCTGGGATATGGAAAAAGTAAATGAGATATTGAATTCTTTCATTCAACAATCAAAAACTGATAATTTAAAATGGTCAACTTATCCTAAAGAATATTTAGATTTGAATATGAAGGTGTCTTTTGGACAAGGTGTTCCAGCAAGAGTTAGCTGGATATCTTTTTTAGCTCCCGAGATGCAAACAAGTAACGGTTTTTATCCTGTTTACCTTTTTTACAAAAAAGAAAATAAATTGGTTTTAGCTTATGGAATTAGCGAAACATCAGAATACCCACAGACTTGGCCAGATGAAGTTGTGAATAATCATAAAAAAATAGGTGAATATATTGATAACCCCGCAAGATATGGTGACTCTTTTTTATTCAAGTCATATGTACCAAAAATAGAATCAAATAATGTTAATTTTTTTGATGATGATAATCAGCCTATATCAAATGAATCTGTTGAAAATGATCTTAAATTCATAATCAATTCATATAAAAAATTTGTTTCAATGGAGATCAAAAATGAATCTTCTCCAATTAGCCAAGGTTTATTTTATATGGAAAAACAACTTGAGGATTTCATTATTGAAAATTGGAATAATACTGAATTTGGAAAAAAATATGATCTTATTGAAGAGGAAGGCAGAGTCATAAGTCAACAATATCCAACTTCTATAGGAAAAATAGACATACTAGCCAAAGATAAAAAAACCAAAAGTTATGTAGTTATTGAGCTTAAAAAGAATCAAACCAGTGATGACACAATAGGTCAACTTTCAAGGTATATGGGATGGATCAAAAAACATAAAAAAGACGATAACGTAAAGGGTATAATTGTTGCTGGAAAATTTGATGAAAAATTAAAGTATGCAAAAACAATGGTTCCAAATTCTGAAGCATTTTTATACGAAGTAAATTTTCAAATTAAGGAATATAAATGAAAAAATTTGAATATAAAAAAATTCGTGGAGATGAATTAATAGGTTTTTGGAGCAAAATGTATTCTCACGGGGAAGAAGGGTGGGATGAGCTTGTAAAGTTAGATATAGAAATTGAATGCGGTATAGCTACTAGATATTATACCAAATATCAAAATAGAGAAGATGTAGACGAAAGTATTAAGAGATCAGTTGAAAAAGCTACAGAATTCGCCTTGAACGAATTAGGTGAGGAAGGTTGGGAGTTAGTTTCTGTTGAAACAATTAAACCTTCCGGATTCGATATTGTGAAGCCAGCAACTAATAAAATGTATAATTTTAAAAGAGAAAAAAAATAATTTGATTAATTTTATTAAAAACTATTT
>CACHKZ010000006.1 GCA_902580535.1 uncultured Pelagibacteraceae bacterium | reverse complement strand
GCTTTAGCTTTTTCTTTTGGAGCTTCGGTTTGAGGCTCTGTAGAAGGCATTACATTCTCTTCAGTGACTTCATTAATTTTAGTTTCTAAATCAATACCAATTGTTTTCTTAATTTTTTCAGCTATTCTTGCAGATTTACCTGTTCTATCTCTTAAGTAGTATAGTTTTGCTCTTCTTACTTTACCTGATCTAACAACTTTAATTGTATCAACAATTGGACTGTACAATGCAAAAGTCCTCTCCACTCCTTCTCCAAATGAAATTTTTCTAACTGTAAATGAAGAGTTTATATCTCTACTTTTTTTTGCAATACAGACACCTTCAAAATATTGAATTCTGTCTCTTTTACCCTCGGTTATTCTTACCCCAACTTTAACTATGTCCCCTGGAAAAAAGTCAGGATGTTTTCTCTCTGCAATGATTTTGTTTAAGTTTGATCTGTTAATTTCTTCTATATTTTTCATTTCAATTTTTCTTATATTTTTGCCATAAATCTGGTCTTCGGTCGCGTGTTATAGCCTCAGATTGAGATAAACGCCAGTCTTTAATTTTGGCGTGATCGCCTGAAATTAGTACATTTGGGACCTTTTTTTCCTCCCAAATTTGGGGTTTTGTAAATTGAGGATACTCAAGAAGACCATTTTCAAAACTTTCATCTCTTGATGAATTTAGATTGCCTAAAATTCCTGGAATAAATCTAAGAATAGAGTCAATCACGACAAAAGCAGCAACTTCACCTCCTGACAATATAAAATCACCAATACTAATTTCCTCAATATTTCTGCTTTCTAGTATCCTTTCATCTACACCTTCGAAGTGACCACAAATTAAATTTATTGAATTTTCATTAGAAAATTCTCTTGCAAGTTTTGAGTTAAATACTTTCCCTCTAGGACTCAAATAAATAGTTTTTTCTCCACTTTTAACATTCGCATCTAATGAACTTGCCAAAACATCTGCTTTCATTATCATTCCATTTCCACCGCCATATGGAGTGTCATCAACAGTTTTATGTTTATCCAAAGCATAATCTCTTATATTTATAATTTCTAAATTCCATTCTTTTCCCTTAGACTTACCAAAAAGACCTTTATCGAGATAACCAGGAAAATAATCTGGATACAAAGTAAAAACTCTAGATAAAAACATTTATTTTATTTAGCCTCTTCTTTTGGAGCTTCTGCTTTAGCCTCTTCTTTTGGAGCTTCTGCTTTAGCCTCTTCTTTTGGAGCTTCTGCTTTAGCTTCACCACCCTCTTCGGTTTTTTTTCTATCTTTTTTTGGAATTGCTTTTTGAGGATTATTGCCTTTTGCTGGCATTGGCATTATTTCATTTTCTCCCAACAATCTTGCAACTCTAGTAGTTGGTTGAGCACCTTGACCTAACCAATACTTAACTCTTTCAACATCTAAACCCATTCTCTCTTTTTTTTCTTTTGGAATTAGGGGATTAAAAAAACCTAATTTTTCAATAAATCTTCCATCTCTTGGAAACCTGCTATCAGCAACTACTATTTTATATACTGGTCTCTTCTTAGTACCTCCCATTGATAAACGCATTTTTAACATTTTTTCTCCTATTTATTTTAATTGATTAAAAAGTTCTGGAGGTATGCCTTTATCCGCCATCCCTTTCATATTTCCTTTTGACATTTTTTTCATCATCTCTGACATCATTTTAAATTGCTTAAGCAATTTATTGATAGTGGCCACATCTGTACCTGAGCCATTAGCAATTCTTTTTTTTCTGGAACCATCTATTATCTTTGGATTTTCTCGTTCTTTTTTAGTCATTGATAATATTACAGCCTCATTTTGGGTAATTATCTTTTCATCAACTCCAGCTTGATCCATTTGAGATTTAACTTTTGAAACACCAGGTAAAAAAGACATTATACCTTCAATACCACCCATTTTTTTCATCTGTCTTAATTGCGTAAGATAATCCTCTAAAGAAAACTGACCTTTTTTAAGTTTTTCCTCTGTTTTTTTCAATTTTTCTTCATCAAGATCTTCAGCAGCTTTTTCTACTAAAGAAACAATATCTCCCATACCCAAAATTCGATTTGCAATTCTATCTGGATGGAAAACTTCAAAATTTTCTATCTTTTCACCAACCCCTAAAAACTTAATAGGTACATCTGCAACATACTTCATGCTAAGTGCTGCCCCGCCTCTACCATCACCATCTGATCTTGTAAGAATGATACCTGTAAGATTTACTGTACTTTTAAATTCTTTTGCTACATTTGCAGCAACTTGACCTGTAAGAGAGTCTGCAACAAGTATTGTCTCTGATGGATTTATAATGCCTTCAATTTGTTTGATCTCACTCATCATTTGCAAATCAATTTGTGTTCTACCAGCTGTATCAAATAAAATTACATCTGCTCCATTAAGATTAGCTGCACTAATTGCTCTTCTACAAATATCTGCAGGTAACTGATCTTTAATAATTGGAAGTGTGATTATATTGTTTTGTTCACCAAGAAGTTTTAATTGCTCTTGTGCAGCAGGTCTGTAAACATCTAGACTCGCCATCATCACTTTTTTCTTTTTACTAGTCTCTAAAAATCTTGCAAGTTTAGCTGTCGTAGTTGTTTTTCCAGATCCCTGTAGTCCAACTAACATTATTGGAACAGGTGGAACTGCATTTAATTCAATATCAGAATTTTTATCCCCCAGAAAGGAAATTAACTCATCGTTAACAACTTTAACTACCATCTGTCCAGGTGAAGTTGATCTGATAATTTCCTGACCTAGAGCTTTAGGTTTAACTCTGTTTATAAATTCTTTTACAACTTCTAAAGATACATCCGCCTCTAAAAGTGCAAGCCTAATTTCTCTTAAACCTTCATCTACTTGCTTTTCATCAAGTGAAGGGGCTTTTTTTAACGAAGAAAATATTTCTTCAAATTTATTTGTTAAGTTTTCAAACATAATTCCATCCAGCACGTATCGCACCAGTGGGCGAACTCTCGCTGACTGGTGTCGATCTCTTTGTTACCAAAGACACCGCAAATTGCTGTATTTTGCGGAAACGGCGATAAACTATAATAGAGGTTCAAAATGTCAATAAATAAGTTAAATACTGAAGTATATGGAATTTAAAGCTTTTAAAATGGATGGCCTTGGGAATGATTTTGTAATTATTGATAATAGGTCAAATAATGTCGAATTAACAAGGGATCAAATAATTAGAATTTGTGATCGAAAATTTATTGGTTGTGATCAACTAATATTTATAAACAAATGTAATAAAGGTGATGCTGAAATGGAATTTTATAATTCTGATGGAAGTATTTCAGGCGCATGTGGAAATGGTACAAGATGTGTAGCATTTTTAATTTTTAAAGAAACAGACAAAAAGGTTGTAGATCTGTTTGTAGGATCCAATCATTTAAAATCAAAAATACTTGAGAATAGTGAAGTTGAAACAATTATAGGAGTACCAAAAACTCATTGGAGAGATATTCCAATGTCTGAAAATCTTGATACCAAAAATTTAGGTATTGAAATTAGTGATAAAAATAATTCAAGTTCAAAAGGAGGTATAGCTGTTAACGTTGGAAATCCTCATGTGATTTTTTTCGTTGACAACATTGATGATTTTGATTTAAAAAAAATTGGTCCAATAGTTGAAAATAACAATTTGTTCCCAGAGAAATGTAATTTTACACTTGCAAACAAAATTAGAAACAATCATTATAAAGTTAAGGTTTGGGAAAGAGGAGCGGGGTTGACCAAAGCATGTGGTACAGCGGCATGTGCAACAGCAGTTGCAGCAAATTTAGAAAAATTAGAAAATTCATCCACAGAAATTGAATTTAGCTTAGGCAAATTAATAATTAATATTGATCAAGACAAAAAAATTCATATGAGGGGACCAGTCTCAGAGATAAAAGAAATTAAAATAAATATATAATGGGAATTTTTGAAAAGTTTAAATTTGGTTTTAAAAAAAGTGCAGAGAATATTAAGTCTGGTCTTAGGGAGATAATTGTTAAAAAAGAAATAGATGACGAAACATTAAATAAAATCGAGGAATTTTTAATAAGTTCAGATGTTGGTATTGATGCTGCATCTGAAATTAAAAGTATAATTGCTGAGAAGAAGATTGACCCAAACAACGAAACTGTTGATGAAATTAATTTAATATTAAAGAATTATATTCTTGAGCTGATGACGCCATTAGAGAGAAAAGATTTTTTTGAAAAAAAAGAAAAGTTAAATATTACTCTAGTATCTGGTGTTAATGGAGTTGGAAAGACAACAACGATTGGAAAAATAGGAAAAATTTTTAAAGATAATGGATCTGAGGTATTATTTTCTGCTTGTGATACTTTTAGAGCAGCTGCTATAGAACAACTTGAGGCTTGGTCTGGCAAAGTTGGTGTCCCATTAGTAAAATCTGATCCTGGTTCTGACCCAGCATCTGTGGCATATAAATCGATAGAATACGCTAAAAACAACAATATTAAACGTGTATTGATTGATACCGCAGGAAGACTGCAAAATAAGAAAAATTTGATGGATGAATTTAAAAAAATAGCAAATGTAATAAAAAAAACTGATGAAACTGCTCCTCATGATGTTATTTTGGTCTTAGATGCAACATCAGGACAAAATATAATAAATCAACTTGAAGAATTTAATAAAATTATAAAAATTACAGGTTTAATTATGACAAAACTTGATGGGACGGCAAAAGGTGGGGTACTAATTGCAATTTCAAAAAAATATAAAGTTCCAATTTTGGGTCTTGGCCTTGGAGAAAAAGAAGATGATTTACAAATTTTTAATGCAGAACAATTTGCAGATGCATTTACCCAATTTAATTAATTAAATTTTTAGAAATTAAAGGTTTTTCTATGGAACATTCAAAATTATTCTTATTTGTTTTGTATCCACAAATTTCTGCATAGCTTGAAATGATAAAATTTAGTTTACCATTACTAGAAAATTTTTTTAAATTTTTAGTTTCAATATTATATTCTAAGTTTTGATGAAAATTTTTTTTACCACTAACTAGAATGAGAGTATTATTGTCCTTCATTAAGTAATAAGCAAAGTCCTCAGGAAAAACTGGGTAGGAATAATTTTTTACAAGTTTTTTTATTTTTTTTGGAAACCACTCGTAAGTTAGTAATGGGCGATCTTCTTTCGAAGAATGATTATAAATATATAAATCTTGTGGATAATCATTAATATAATTTGTTTCTTCTCCTCTTGCTAAAATAGCTTTGTTTCTAGTTTTGAAATATAAGGTGAATTTATCATTATGTGCTTTCATTTTTCCAATATAAAAATATTTATTTCTAGTTTCACTGCTAATTTCTGCATAAGAAATATTTGAAATAAAAATTATAAGTATTATGGATAAAATTCTTGTCATATGAAACTTAAAATAAATAAATTTGATTAATTTTTGTTTGAATTGTGTCTTAATTTAAATCTGTAATAAACAACTCAATTGAATTAATAAGATTTTTATTAAAATCCATCATATGGTCGTCGTTTTCAACAAAAAAACTTGATTTTTCTCCATTAAACTTGGTAAAAATTTCTTTTCCCATTTTAAATGGTACGATTTTATCTCTCATGCCGTGCATGACAAGTATTGGGGCAAAGTTATTGTTCAATTTACTAATTGAATTGTATTTATCTTTTAACAAATATTTAACCGGTAAATACGGATAATAACTTTTTGCTAATGTTTCCATAGATGTAAAGGGAGACTCCAATATCACGCCACTAAACGAATAATCTTTAGCAAGGTTAAGTGCGATAGCTGTACCCAACGATTCTCCATATAGTATTATATTTTTATCTTCTATTTTCTTTGAATTTAGCCATTTCTTTGCTGCTAAAGCATCATCATAAAGACCAATTTCTGAAGGATTTCCATCATTTCCACTAAATCCCCTGTAAGCAAATATCAAATAGTTAACATTCATTTTTGAGAATTCATTTAATTTATAAATACGATTATCAAGTTTGCCAGCATTTCCATGAAAAAAAAGTATGGTCTTATAATTTTGGTTCTTTTGAAAATGCCAACCAACTAAACTACTTTCTGAGTTAATATAAATCTTTTCAATTTTGTGATTTAAGGGACCTTCATCTAAATAATTATTTTCCCCTGGATGATAAAGTAGATTTCTTTGGTAAAAGTAAATGAAAATACAAATAATAATATAAATTAGTGGTATTAAAAAAAGAAATTTAGATAATGTCATTTTAAAATTAATTCTCATTTTTATTAAAATAAATAAAAAACAGATAGCTAAAAATACATAAAAGTAAGAATATAGAGAAGGAAATCTTATAGCTTGTGACTGTGTTTGCACCCATATTTTTAGAAAGATCAATTAATAATCCAATTCCCCATTGTACAAAAAATGTTCCTGAATGAATAAATACATTTATAGAGGTTAATGATTTTCCAGCGAGATTTTGAGGAAAACTTAAGGCTAAGGCAGGTTGCGTTAAAGATAAAACAATTGACGATAAAATATAAAGAGTAAACATTATAGCCCCTGCATTTTGGCCCATTATTATTATAGAAAATAAAACAACATAACTTATTGGCAAACCAATCTTTACAATCTTTATGCTGTCAATACCTAAAGATGAAAATTTTGGTAAAATATATCCCCAAAACATAAATGCAAATAGCATTGTTATATTAATCCAAAACAAGCCTGTAGCACTATCAAGTGGAGAATAACCTGCAACATTTAACATCCAAGGACCTGCCCATAAAGTTTGGACTGCTTGAACGCCCCCGTAATTTAAAAAACATAGTGGAATTAAACTTATAAAAAATTTATTTTTCCATACATCCGAAAGATTTCCTTTCTCCTGAGTTATTGTATTTTTAGGATTATTATTCCAAGATGGGGTAAAAACTAAAATTAAAATAACACTTAATAAAATCAAAATTGAAATTAAAAGAAAAATAGATCTCCAGCCGATCATCGGTAGTAAAATTTGCACTGGTAATGTTGAAATTACAAAACCGAAACTTGCTACCATCAACATCCATGAATTTGCTCTTTGCTGATATTTTTCTTCAAACCAAACACGATAACCAGTCAAAGGTCCCATTAAACATGCTGCAACACCAACACCAATAAAAAATCTAGAAATTAACAATCCTGTAAAACTTTTTGCAAATGCAAAAGAAATTGTACTAATCAGAGCTATCAATAAAAGATATGCAACGACTTTTTTTGGTCCATACTTATCAAGAAGTAAACCTGCTGGTATTTGCATTAAAGAAAATCCTAAAAAATAACCACCTGCTAGCAGCCCAAGGTTACCCGCTGATAAATCAAATTCACTTGTTAGAACTGGAGTGAGTGTGGCAGTAATTGATCTTAATAAATTAGAAATAAAAAAGCCAAAGGCAAATACACAAAAAATTAAAATACTTTTATTTACTTTACTAATCATTTATATCTCTCTACTTAATCATTACTATGAATAATCAATCAACAAAAGATAAAGATGCACGATCGTCGAATGCAATGGCAGCGACCTCTCATCCATTGGCCACTGAAGAAGCATTAAAAATACTTAAAATGGGAGGAAATGCAGTGGATGCCTCTATAGCTGCTTCAATTGTTTTATCAGTTGTTGAACCTAACGCAACAAGTATCGGTGGTGATTGTTTTGCAATTGTTAAAATGAGTAATAAAGATGCAGTATCTTTTAATGGATCTGGTTTGGCTCCAGAAAAATTAAATTATGATTTCTTTAAGGAAAAAAATATAGATAAAATTGGATTAACAAGTCCTCATTCGGTAACTATACCTGGAGCAGTTCATGCTTGGGAAACTATCCATAAAGAATTTGGCAAACTTGATTTTGAACAATTATTTTCAGGAGCAATTGATATTGCAAAAAATGGTCATAAAATTTCTAAAGTAGTATCGCAAGCTTGGCATAACAGTTTAAATAAAATTAATGGTAATGAGAATTCAAAAAAAATTTTTTTAAAAGATGGTCGTACATATCAAGAAAATGAATTAATGAAAAATATTGCGTTGGGAGAAACGCTTGAGGCTATTAGTAAAAAAGGAAGTAAAGAATTTTATGAAGGTGAAACTGCAAAAGATATAATTGAAAGTTTAAATGAATTAGGAGGCGTTCATACTTTTGAAGATTTTTCTAAGCAGAAAACAATAAGATCAGAAACTATCAAATCTTTATATAAAGGTGATTTTATTCATCAATGCCCTCCTAATGGACCTGGAGTTACAGTATTAGTTATGATGAAATTATTAGAAAGACTTAACATTCAAAACTATAAATTCAACAGCGTAGAAAGATTTCATCTTGAAGCAGAAGTTACAAAACAAGCCTATAAAGTTAAAGAAACAAGTTTGGGTGATCCAAGTTTTGCAAATATTAATTTGGATGAAATTTTAAGTGATAAAAATATTGAAGATATTTTTAATAAAATTAATCTAAATTCATGCAGTGATGTTGGTGACTTAAATATTCCAGCTCACCCAGAGACAATTTATCTAACAGTAGTAGATAAAGACTTAAATAGTGTATCAATAATCAATTCTGTTTGTTATGTTTTTGGATCAGGGATTACAACAAATAAAAGTGGAATACTTTTGCATAATAGAGGTACAAATTTCAGAGTAGAGCATGGACACCCTAACTGTATTGCTGGCTTAAAAAGACCATTGCATACTATTATTCCAGGTATGGTCATTGATAAAGATAACAACGCAACCTTAAGCTATGGTGTTATGGGTGGTCAATATCAACCAGTCGGACAAGTTCATGTTTTAAATAATATGATCGATTATGGGATGGGACCGCAAGAAGCTTTAAGCTTTCCTAGAGCATTTCATTTTAATAATATTTATAAGCTCGAAAAAACTGTTGATAAAGAGATTTTTCATGGTCTTAAAGAGGTAGGTCACAATGTAGAATATATTGATGGTACACATGGTGGAGGGCAAGCAATAAAAATTAATAGAAGCGAAGGTGATCTATTAGGTGGATCAGATCCTAGAAAAGATGGGTACGCAAAAGGATATTAGAAGTGTCAAAAAGAATTGTTAAAAACATTTTTGAAAATAGTGAAAATGATAAAGTTGCAATTTCGTCTGAAAACAATTCAAAAATTAGTTACAGAGATTTAAAAATATTTGTTGAAGATATTTCAAAACAATTATCAGGAAATGGTATATCTAATAAAGATAGAGCCGCAATAGTTCTACCGAATGGACCATCTATGGCCACTAGTTTCTTAGGAATTTCAAGTTACATGTCTGCTGCTCCTCTTAATCCATCATATAAATCAGAAGAGTATGAGTTTTATCTTAAGGATTTAAATCCTAAAATAATTATTGTTGAAAAAAATTCAAATAATCCGTCAGTAGAAGTTGCAAAAAAATTAAATATAGAAATTTGTGAATTGAAAATCCATAAAGATCAACCTGAAGGTTTGTTTGATTTGTTTGATAACAAAAGTGATTATTCATCCCCAAATGAAAATGATGAGGCTTTAGTCCTGCATACTTCAGGAACTACCTCAAGGCCAAAAATTGTGCCGTTATCTAATATTAATATTTATTCATCTTCTGAAAATATTTCAAAAAGTTTAAGTCTTACAGATAATGATCATTGTTTAAATATTATGCCATTATTTCATATTCATGGACTTATAGCAGTTTTAGCGACATCAATGAAAGTTGGTGCATCAGTATGTGCCTCTAGCGGTTTTAATGCATTAAAGTTTCTTGATTTGGCTAGATTAGAAAAAATTACTTGGTATTCAGGCGTACCAACTATGCATCAAGCAATCTTATTAAGAGCAAATAAAAATAAAGAGGCAGCAAAAAACTTAAATTTAAGATTAATTAGATCCTCCTCAGCTTCATTACCTCCTGCCGTATTTAAAGATTTAAATGAAGCATTTAATTGTCCTGTTATTGAAGCATATGGGATGACTGAAGCAACGCATCAAATGACGTCAAATCCATTACCACCAAAACAACAAAAAGCAGGATTTGTAGGCCTACCAGCAGGTCCAGAAGTATGTATTATGAGTGAAAATGGTGACATAATGAAACAAGGTGAAGAAGGCGAAGTATGTATAAAGGGTGAAAACGTAACACTTGGCTACGAAAATAATGAAGAAGCAAACAAAACAAGTTTCACAAATGGTTGGTTTAGAACTGGTGATCAAGGATATTTTGACGAAGACGGATATTTGAAAATTTCAGGAAGATTGAAAGAAATAATTAATAAGGGTGGAGAAAAAATATCTCCTTTAGAGGTTGATAATGTTTTAATGGATCATCCATCAATAGACCAAGCTGTATGTTTTGGTTATGAGGATAAAATGCTTGGTGAAAATATAGCAAGCGCTATAATTATTAAGTCCGGAGAGATGTGTTCAGAAGAAGATGTATTAAAATATGCTCAAGAAAAATTAGCAAAATTTAAAATTCCTAAGAAAATTTTTTTTGTAGATGAAATTCCAAAGGGAGCAACTGGTAAGTTACAAAGAAACGTTTTAGCAAAAAAATTTGGTTTAAGTAGTTAATGACAAAAATTTGTATATTTGGTGCAGGATCTATCGGTGGATATTTGGCAGCTTGTTTAAGTAAAACAAATATAGATTTATCTCTTATAGCTAGAGGACCACACAAAAAAGCGATAGAAGAAAATGGATTGACATTAATTAAAGAGGGTAGGTCTGAAAACTTTAAATTAAAAGTAACCGATGATCCCAAAACATTAGATGTACAAGATTATATATTTATTTCTGTAAAGGCTCATGCAATTTCAAATATTGTTGATTCACTAAAAAATATTATTGGAGAAAAAACTTCGATTATATCAGCTGTAAATGGCCTTCCTTGGTGGTATTTTTATAAAGCAAATACTGGAACGAATTTAGACAACCATCATATTGATAGTGTGGATCCTGAGGGAAAAATATGGAAACATTTAGATCCAGCAAAAGCTATTGGTTGTGTTGTTTACCCAGCTGCTGAAATAACCGAACCAGGTGTAATAAAACATAATGGAGGAGAAAGATTTACACTTGGTGAACCTGATGGATCTAAATCAGAAAGACTTAAACTCATTGCTGATTTATTAATTGCAGGCGGCTTAAAAGCTCCTCAAAAAAGTAATTTAAGAGATGAAATTTGGATAAAACTCTGGGGTAATTGCTCATTTAATATTATTAGTGCTCTTTATGATAAAACCTTAGATGAAATTGGAAATGATCCAGAATTGTTAAAAATAGTGAGAAAATTGATGGAGGAATGCCAACAAGTAGGTGAAAAAATTGGTGTAAAATTTAATGTTTCTATTGATCATAGAATAAATGCTGCGATTTCTATTAAGGGTCATAAACCATCAACAACTCAAGATTTACATGCTAAACGTCCATTAGAAATTGATCCAATTATTGGTTCTCTTATTGAAATTGGTAACAAAGTTAACATCAAAACCGAAAATTTAAAATCTGAGTACGAAAAATTAAAAACAAAAGCGGAAAATCTTGGTTTATACGAAAGATCAAAATTAATTGATCAAATCACAAAATAATTAAAAGTTTAAAGATATATCTCTGTGGATAGAATTACATTTAGAAACATATATAGCTTGTTCTTTCGTAAGTTTTGATTGCAATCTTAATCCAATAGTCTCACTAATAACTTTATCATGAGCATTTATTCTATTCATATATTTTTTCTTGAAATTCTTTCTCCAACTAACTTCTTGCTCAAATAACGCAATAGTATCAACCGTTGAGGATTGAAGTTTTTCAAAATCAACTTCGTCCTCATCCATTAAAGTGATAAGATAATCTAATTTATCGGCAAACTCATCAGATCCAGAAATTTCTCCGACTTTTTCAAATATATTATCTATAAACTCTATTGCATCAATGTAACCTCTGTTATCTATTTTATTTTTAAGAAGTTTCATTTCTTGCTCTAATTCTTCAAATTTTTCACCATCATTTATAAAACTCTTAATCAACAATAAATCTTCGTAAGCATTATCAACTGTTTTTCGATATTTTCTTGTTGCAAGATTTTTAGCTTTATTAATTTTATTAAATTCATCATTTTTTGATTTCCATTCTTCTGGGATTTGACTACTTATCTCGTCTATTTCTAGTTTCACATTTTCAATTTTTTGTTCAAGTTTGTTTTTATCTGAAACATCATCATCATCTAAGTTTCTAATCTCAGCTTTATACTTATCTATCTTTTTATTTAATTTTAAAATCTTCTTTTGTTTCTTTCTTGTTTTGAAATGTAAGTCTCTGTAATCGACTGCATAATCGTTATATAATGTCTCTGTACTTTTAACCTCATTAACAAGTTCAAAAGAGTACTTAGAATTATCAACATGGCGTTGGAAATAACTTAATTTATCTGCTGGTAAATTTGCAAGAATAATGTCGTCAAAGTCAGTTATACTTTTATTTATTACATCAGCATTACTAGAGTAGTTTGCAAATTTATATTCTTGTAAGCAATATTGTAGTTTTGGATTCATCGGCGGTGGAGCAACATTAGATGTTAAATAAACCCTGTTTGGTAAATAATTTACTAGACTAGGGTATGCGCCCACAATTCCTAAACCGATAAGTTGTAAGATAATAAAAGGAACAACACCTTTCCAGATATCTAATGTTTGGACCACTTTTGGAGCTACACCTTTTAAATAAAATAAAGCAAATCCAAATGGCGGTGTTAAGAAAGAAGTTTGTAAATTAACACCTATCATTACTCCAAGCCATACAGCTGTAACATTTGCTCCTGTTTCAGCTAGCAATATTGGTGCAATTATTGGTACAACAACAACTGCAATCTCAATAAAATCTAAAAAGAAACCTAACAAGAAAATTACAATCATGACCACAACAAACTGAGTCCAAAAACCTCCTGGTAAATCTTGAAGAAAATCTCTTACTAATTCCTCACCACCAAATGCTCTAAAGCCTGATGTAAGCATCGCAGCACCAAGAAGGATTATAAATACCATTGAAGTAGTAATACATGTCTCAGTAACAACTTCTTTTAAAACATTTTCAGTTTTAAATGTTCTCCAAAAACTCCATGCAATACCATAAACGAGTATTGCTACAAAAAATGCGGTAATATAGATAGCACCTAAATTTCTTTCTTCTAAATTTTTAACATTAAGTTCATATGTGGATGCAAGAAAAGTAATAGGTATTAATGATCCAATTATAAGAATTAAAGGATAAAATGCACTTTTCTTACCTTCAAATAATCTATAACCAGCCATCAACGTTGCGCCAATTGCTCCAATTGAACCAGCTTGGTTAACTGTTGCTATACCCATCAAGATTGAACCCAAAACTGCAAAAATAAGTGCAAGAGGAGGAATAATTATAACAATTACTCGTAACCAAAATTTAAGATTAAATTCTCCTTTAAATGGAACTGGTGGGGCTACACCTTTTTTTATTCTCGCATAGAAAAATACATAAATCATGTAAAGCGCAACTAAAACGAGACCAGGTAAAAGAGCACCAAGGAACATATCACCAGCACTTGAAGACCCAACTCTAAATTCTCCTGGCATGTTAAATTCTCCAGTGACTGCTTTGTAATCATTTTGACGGATGTTGTTTGCAACATCTGATGCACTAGCTAATTGGTCAGCAATAATAATTAAAACAATAGATGGGGGTATTATTTGACCTAACGTTCCAGATGAACATACGATACCACTGGCAAGCTTCCTATCGTAGTTATTATTTAACATAGTAGGTAATGAGATTAATCCCATTGCAATAACGGTTGCCCCAACAATACCTGTAGTTGCTGCCAACAATGCCCCAACGAAAATTACTGAAATACCTAGACCACCAGGAATTGGACCAAATAATTGACCCATTGTTATTAATAAATCTTCTGCAATTTTGGATTTTTGCAGCATAATTCCCATAAAAATAAATAAAGGAATTGCAATTAGGGTGTCAGTTTCAACATCCCAATAATTACTCCTAAAGTTTGTAATACCAGCAACAAGCCATTCTATCGGACCATCAACTGCAAAATAAGCATCTGCATCACCTTCAAATAAGTATCCAAAAAATGCAGCTAATCCAATTGATATTATAGCTGAACCAGGAAGCGCAAATGCTACAGGATATCCTGAAGCAAGAGCAACTATCATTATTAAGACTAAAACTGCTAAGAAAAATAGTTCCATACCTTAATTTTCCTTACCATTTAAAATTTTATAACTACTACCCATGAAATAGCTCGTAAACTGTAAAAGCATGGTAACTGCAAATACTGCTAAGTAAACAGCCATCAAATATAAAAGGTATAAACCATTAGATCCTTGTTGCGTAACTTCAAAGGCAACCACTGGTCCATTTATTATGCTTGCTTTTCCATTAAGTCCCAAAAATAAAACTATCAATACAAGTGGAACACCTAGAAGAGCCGAGCCTAAAAGATTTGTCCAAGCTTTTTTTCTTTCACTAAACGAAGAGTATAGCACATCTACTCTTACATGACCTTCATGAATTAAAGCATAAGCACTTGCAAACAAATATAGTGCAGCATACCAGAAACGAACAAGATCTCCTTGAAAGGCTTGCTCGTAAGAAAATATAAATCTAGATAAGACAATTATGAATTCACTTACAACAACTAAAACGGCTAACCAAATAAAGCCAACAGATTTTGTAAAGTAACCAATTACAAATGAAATTAATATAATCGGAAAATGTATAAATGTAATTCTTTCTGGTGATTTCACCATAAAGGCTTTAACTTCTGGACTGAATATTGCTTCCCATAATCTTTCAACAACCATGAACGAAATTATAAAGTCTGCAACACCAACTAAAAAGACTGCCCAAAAAGATGACCTAACCAAATAAGCTGAAAATTTTGATAGTATCTCTGAGTCTCGTTCTAAAGTTTGAGAGTAAGTTTTAAAAACATAAATTATTACAGCTACAATGCATATTAAATATACTCCAATCTGCATGAAACCGTAATTTAAAGCAGATCCATCAAGTGCCTTTTTCTTGAAACCAAACATTTCATAATGAGAGAAAATTTTCTTAACTCCAGGCCAATCACTCCAAACTGTTAAAACATTATTTATTAGGAATGCTAGGGTGAAAGCTAATACTGAGTAGCTTAAAATTCTTAGATATAAAGATATTTTACTGCTTTCTGAACTCATATGAATTTAAATTTCTCTTAGTAATACTTAATTTTAAAATAAAAAAAAGGGCCCAAAAAGGGCCCTTTTAATTATCAAATTAAGTTTGATTACATTCCTAAAGCTCTGTTTCTTTGAGAAATGTAAGGTGAGTCTGATAAGTTAGTCCAAGATCCAATGTCTTTTCTTGCTTTTAAGAAGCTCGAATGAACTCTTTCAGCAAGACCACTGCTAGCTCTTGTTTCTTCAAACACTTCGTTAGCAGCTGATGCAAAGCCATCGTATACCTTGTCGCTAAACTTCTCTAGTTTAACACCATGATCATTGATCAATCTAGCTAAAGCTGCACCATTTTTAGCATTGTACTCAGACATCATCACGTCATTTTCCATTGCTGCAGCAGCTTCAATTAATAATTGATCAGATTTGTTTAAGCTTGTGAACCAAGATTTGTTTGTTCCACATGCTAACATTGATCCAGGCTCGTGCATACCAGGATAGTAGTAGTATTTAGCAGCTTCTTGGAATTTCATAGCTTCATCATTCCATGGACCTACCCACTCTGTAGCATCAATTGCTCCAGATACTAGGTTTTCATAAATTTGTCCACCAGGTAACGAAACTGGAGATCCTCCAAGTTTACCAATTACTTGTCCACCTAAACCAGGCATACGCATTTTTAAACCTTTGAAGTCATTAGGGCTTCTAATCTTTTTGTTAAACCATCCACCCATTTGAACTCCTGTGCTTCCACACATAAAGTTTTTAAGACCAAATTTGTCAGCTAGTTCATCCCATAACTCTTGACCACCTGCAAATCTAATCCATGCATTCATTTCAGTGTAAGTAAAACCAAATGGTACCGCTGTAAAATAACCCCAAGCTGGATCTTTCTTCACCCAGTAGTAGTCAGCAGCATGGTACATTTGTGAGTTACCAGATGCAACTTCATCAAATGAGTCAAATGCTTTAACTCTTTCGTTTGCTGCATAATAAGTAACTTGAATTCTACCATCACTTATATCTGAGATTCTTTGTGCAAATCTTTGAGCTCCTGTTCCTAAACCTGGAAAGTCTCTTCCCCAAGTAGCAACCATTGATGCTTCAATTCTTTCAGCAGCAACAGCTGGAGCAGCTAAAGATGATGCAGCTACAGCAGCAACACCTGTTGCAGCAGCAGCTTTAAAGAACTTACGTCTTGAAGGTGTTTTTTTAACCTTCAGCTTTTTGTCTTTAATCATTTATTTCTCCTCTTTAGTTAATTAACTGCAGGATATTAAACACATATGTTACTTAGAGTCATTTTAAAAATGACAATATCCAGTGAAATACAACTTCAGATTGTTAATTTACTTTATTTTTACAGTTTCCAGTTTTGAAAAATTCATCAATATTATCAATAGCTAAGTTAGCCATCGCAGTCCTAGTTTCCTTAGTGGCACTACCTAAATGTGGAAGAATGAAAGCACTTTTGTGCTTATAATAACCTTTATTTAAATGTGGCTCATTTTTGTAAACATCTAACCCTACTGCATAAACTTTCCTTCTGTTAAGTGCATCAATCATTGCCTCATCTTCAATAATGTCTCCTCTTGCAACATTGGTTACAACTGCGCCCTTTGGTAAATATTCAATTGTATCTTTATTAATCATATCAATTGTTTCTTTTGATGCTGGACAGCATACTGATAGCACATCTGATACAGATAAGAGGTCTTTTAAATTATCATGATAAATAGCACCTTGCTCTTTATCTTCACTTAGTTTTGATCTGTTATGATAGTGAATTATCATACCAAGAGACTTTGCTACTTTTGCAATTTTTTGTCCAATTCTTCCCATCCCTAAAATTCCTAATCTAGTACCTGTAAGTTGTTTCCCAATTAAAAGATCAGCTGACCAAACCCATCCTCCTTGTCTTGCTTGCTCAATTCCTTCTGAAGCTCTTCTACATGCGCCTAAAATTAATAATACTCCAATTTCAGCAGTAGCATCTGTTAAAACATCTGGAGTATTTGTTACAGCAATACCCCTATTTTTTGCTGCCTCTAAATCAATATTTCCAAATCCAACTGCAAAGTTAGAAAGTATTTTAATACTATCTGGTAATTGATTAATTGTATCAGCATCCAACTTATCAGTTAATGCTGAAAGTATACCATCACAACCTTGGCTCATTTCTATTAATTTTTTTTGTGAGTAAAGTTCATCATTTAAATTTAGATTTGCATCAAACATTTCCTTTGCTCGATCTTCACAAGATCTTAGCAATCTTCTAGTAACTAAAATTTTTTTCATACAATTTGATTAGTTTAAATCAAAGATTTTTCCAGGATTCATTATGTTATTAACATCTAATGATCTTTTAATAGATTTCATAACAGGTACATTATCTGGATGTTCTCTAAGTAAATAATGTTTCTTTTGAAGTCCAATACCATGCTCTCCTGTAATCGTTCCCTCGAGTTCAAGAGCTTTATTAATTAAGTCATCACTGTATTGTCGGATTTTTTTTTGTTTTTCCTTATCATCTGGATCATAAAGTACTATTGAATGAAAATTTCCATCTCCTACATGTCCTACCATTGGTGCAGTTAATCCTAACTTTTGTACCTCTTTTTCTGCCCATGAAATACATTCAACTAATCTTGAAATTGGCACACAAACATCTGTAGAATAAACTTTCATATCGTTACCCAAAGCTTTGACGGAGTAATAAACATCATGTCTCGCTTTCCATAATTTTTTCTGTTCCTCAGGTGACGATGCCCATTGAAAATCACTTCCACCATTACTTTTTGAAATTTCTTCGACTATACCTATTGACTCGTTGTTTGAATTTTCACTACCATGAAATTCAAAAAACAAAGTAGGTGATGCTTTTATGTTATCTAATTTTGAATATTTAATACTTATTTCCATTTGATCTTTATTTAGCATTTCGATTCTCGCTATTGGGACACCATATTGAATAACCTCTTGAGCAGCTTTTACTGCTGAGTCTAAATCTGGAAAGTAACACACTGCACTCATTATACTTTCAGGTATCGGAGATAACCTTAATTGAACTTCAGTGATTATTCCTAGAGTTCCTTCAGAACCAATAAATAAATTTGTTAAATTATATCCAGCAGAAGTTTTTTTTGTTCTGGCTCCAGTTTTAATGATATCTCCATTAGGAAGAACAACTGTTAGACCTGAGATTACAGTTCTCATAGTTCCATATTTCACAGCCATTGTACCTGATGCCGATGTTGCAGCCATTCCGCCAAGAGCGGCATCTGCTCCTGGATCTATTGGAAAGAATACTCCATCCTCTCGAAGATATTCATTTAGCTGTTTTCTAGTTACATTTGCCTGTACTCTACAATCGAAATCTTCAGCATTTACACTCAATACCTTGTTCATTTTTTCAAGGGAAATTGTTATTCCATTTTGATTTCCAACAACATGGCCTTCTAAGGAAGTTCCAGTACCAAAAGGAACAACTGGAATTTTGTGTTCGTTACATAACTTTAATAGCTGTGATACTTCTTCATTAGTTTCAGGAAATACTACAGCTTTTGAGAGAATTGGATCATAAGTATCTTCTCCTCTAGCATAATTTGCTCTTGTGGACTCAGAGGTTGAAAACCTTCCATTAAAAATCTTTTTTAATTCTGTTTGAACAGTTTCATTCATAATTAAATATTATAGAAGTTTCTTTTAAAAAATACAGTCTATTTAGAAAGCATCTTGCCTATATTTTCTAAGGCCTGCTGTATGTTATCTCTTGATGCGGCAAAACTAAATCTAACATAATCTTGGCAAGTTTGACCAAATGCAGTTCCCGGCACTATTGCTACTCCGGCTTCATGCATAGCTTTTTTACAAAATTCAGCACCCGTCATTCCAGTTCCTTTTACATTTGGAAAAGCATAAAATGCACCACCCGGTAAACTACATTCTACTCCTGGTAATTCATTTAAACCTGTATGAATTAAATTTCTTCTTAAAGTAAATTTATCCAACATATCATTAATTGAGTCGTCTGGACCATCTAAGGCTGCTATTCCAGCGAATTGGGCTGCTGCGTTCACACAAGATACACTATTGATTAATAATTTATTAACATGTTCAACAAGCTCTTTTGGCCAAAAACTCCAACCTAATCTCCATCCAGTCATTGAATATGCTTTACTCCAACCTTCAAGAACAATTAGTCTATCTCTTAAATTTTCATAGTGGAAGAATGATGGCATCTCTTTGTAATCAAAAATCTGTCTACTATAGATTTCGTCACTTAAAATAGTGACATGTGGATGTTTTTCCAATTCCTTTGCAAAATAATCTATAACTGGTTTCTCAACAAAACTACCTGTTGGATTGTTAGGATTAATTAAAATTAATAATCTTGTTTTATCAGTTATAAGTGAAAGTATTTTATCCGGATCAAATTTAAGATCCTTATCTTCAGTTAAATCATATGGTACTGGAGTAGAACCAGTATAGTTTATCATTGACTCATAAATAGGAAATGCAGGTGTTGGATGGATTATTTCTGCTCCAGGTTCACCATAACACTGAATTGCATAACTCATTGTAGGTTTTCCACCCGGCATAATTAAAATTCTCTCAAAGTCTATATCTGTATTGTAACGTTTTTTAATCCATCTTGTTACAGCTTGCCTACATTCTGGAATTCCATTGGACATAACATAACCATGATGGCCATCATCTAAAGCTTTCTTAGCTGCCTCGACTACATGTTTTGGAGTTTTGAAGTCTGGTTGTCCTAAACCCAAATGTATCATTGGATGACCTTTGGCCTCTAACGCTTTCGCCTCAGCTAAGACACTGAAAGCAGATTCCGTTCCTAAATTTTCTAAACTTTTTGCTAATTTCATAATCTTAATTTTAAGGTGTGAAAACTAACTGAAAAGTTAGTGTATGTCTATTATATTTAATTTATTTTACTTATTTTTTATATTAGTAATTTTTATTTATTTTCGGAAAATAATTTTTGATTCATCAAGGTCTTTAATACTTTTGCAGCCCATCAATATCATGTTACGTCTTATTTCATCATGCATATTTTGTAATAATCTTTCAATACCTTGTTGTCCGCCAGCCCCTAAACTAAACAAAAATGCTTTACCAAAACTACAAGCTGTCGCACCCGCTGCAAGTGCTTTCAATACATGTGTACCTCTTCTAACACCCCCATCTAATATAACCTCTAATTTATCACCTACTGCATCCCTAATAGCTTTTACCTGATCAAATGGAGATCTAGATCCATCAAGTTGTCTTCCTCCATGATTTGATATCATTATAGCTGTACATCCAATATCTATAGCTTTTTTTGCATCTTCAACTGACATAACTCCTTTAAGAGCAATAGGACCATCCCATTTTTTGATACAGTATTCTGCATCTTTCCAATTCATAGCTGGATCATACTGTTCATTTATATATCCCATAACAGATTGAGCAATATTTGTTCCTTTTTCAACTTTATCTTTCAGGTTAGCTAATTCAAATTTCTTATTTGTAAAATAATTAAATACCCACTGTGGTCTCATTGCGAAACTCATTAGACTATCTAATGTAAATTTTGGAGGTGTTGTAAAACCTGTTCTATGGTCCCTTTCTCTATTTCCAGCAACAATTGTATCAACAGTAATACACATACCATTGAAGTTTGCTCTTTTACATCTATCAATTAAGTCGTCGGTTATAGATTGATCTTTATGGATATATAACTGAAAAATTTTCGGTCCACTTGAAAGATTTGCAATTTCTTCGATCGAAAAAGATGCCATTGTAGACATACTATAAATTGTACCAAATTTTTCTGCTGCACGAGCAGATGCTTTATCTCCATCTGGATGATATAAACTTTGCATTGCAGTAGGGGACAAAAAAATTGGAATGTCCATTTTTGTTCCAAAAACCTCAGTTTTTAAATCTGGCTCACCAACACTATTTAAAATATTTGGGACTAGATCGCAGTCATTAAATGAATCTGTGTTTCTATTCATTGTGACTTCATCGTCAGCTCCACCATCAATGTAATGAAAAATCGGGGCAGGTAATTTTTTTTTTGCTAGCTTTCTAAAGTCTTCGAAATTGTAGCAATTCTTTAGACTCATTATCTTCTGAATCTTAAATTACTTCTATTTAGATCACTAATTTTTGTGCAACCCATTAGTTTCATGTCACGTTGCAGCTCTGTTTTGTATTGGTTTAAAGCTCTTTCAACACCGGCTTGGCCTGCAGCAGCTAGTGCGTATAAATAAAGCCTACCGCCTGAACATGCTTTAGCACCTAGAGATAATGCTTTAAGCATATGAGTTCCTCTGTGAATTCCTCCTTCACATATAACATCAAGTTTATCTCCAACAGCATCAACTATTTCTGCTAATTGATCAAATGGAGATCTTGAACCGTCGAGTTGTCTTCCACCATGATTGGAAACCATTATACCAGTACACCCAATATCTACAGCTCTTTTTGCATCTTCAACGCTCATTATACCTTTAAGAGCAAAATGACCTCCCCATTTAGAACAAAGATTTTCAGCATCTTTCCAATTCATAGATTGATCTAACATGGTAGAAAAATAACTTCCAATCGAAGAGTTAGTGCTGGTACCTTCTTTAACAAAATCTTGAAGATGGGGTAATTCAAACTTACCTTTTGTTAAATAATTTATTCCCCACATAGGCTTTGTAGCAAAGCTAAATAGACTTGATAAAGTTAATTTTGGAGGTGATGTAAAGCCAGTTCTTAAATCTCTCTCCCTGTTTCCACCAGTAATAGTATCTACCGTTAATGCCATAACATCAAAATTTGCTGCTTTAGCCCTCTCTAGACAAGAGTCATTAAGACCTCTGTCTTTGTGAAAATAAAATTGAAACATTTTAGGTGTATCAATCATAGAAGATATTTCTTCAACACTCACGGTTGCTAAAGCTGAAACACCAAACATTGTATTAAATTTTTTTGCTGCTTTTCCTACTGCTCTTTCTCCATCATAATGAAAAAGTCTTTGTAGGGCTGTTGGTGCTAGATAAAATGGTAGGTCCAATTTTTTTCCAAATATTGTTGTTGAAAGGTCAACATTTTCTACTCCTCTTAAAACATTTGGGACTAAATCAACATCATCAAAAGCACTTGTATTCCTAGCGTATGTTATCTCGTCATCTGCTGCACCATCTATGTAATGGAAAATTGGAGAAGGTAATTTTTTTTTAGCTAATTTTCTAAAATCACTAAAATTGTGACAATCTTTTAAATTCATATTCTTAAATTAAAATTTTTTTATATAATTAAACATATAACTATTTGCCCCAGGATTCTTATCTCCAAGACTCGCATTAGATATATGGTTGTATGATACTGCTATCTCGCTATTATTTGAAAATTCATAAGATATTTGAATTTCAGTTTTGAACTCTATTACGTGCCCTAAATCTTTACCATCACCCTCGGAGTATAATCCAGGTGTAAAACTTGGGGTAAATTTTAATGGTCCCTCATTGTAAATTTGAAAACCTGTATATACGTATGCTGCATTATCTGCTGTTATCATTAAACCTGTCACAGGTTGTAGTGTCCCTAAGAAACTCTCCTTATCTTTTCCAGTATTAATATGCTGAATACCAAATAAAGTAGACTTTTTTCCCTCATCGCTAAAATCAAAAGTTCCAGTATAAAAACTCCAATTTTCATTAGATTTATGTTCATCTGCATTTGCTAAATTAAATGATAGCAAAAAGTATATTAAAATTGTTTTTAAAAAGATTTGCATAAAAATTTTTATCTACCTTATAGATACTTTTCTAAGAATTAAAATACCGCCAAAAACAAATAAAATCAAAGGTAATACCCAAAGTAAAAATGTGTTTTTGTTAATTTCTGGATCATAGACTATCCACTCTCCATATTTATTTTTAAGAAAATCATAAATCTGCTCGTCATTTTTGCCCTCATCAATTTTATTTTGTATAAGAATTTTTATGCTTAATGCAAAATCAGATTGGGAGTCATAAACTGATTGACCTTGACAAATTAGGCATCTTAAATTTTTTGAAATTTTATCAACATGCCCAGATGTTTCAGCCCAAGAATAATTCTGAAGGAAAAAAAAAATAATTAATAATTTAAATAAAATTTTTATATTTTTCATTGAATTATTTTTGTAAGTTCTACAAATGAATTATCATCTAGAGGTCCAATAAATTTTTTAATAATTACTTTGGATTTATTATCAATTAAATAAGTTTCAGGTACACCAAAAGCTCCAAGTTCAATTGAATTAATCCCTTTTGGATCAGTTATTATATTTGTATAAGGATTTCCAAGTTCACTAAGGAATTGTTTAGCATTTTTTTCATCATCTTTATAATTAATTCCTATAATACTTAATTTATATGTAGATTTTAAATTTAATAAAAATACGTGCTCATCCCTACAAGGTAAGCACCAAGATGCCCATATATTAATTAAAGACCAACCTTCATTATTTAATAGTTCATTTAAAAAAACTTCATCTTCAGAAAAAAGATATTTTGATTTGAAATTAAAATCTATTTTACTTTTTTGAATATTTGGAGAATACATATTAGATTTATCTAGGCCCTTTAAAAGTATAAAAAATGAGAACAGTGTAAATAAGACTATAGAAATTAATTTTATATTTTTAGACATTTTTTTTCTTTAAACTTAATATGCCACCCAATGAAATCAATATTACTGAGATCCAAATCCAAATCATAAATGGTTTTATTTGATATCGTACATTATAAAAACCATCATTTTTAATAATATTAAATACTAGAAAATTATCTGCGAAAATAGTAGAGGAAATATCAGCTTCACTAGTAATTGTTTGGGGTTGGTCATAAATTCTAATTTCAGGTTTTAAACTTAGTGAATTATTTTCATCAACAATATTAAATTCGCCAATTAATGATTGATAATTTTGTTTTTTGATTACTTCAATTTTTTGAAATTTAATTATTTTACCTAAAAATTTAATTTCATCTCCAACTCTCATATTTGATGAATGTTCTTTAGCCAAAACACCATTTAATAAAATACTTAAAATTAACAGACTGAAACCAAAATGAGATATTTTTTGCGAAATGTTAATATTTTTTCCAAAAAAATCTCTAATTGTCACAAAAAATAAAAAAAAACTAAAAATAAATAAAGGTAGAGATAGAAGATAAGAAACACCAAATTTACTTACAAAGATATAAGAAATTACTATTGATATTATAAAGATAAAGATTTCTTTTAAATTAATTTTTCCTATCTTATCTTTTATCCATTTAATGTTAGGTCCAATTGCCATAAAAAATAAAAATGGAATTAAAAATGGGATCATTAGTTTGTGGTAGAAAGGTGGTCCAATCGAAATCTTTTCATTATTAATTACCTCTAAAAAAATTGGATATACTGTACCAATCAAAACTACTGATAGAAAAAACATCATGAATAAATTGTTGATTAAAACTGCAGTTTCTTTACTTATCAAAAAAGTTTTTGTTGGATCAGCCGTAATAGTTTTTTGATAAAAAAAATAAATAAATATAGAGATAAAAATTAATACAAATAAAAAACACAAAATAAATACTCCACGTGATGGATCGTTTGCAAAAGTATGAATTGAATTTAAAATACCAGACCTAACTAAAAAAGTTCCACTCATACTTAATGAGAAAGTTGTAATTGATAGAATTATTGCCCATGATTGAAATGTTCCTCGTTTCTCTAAAGTAAAAACTGTGTGTAATAATGCTGTAAGGCAAAGCCAAGGCATAAGTGATACGTTTTCAACAGGGTCCCAAAACCAAAAACCTCCCCATCCTAATTCGTAATATGCCCATATAGATCCTAAGAGAATACCAATAGATAAAAATACCCACGAAATTAAAACCCATCTTTTAATGTGACTTGCCCAAGATTTATTAATAGAGCCAGAGATAATTGCACCTAAAGAGGATGAGAATATAATAGAGGTTCCAACATAACCTAAATATAAAATGGGTGGATGAATTGCTAAAGCAGGATCTTGTAATATTGGATTTAATCCTGTTCCTTCAGATGGAATTGGAAATATATTTGCAAAGGGATTGGATGTGAAAAGTATAAATAGAAGAAAACCAAAAATTATAATTTCTTGAAAAAATAATGTGAGAGTTCTATATTTTTGAGAAAGACCTTTTGAATCTATTGTAAACAAAAATAAAAAAATTGTTAATACTAATAACCATAAAAGTAAACTTCCCTCATGATTACCCCATGTCCCAGAAATTTTATAGAATAAAGGTTTTGCAGTATGAGAGTTATTGTAAACAGTCTCGTTACTAAAGTCTGATGTTACAAAAGCATAAATTAAAGTTAGAAAACTAATTATAACCATTAAAGATTGTACGGATATTAACGAAAAAATATTGCCACCCAAAACATTAGAGGAGTTCCTAAACGATAATGAGGTTTTTATAATTATAAAAATTGAAATTAATAAAGCTATATATAAAGAGTAATTGCCTAGTTGATTGACCATTCTAATTTTCTTTCAAAGACTCTGCTACCTCTGGGGGCATATATTTTTCATCATGCTTTGCCAAAATTTTCACCGCCTTAAAATAATTTCTATCTTGAAGAAATCCCTCAGCGACAACTCCTTTTTCTTCCTCAAACAAATTTGGTATTGAGCCTTTATAATTTACTATGAGCTCGTTTTTAAAATCAGTTATCACAAAATTTACTTCAGATTGATTAATATTAATTGAATTTTTTTTTACCATTCCACCAACTCTAATTTTTTTTTTTGTGACTTCAGAAAGTACTTTAATTTCTGTTGGTGATTTAAAATAAACTACATTTTCTTCCAACGATTTTATAATTAAAAAAGATACTAGAATTAAAGAAATAAATATTGATAATATAAAAACAGCTCTTAATTTTACTTTTTTACCATACATGAAAATAAGTAATTAAATCTTTGAAACTGATGAAGTAGCTAAAATTTCTTTGAAAGTTTCTTGTTTTTTTGCTTTTTCAACTTTCTCTATATCTAAACTTTCAAACTTTGCTTCAAATTTTTTCTGCTCTTTAATTAACTGAAGCTTAATAATTGAATGTAAAATCCAAAAACAAGATAAAGTAAATACAAAAGAAGACCATACGTATAAGCCGTACCCATTCATGTATAAAACGTCTTGAATCATAATCTATCTAATCCTTTATTCTTAATTTTTATCAGTTCTGTATTATATTTCATCAAAAATATCAAAAGTGAAAAAAGTGCAAATGCCGCAGTCATTATTCCCAAAGGGAGCAGCATTGATGAATGAATTGAAGTTTCCTTAAGTAGATTTATTGAAGCTGGTTGATGAAGAGTAGACCACCAATCGACAGAAAATTTAATAATTGGAACATTAATAACTCCAAATATAGCAATATATGAACTTAATTTTACAGCTTTATCCTCTGTTCCTGCAATTCTCCAAGACAAAATAAACATTAAATAAAATATTGCTAATAATAACATGGATGTAATTCTTGCATCCCATGCCCACCACGTTCCCCAAGTAGGTTTTCCCCATATTGATCCAGTTACTAGAGCTATTATATTAAAGACAAATCCTGATGGAGCTAAACTTTTAGTAATTAGTGAAAAATTTTTATTTTTAAAAATAATAATACCAAAAGATAAAATTGATATTAAAGAAAAAATTCCTAATGAGATCCAAGCAGCAGGAACATGTACATACATAATTCTAACGGAGTCACTTTGTTTATAATCCTCGGGTGAAAGAATTAATGCTTCTACAAGTCCGATAATTAAGATTAAAATAAATACAATGAAGACAAATTTTTGAGATCTATTGATAATCTGAATTAGATTTTTTGGTTTGAAATAATTTAACATTTTTTTTAGCTATCTATATCAAATTAAAAAATTTTGAAAATTTTTATGGTGAGTTATTCTGACCAAGAACACAGAGGGAGATAAATAAATGGATAAATTATGCATCCTTGGCCAAAATATTTAATTATCTTAGCCTTCATGTATGTCTAAGATTTGCACGAAATGTGTTTAAATAATGTAATTGTATCTAGTTAGAGGGTTTGAAATAACTAGAGCCTCTTTTTCCTGAAAATATCTCATTTATTAAGGGGTGTTTAATGGGCTCATCAGAGTCGTCCACTAATAGATTTTGCTCTGACACATATGCTTCGTATGTTATTTCATCATTCTCAGCTAACAAATGATAGAATGGTTGATCTTTTCTAGGTCTTACGTTTTTTGGTATGGATTGATACCATTCCTCTGAATTATTAAACTCAAAATCAACATCATAAATCACACCTCTAAAGTCGAAGTGCTTATGTTTTACAACGTCTCCAATTGAGAATTTTCCTTTTTGAATAGTCACATAATAAATATGGATATTTAAAAATAAAAATCAATAAAAAAAATATGATTGTTTTATTATTCTGCTATTATGTAGCAGTGAATAAATCTGTTTTAAAATTTGTTACCGATTTAGGGCCTTTGGTAATATTTTTTTATTTTTACTATAATAATGATAAAAACTTAATCGTTGCAATACCTCCACTTATAGTTGCAACTATCATAGCAGTTTTAATTATGTGGATTGTTGAAAAAACAATTCCAAAAGTACCACTTATAAGTGGGATATTGATCACTTTATTTGGTGGTTTAACAATTTATTTTGATGATCCTATATTCATTTACATGAAACCAACAATAATAAATATTTTGTTTGGTCTTGCATTAATGTTCGGAAAATATTTCACCAACGAACCAGTTTTAAAAAAATTACTTGGGAAATCTATGCCGTTAAGTGATGAAGGATGGGAGATTTTAAATAAAAGATGGACATACTTCTTTTTTGGACTAGCTATCTTGAATGAAATAGTTTGGAGAACACAATCAGAAGAATTTTGGGTTAACTTTAAAGTTTGGGGAATGTTACCTATAACCTTTATTTTTACCGCTTTTCAAATTGGTCTTATAAATAAATACAAATTAAATGAATAGAAACTTAAAACTCGTAGTAAATAATGTAAATAAAGATGAAAACAAAAAACTTTTTTTTGAAAGATCTGAGCTAAAAATTATATTAGATCTTTATGCAAAAATGGTTTCGTCGGGAAACTGGAAAGATTATGGTCTTTCTATTTCAGGAAAACAGGTGAGTTTCAGCGTTTTTAAAAATGCAGCTGAAAAAGCAATTTATAAAATTTGTAAAAATTTTAAACCATCAAACAAAAATCTAAAATATTTAATTACAGATACTAATGGTAAAATTTTAAAAAATTCTTACGACTTAAAAATACTCTTAAATAAAGTTGATTGGAAAAAAATTTAGGCCTTATCTTCTTTGACCAAATAATCTTAAAAGCATTATAAAAAGATTTATAAAGTCTAGATATAAAGTTAGGGCACCCATTACTGCTTTTTTACCCATCAACTCACCGCTGTCAGACGCTGCATACATATTTTTAATCTTTTGCGTATCGTATGCAGTTAAACCAACAAATACCAAAACACCAATTATTGATATTGCGAAATACATCATCGATGATTTTAAGAATATATTTACTATTGATGCAATTATGATCCCAATTAAACCCATCATTAAAAAAGATCCCATTTTGGTTAAGTCTCTTTTTGTTGTGTAACCATAAATACTCATAGCACCAAAAGTTGCTGAAGAAATAAAGAATACTCTTGTTACACTTAAACCTGTGTAAACTAGTAAAATTGAAGAAAGTGATAATCCCATTAAAGCTGCAAATACCCAAAAAGTAGTTTGAGCCCTTGATGCACTCATTTTATTTATGCCAAAGCTCATGTAGAATACAATTCCGAGAGGAGCCAGCATTACAATCCATTTCAATCCAGATAAATAAATTGCACTTCCGAATTCAGTTAGTCCAACAATTGCACCATTTGGGTCTGTTACAACAGACATTTTAAACGATAAAAGAGCAATTATACCTGTTAGTAATACACCGGTTGCCATATAATTATAGACTTTTAACATGTAGGCTCTTAGACCTTCATCCATAACAACTGTTTGTTTGGCTGTAGTTGCTTTTCTTAGAATATTTTCTTTATTGAATTCCATAATATTTATATAAGTTTTTTTTTTGAGATTTTCAAGTCGTCAAAATAAATGTAACAAACATTACATATAACTGAGCATGAATTATAAAAAACTAGGAAATACTGACATAAATGTAAGCACAATCTGTCTTGGGACAATGACCTGGGGTGAACAAAATACCCAAAGTGAAGCTTTTGAGCAAATGAGTTACTCATTAGAAAATGGGGTTAATTTTTGGGATACAGCTGAACTCTATGCAGTTCCGCCAAAAGCTGAAACATACGGCCATACAGAGACTATTATTGGAAATTGGTTTGAGAAAACAAAAAAAAGAAAAGATGTAATATTAGCATCCAAAGTGGGTGGTCCTAGTAGAAAATATATGAGAAATGGAGAAAATAGTTTTACTGGAAAAAACTTAGAGGATGCTCTTCACGGAAGTCTAAAAAGATTAAAAACCGATTATATTGATCTTTATCAATTACATTGGCCTGAAAGAAACGTAAATAACTTTGGAAAATTGGGTTACGAGCACAAAGAAAATGACTGGAATAAATTTGAAGATGTTTTGGAGAACTTAAAAAAATTTATTGAACAAGGCAAAATTAGATATGTTGGTTTATCAAATGAAACACCATGGGGGGTGATGAATTATCTTCAACTTGCAAAAGATAGAGGTCTTCCAAGAATGATGGCAATTCAAAACCCATACAGTCTTCTAAATAGATCTTATGAAGTAGGGCTAGCTGAAGTATCAATAAGAGAGAATATTGGATGTTTAGCTTATTCACCACTTGCAAGTGGTTATTTAAGTGGAAAATATAGAAATAAACAGTTTCCTAAAGGCTCAAGAATGGAGAGAGATTTTGATTTTTGGACAAGATATAGAAAGCCAAATATGGAAAATGCAGTTGAAGATTATTACAAAATTAGTCAGAAATATGATCTAGATATGAGTCAAATGTCTATAAAATTCTGCGAACTCCAAGACTTTATGACGAGTGTGATAATTGGAGCAACAACTATGGAGCAGTTGAAAACTAACGTAGAAAGTGTAAAAGTGAATCTTGATAGTGAAGTAATTAAAGAAATAAATAATGTACAAAAAAAATATCCTAATCCATGTCCATAATTAAAAAATTATTTTTAAAAACTCTTATATCAACAGTATTTATAATCTCATCTGTCCAATCAGAAGACTTAACAAAGTTAGGTACATTTAAAGATTGGAATGCCGTTGCAGTTTTTAATGAAACTGGAAAAATCTGTTTTGCTTATTCAATACCAGTAAGCCAGTCTCCTAAGGCAAGCAACAGGCAAGCAAGATTATTTGTATCCTTTAGACCTGAGGATAAGATTTCAGATGAAGTGAGCATAACTTCTGGTTATGACTTTAATGTTCAAAATGCAATATTGGCTACATCTGGAAAATCAAAATTTGAGTTTGACTTACCACAAAATAAATTTGCATGGATTTCAAGTGGAAAAACAGAGCAAAAAATTATTAAAAGAATGAAAAAGGCCTCAAGGCTTATGATAACAGCCTACAAACAAAGTGGCACAAGAACTACAGATGACTATTCATTGATGGGCTTTACCAAAGCTTATAACGCTGCAAAAAAAAGCTGCACTTAAATGATAAAACAAAAGAAGATTGTACTCGCCTATTCAGGTGGTTTGGATACGTCTATCATTCTTAAATGGCTTCAAGAAAATTATGATGCTGAAGTTATAGCATACACTGCTGATGTTGGGCAGGAAATGGATAGAAAAAAAATAATTAAGAATGCAAAAAAATTGGGAGTTAAAAAAATAATAATTCATGATCTAAAAAACATTTTTGTTAAAGATTATGTATATCCTATGATAAGAGGTCATGCTCTTTATGAGGGTGTTTATTTATTAGGTACATCTATTGCAAGACCACTGATTGCAAAAGATCAAATCAGGGTTGCTAAAAAATTTAATGCTTATGCTGTCTCACATGGTTCGACAGGAAAAGGAAATGATCAAGTTAGATTTGAATTAGGATATCATTATTTTGGTCCTAAAATTAAAATAATTGCGCCATGGAGAATTTGGAAATTAAAATCAAGAACAGATCTAATCAATTATGCAAAAAAACATGGAATATCCATTCCAAAAGATAAAAAAGGTGCACCGCCTTTCTCAGTTGATGATAATTTATTTCATACTTCAACGGAGGGAAAAGTTTTAGAAAATCCTAAAAATTCTGCACCTGAATTTATTTTTCAAAGAACAACTTCTCCTGAAAAGGCTCCAAATAAACCAAGCTTTATTACTATTAATTACAAAAATGGTGACCCTGTTGGTTTAAATGGAAAAAAATTATCTCCGGCAAAAGTTTTGGATAAATTAAATCAATTAGCTGGAAGAAATGGGATAGGAAGAGTGGATTTGGTCGAGAATAGATTTATTGGAATAAAGTCTAGAGGAGTTTATGAAACTCCTGGAGGAACATTATTGCTTGTGGCTCACAGAGCCATCGAGTCTGTAACTTTGGATAAAGACACAATGCATAAAAAAGATGAGGTTATGCCAAGGTATGCAGAACTTGTTTACAATGGCTATTGGTATTCAAAGGAAAGATTTAAACTGCAAAAAATAGTCGATTTAAATAGAAATAAAGTAAATGGATCAGTAAAACTTAAACTATATAAGGGAAATATTACAATTCAATCAAGACAAACTACCAGTAATGCTTACTCGATGAAAAAAGTTTCTTTCGAAGAAAATAAAACTTTTAATAAATCAAATGTAGAAAGATTTATTAACTTTCATAAAAGAAAATTAAGATAAAAAAAAATGGAATTTAAAACTACAAGAGCTTCGGCTATTGAGAACTTAGATAATTTTATTAAAAATAGTCTTGGAGAATATTCAAAATTAAGGAATTTTGATTTTGGTCCTGACAAAAGATCAAATACATCATGCCTATCACCATATATAACACATGGAGTGATTAATGAAAAAGAAGTGATTAGTAAATCACTGGAAAGATTTTCCTTCTCAAAAAATGAAAAATTTATTCAAGAAGTTTTATGGCGAACATACTGGAAAGGTTGGTTGGAACTAAGATCAGGAGTGTGGGATGATTATTTATTAGATTTAAAAAGAATAAAAGAAGAATTTAAAGATAATAAAAGTTACTTAAATGCCATTGAAGGTAAAACTGAAATTGAATGCTTCAATGAATGGGTAAATGAACTTAAGACTTATAATTATTTGCATAATCATACCAGAATGTGGTTTGCGAGCATTTGGATATTTACACTAGACTTACCTTGGCAACTTGGTGCTGAATTTTTTATGCAACACTTATACGATGGTGATACTGCATCTAATACATTGGGCTGGCGTTGGGTTGCAGGTATTCAAACTCAAGGGAAACATTATCTTGCAAGTGAATGGAATATTAAAAAATTTACAAATAATAGATTTGAAAATATTAAACTTAACGAAAATGTATCTCCAATAATAAATGATAAAAATTATACTATTCTTCATAAAACTTTTGAAAATCCGATAAATATTGAAGAGAAAAACTTACTAGTTTTTGAAAATAACTTAGCATTTGAAATCACTGACTTTGCAATTCAAAAATTCAAAAAAATTCTTCTTATTGATAATAAAAATGAAAATAGAAATATTAAACTTAGTGAAAATGTAGTGAATTTTAAGGCTAGTTTGATTAAGGAACAAAAGAAAAGGTTGGACGAAAAATCAATTAATTGTGAGATTATTGATATAAACGAAATTAAAAACTTAGAAAGTTGTTACTGCCTCTATCCAACTGTTGGAGAAAATTTAGATTATATAAATCAAAACTCACTAAAAAATATTGAGTTTCTTTTTAGAAAATTAGATCAAAATTCATGGAAGTTTTGTAACAAAGGTTTTTTTAACTTTAAAAAATATATTCCTAAAATAGTTGAAAAACTTGAATAAATTATAATTGAAATTTTTTTAATTTATGAGATAAAAATAATATGCAAAACCCACAAATATTAGAATTAATTGAAAATTTAAAGGGAAGAAGAAACTACGAAGAAAAAAAAGCTTCTAAGCTAGGCTTTAACTCTCTTTACGCATATTTTGAAAACAAACTATTGCAGGAAAAAACTGCTTTAGAAGAAAGTGCAAGAGAGCTAGAAATAACAAAAGCTGAAGAAAAATTATTAAAAAAAGAAGAAAAAAGTAAGCAAAAAAAAACTTGCGGCTGTTGTTAAATTCCTAAATTTTTTAAAGATTGAAATTCACCAATTTTAAAAATAATTGCATCTTCTTTTTTAAAACCATATTTTTCTGCATTATCTTTAAATCTAACTGGTGGCTCCATTATTGGTTCCAAAGATAAAACAAAAGTACCCCAGTGCATCCCTAAAACTTTTTTACTTTTAAGATCTCTTGCAATACTTAAAGCCTCTTCAGGGTTGGTATGGTAAGAGGATTTATCTTTATAAGGTGACAATGGATAAAAATTATAAGCCCCAATGTTAATAAGAGTTAAATCAATAGGTCCATATTTTTCACCTAACTCTTTATAAATATTTCCAACTCCAGTGTCACAAGCAAAGAGTATTTTTTTATTCTTGTATTCAATTAAAAAGTTTCCCCATAGAGTTTTATTTGTGTCTGTTAAGCTTCTTTTTGACCAGTGGACTGCAGGTACTAATGTTACTTTAAGGTCCTCATTAACTTTAATTTCATCATACCAATCCATTTCATTCACATCTTTGTAGCTATTTCGTGTGAAATATTTTCCAAGTTTTAATGGAAGTAAAACTTTTGCATCTTTAAACGGAAATCTTCTAATTGTAGTCATATCTTGATGATCATAATGATTGTGAGTTAAGAGAAATAAATCTGTTTTTGGAATTTCATTTAAATTTATTGCTGTTTTTACAAATCTTTTTGGGCCAAAAATTAAGGGTCCTGCATTTTTTGAAAAAACTGGGTCGGTTATAATTGTGGTATTTCCAAGCTTTATTAGGAATGTGGCGTGACCAATCCACCCTATATAATCATCATTTTTTAAATTTTCTAAATCTGAAATTACTTTGTCTTTATCAATGACATGATCCCTGGGAACGGTCATGTCGAGTTTTTTCTTTTCTTGATTAAATACTTTAAATGACCATTTGAAATTAGAATTTCTTTCAGGAGAGCCTTCAGGATTTCTAAAACTACCGTCAGGCAGGTGATGATAAGGTACTTTTTCCATAGATAACAAAAGTGAATTATAGATAAAAAATATAACAATTAAAATTGTTAACTTTAGCAATAAACTTTAGTAATTTAATGTTCTCTTGAAACACTCAATTGTGTTTTTTAAAAGACATGCAATTGTCATAGGTCCTACGCCACCTGGAACTGGCGTTAAAGCTTTTGCAACCTTTGAAACTTCCTCAAAATTTACATCACCCACTATACCATTTTCTGTTTTATTTATCCCAACGTCAATTACTATTGCATCCTTTTTTACCCAATCACCTTTTATAAGTTCAGGAATTCCAACTGCTGCAACAATAACATCTGCTTCTAAGCACTCATGCTGAAGATCTTTAGTTTTTGAATGAGTAATCGTTACTGTACAATCTTCTTGAAGTAAAAGCTGAGCCATAGCTTTTCCATTTAAATTTGATCTACCAATCATCACAGCTTTTTTTCCTGTCAGGTTGGGTTCAATTTTTTTTAACAAATAATAACATCCAAGTGGTGTACAAGGAATTGATCCTTGATATCCAGAAGATAAATTACCCACATTCATTGGATGTAATCCATCTACATCCTTGTGTGGTGATATAGTTTCAATAACATGTTGCTTGTTGATATGTTTGGGTAATGGTAATTGAACTAAAATTCCAGAAACTGTCTCATCCTTATTAAGTTCATCTATTTTATTTAAAACAGTTTTTTCGTCTACAGTATCTGGATATTTTATAACTTCTGATTTCAAACCAACTTGTATTGCTGATTTTTCTTTATTTCTTACATAAATTTGGCTTGGGGTTAAGTCTCCAATTAAAATTACTGTAAGGCCTGGAACTTTATTGTGTTTCTGTTTTAAACTCTCGACTTCTTTTTTTAATTCTTCTCTTAGTTCAGCTGATTGTTTTTTTCCGTCAATTAAAATCATGATATTAAAAAATTAGTGGTGCTATGTAGAGCTTCATACACATTTCTATAAACCATATCAACAAAAGAAGAATAATTGGCGATATATCAAAAGAACCAAGGCTAGGTAAAAAACCCCTGATTTTATTGAGAATTGGATCGGTTAGCTTATAAGTAAATTCTAAAATTGAATAAACAAATCTGTTCGATGTATTTAAAACATTAAAAGCTATTAACCAGCTAATAACTACATTGGCTATAACAACATAAGAATATAATTTCAAAAGTTGAAGAACTAAATAAAATATAGCTATCATTTCTTTTCTACATAAATAGATGTACTTGGGAAAGCAAAAGAGGCTTTGTTACCCTCTACAATCTCTTTAATCTTAATTGCAAGTCTTTCCTTTACTAATAACATTTCGCTCCAACTATTTGTTTTTGTGTAACATCTCACATACATATCTATTGAGCTATCAGAAAATTTATCAACTCTTACTGATACTCCAACAGCAGTATCATAATCTTTTGAATGATTAATAAAATTCTCTATGTCATTTCTAATTGTTTTTAATTGTTCTACGGTAGAATCGTATTGAAGAGTTATCGTCCAACTAATTCTCCAATTAGTTATTTGACTTTTATTAATTACAGCATTTTCTGCAAACTGAAAATTAGGGATAATAGCTAAAGATTTATCAAATTTTCTTATAACGGTTGATCTAAAACCTATTTTTTCTACTACACCCTCAATTATACCCTCAACTTCAATCCAATCACCCATCTTAAATCTTTTCTCTACAAGGACTAAAATTCCTGAAATCAAATTTTTAAATAAATCTTGTGCTCCTAATGCTACAGCAACGCCAAATAAACCCAGTCCAGCTATTATTGGTCCAATTTTTATTCCCCATAATTCTAAAACTGCTGCAGCACCTAAAATTAAAATTAAAATT
>CACHKZ010000005.1 GCA_902580535.1 uncultured Pelagibacteraceae bacterium | reverse complement strand
GATCCAGAAATTGTTTATAAGGGACAACCAAATCCCACAAAAATTTAAATGAAAATAGAGTGTAAACATATCAGACACTTTGGTCCTTCAATACTGAAAGCTAAAATTCCAGATGAATTGGTAAAGAAGATAAATGATTACGTGGAGGAAATTATAAAAAGCGAGGAAAAGTCAGCACAATTAAATTTTGGAGAAGGCTTAGTAGGTGATGTAACACAAGAATTTTTTCTTGATAGCGAATTTGTAAAATCTTCTGGGTGGTTAAATTTTTTAGGAAATTGTACAAAAGAATATGTTTTGAAAAGTGAAGGTCGAACTATCTCAAAATTTGAATTAATGAAAACTTGGGTAGTCAGACAATACCAACATGAATTTAATCCAACTCATTGGCATAGTGGTCATATATCTGGCGCAGGTTTTTTAAAAGTTCCTAAGTCATTTGGTGAAAGTGTACAAAAGAAACAGAACAAGGGTTATCATGGTGGAAAATTAGAATTAATACATGGCTCAAGAGCATTTTTGTCTAATTCAAGTTTAAGAATAGTTCCAGAAGTTGGCGATTTTTATTTTTTTCCAAATTACTTGATGCATACAGTTTATCCTTTTAAAAACACCAATGAAGAAAGAAGATCAATTTCATTCAATGCAAAAATTGATGAAAAAACATGGGATATTTTCGGAGGAAAAGAAAAATGAATGTACTAGGAGAGCCTTTAGAAGAATGTTCTAAAAATCCATTAACTGGATGGCTCCGAGATGGATGTTGTAATACTGACAAAAATGATCATGGTTTACATACGGTATGTGTTAAGGTTAATGAAGAATTTTTACAATGGTGCAAAGAAGCTGGTAATGATTTAATTACCCCTCATCCAGAATTTGGTTTTCCAGGATTAAAAGAGGGTGATAATTGGTGTGTTTGTGCTGGTTGGGTTGCTAGAGCATTAGAAGCAGGAATAGGATGCTCAATATATTTAAAAAAAACACATATAAATACTTTAAAATTAGTTCCTTTGGAAACCTTAAAAAAATTTGCAATAGACCTTTCTTAATTACATATTTCCATATTTAGGCCCGCCACCACCCTCGGGTGTAACCCAATTTATATTTTGTGAAGGTTCTTTTATATCACAGGTTTTGCAGTGAATACAATTTTGAGCATTTATTACAAATTTTTCAACTTCATTTTCTTTTTGAATTTCATAAACCCCAACAGGACAATATCTTTGCGCAGGCTCATCATATTTTCCCAAAGTATATTTTATTGGTAAATCTTTATCTTTTAGTTGAAGATGAACTGGTTGATTATCAATGTGGTTTGTTCCTGTTAAATAAACTGAACTTGTTTTATCGAATGTAATCACATTATCTGGTTTTGGATACTCTATTTTAGGCATTTCACTAGCAGGTTTAAGTGTCTCATGATCAGCATGCTTATGTCTAAGTGTAAAAGGCAACTTACCTTTAAATATAATTTGATCAATTCCAGTAAATATAATTCCTAAAATTAAGCCCCAACTAAAACTTGGCTTAACATTTCTGGCTTCATATAATTCCTTATAAACCCAACTTTTCTTAAATTTTTCTTCATAAATTGATAATTCTTTGTATGAATTTAAATGATCTATAATAGTTTCAGCTGCAATCATCCCACTTTTCATTGCTGTATGAGAACCTTTTATTTTTGGCATATTTAAAGTGCCAGCGTCACAACCAACCAATAATGCACCTGGCATAAACATTCTAGGCAAACTTTGAAAACCACCTTCTATAAGTGCTCTCGCACCATAAGATATTCTTTTACCACCTTCCAACATTGTTTTAATTGCAGGATGAGTTTTAAATCTTTGAAATTCATCAAAAGGTGATAAATGAGGATTCTTATAATCAAGCCCTATGACATAACCTAAAAAAATCTGTTTGTTTTCAGCATGGTAAACAAAACTTCCACCGTAAGTATTATTATCTAAAGGCCAGCCGGCTGTATGCATTACTAAACCTTCTTCATGTTTTTCCTCTTTTAATTCCCAAATTTCCTTGAAACCAATTCCATATTGTTGTGGATCTTTCCCTTTATCTAATTCGAATTTTTTAATTAGTTCTTTACCTAAATGACCTCTACACCCTTCTGCAAAAACTGTAATCTTTCCATGGAGTTCCATTCCAGATTCATAACTATCTTTTTTATTTCCATCTTTATCTAAACCCATATCTTGAGTTGCAATACCTTTTACAGATCCATCTTCATTATATAAAACTTCACTTGCTGGAAATCCTGGGAATATTTCAACTCCTAAATTTTCAGCTTGCTCTGCTAACCATCTACATAAATTAGCAAGACTAATTATATAGTTATTATGATTTTGTTGAACTTTAGGTAATAACCAAGTTGGCCAACTAATTTTTTTAGTCTTTCCTAAAAATAAAAATTTTTCTTTAGTAACTTTTGTTTTGATTGGTGCATTAAGATCCTTCCAATTAGGTAATAGTTCGTCTAAAGCACGTGTTTCAAACACGTTCCCTGATAAAATATGCGCACCTATTTCAGATGCTTTTTCTAAAAGGCAGACATTAATATCTGGATTTAACTGCTTTAATTTAATTGCAGTTGAAAGTCCTGATGGTCCGCCACCTACGATTACTACATCGTATTCCATCACTTCTCTGGACATATTATTTTTTTACAGTATTTGTTATTTTTGTATAGTGTTTAATTTGTTCAACTCCTCTAAGAATTGAGGAAGTGCTTCGAATAAATCAGCTTCTAAGCCGTAGTCTGCGACACTAAAAATTGGTGCCTCACCGTCTTTATTTATAGCCACGATAACTTTACTTTCTTTCATGCCAGCTAAATGCTGGATAGCCCCAGAGATTCCAACTGCTATATATAAGTCTGGAACTACTACTTTACCTGTTTGTCCAACCTGATGTTCGTTTGTAATATAACCTGCATCAACTGCTGCTCTTGATGCCCCTATTGCAGCATTTAATTTGTCTGCAACATCAGTTATTAATTTGAAATTCTCACCACTTTGCAACCCTCTTCCTCCAGAAATAACAATTCTAGCTGTTCCTAATTCAGGTCTATCTGATTTAATTTCCTCTCTGTTCACAAATTTTGTATTTTCAGTTTTATCTGCTGCATCCACTTTCTCAATTTCTGCTGACCCACCTGTGGTTTCAGCCGCCTCAAATGATGTTGGTCTTATTGTTATACACTTTTTATCGTCATTACTTTTGACAGTAGCAAATGCGTTACCAGCATAAATTGGTCTTAGGAATGTATCTGGAGCAATTACTTTTATTATATCACTCACTTGAGAAATATCTAATAATGCAGCAATTCTAGGCATTAGATTTTTTCCAAATGTATTTGCTGAACAGACTATATGAGAATATTTATCAGCATGTTTTAAAATTGCTGAAGTATAATTTTCAGCAATATAATTTTCATAAATTTCATTATCTATATGAAGTACTTTTTTTACCAAAGGTACTTCAGATAAGTATTTTGCAACATCATCTGCATTATGACCAATCAATAAAACATGTAAGTCTTGATCTATCTGAGATGCAGCTGTAATTGCGTTTAAAGTAAATGATTTGACTTCTTTATTGTTATGCTCTGCTATTAATAAAACTGACATTATATTACCTTAGCCTCATTTTTTAATTTTTGCACCAACTCCTCAACACTAGCAACCTTTATACCTGCTTTTCTTTTAGGCGGTTCCTCAATTTTAATATGTTCTATTCTAGGGTTAGTATCAACTCCTAGATCTGACGCATTAATTTGTTCAATAGGTTTTTTCTTTGCTTTCATAATATTTGGTAGTGATGCATATCTTGGTTCATTTAGTCTTAAGTCACATGTCACTATTGCAGGTGTATTAACTTCAATAGTTTCTAAACCCTCATCGACTTCTCTAGTTACTTCTAATGAATTTTCTTTAACCTCAATTTTTGATGCAAAAGTAGCTTGAGGCCAGTTTAAATGTGCAGCCAACATTTGACCAGTTTGGTTGCAATCATCGTCAATTGCTTGTTTGCCCATGAAAACTAAATCTGGATTTTCTTTTTCAACAATTTTTTTAAGAATTTTAGAAACAGCAAGAGGTTCTAATACACTGTCCACTTTTACATGAATTCCTCTATCCGCTCCAACTGCTAGTGCTTTTCTAACAGTCTCTTGGGCTTTTTCTTCTCCAACTGTTACAGCTATTATTTCTGAAGCTTTCCCAGCTTCTTTAATTTTAACAGCTTCCTCAATTGCATTATCATCTGGTGGATTAGTTGACATTTTAACATTGTCTGTCACAACGCCACTGCCATCCTCTTTTACTCTTATTTGGACGTTATAATCAATTACCCTTTTTACAGCGACTAAAATTTTCATTATGCTCTTAATAATTTATTTTCTGCATCATAAGGACTCTCCTCTAAAATTGTTGCCTCATGCATCTTACCAAGTATATCAATCTTTAGTTTTTGTCCAATATTAGCTAGCTCTGGCTTAACCATTCCTAGTGCGATAGATTTTCCTAGTCTAAAACCAAAATCACCTCCTGTTGCTCTACCGACAACACTACCGTTTTCATAAATAGGGTTATTTCCAAGCACGTCTGCATCACTTGTTTCATGAACTTCTAAAGTAACAAGTTTGTTATCAAAACCTTTCTCTCTCCATTTATTCAAAGCTTCTAAACCAATAAAACTTCCTTTATTTGGATGGACAAATCTATCTAAACCACTTTCATATGGTGAATATTCAATGGATAATTCGGTGCCAACCAATTTGTAAGATTTTTCAACTCTTAAACTGTTCATAGCTCTTATACCATATGGTTTTAAACCTAAATCTTGTCCTGCATCCATTAACTTATCAAAAATATGGTTTTGATATTCAATAGGATGATGTAGTTCCCAGCCTAACTCTCCTACAAAATTTACTCTCATTGCATTTACTGGTGCAAATCCTACATCTACTTGTTTTGCACTTAACCATTTAAAATTTTCATTTGAAAAATCATCATTAGATACTCTTTGCATTAACTCTCTGGCTTTTGGTCCTGATACAACTAGAACACCTTTGCTGTTTGTTAAGTTTTCAAATTGAACAGATCCATCTTTTGGCATCCAACCTAATATCCAGTCATGATCTAACCTTTGAAACGCTCCCGCAGAAACCAAATAAAAACTACTTTCCGATTCTCTCATTATTGTAAATTCTGAATGAACACCACCTTTAGTATTCAATGCATGACATAAATTAATTCTACCTATTTTTTTTGGAAGTTTGTTTGCGACCAACTTATCTAAAAATTCCTCAGCTCCAGGGCCTTTTATTCTACATTTTGCGAATGCTGTCATATCTAGTAGACCAACATTTTCCTTTACATTCTTGCACTCTTTCTCGATAGCCTTGAACCAATTTGATCTTCTAAAAGACCAATGGTCCTTTTGCTCCATCCCATCGGTTGCAAAAAAATTAGGTCTTTCCCATCCAAACTTTTGACCAAAAACTGCACCAAGATTTTTCATTCTGTCATAACAAGGAGCTGTTCTTAATGGTCTTGCAGCTGGTCTTTCTTCATCTGGAAAGTGAGTGATAAACACATGGCTGTAAGCTTCCTCATTTTTCTCTTTAAGATAAGATTTTGAACAATAATCACCATATCGTCTTGGCTCAACACCTAACATATCTATTGTTGGCTCTCCATCTACAATCCACTCTGCTAATTGCCAACCTGCTCCACCAGCAGCAGTAATTCCGAAGCTGTGACCTTCATTTATCCAAAAATTTTTTAAACCCCATGCTGGTCCAACAATGGGATTTCCATCAGGTGTATAACAGATAGCACCGTTATAAACTTTTTTAACTCCTACTTCTCCAAAAGCGGGGACTCTATGTATCGCACCTTCAATATGTGGTGCTAGTCTATCCAAGTCTTCTTGGAATAATTCGTATTCAGACTCTTTGGAAGGTCCATTAACATAACATGCTGGAGCTCCATCCTCGTAAGGACCTAATATTAAACCGCCAGCCTCTTCTCTCATATACCATCTACTATCACTATCTCTTAATACTCCCATTTCAGGTAATCCATCTTTTTTTCTTTTTTGAATTTCTGGATGTGGCTCTGTTACAATATATTGATGTTCAACAGGTATTACCGGAATATCCAAACCTACCATTTTCCCTGTCTGTCTAGCAAAGTTTCCAGAGCAAGAGATTACATGTTCGCATTCTATTGACCCTTTATCTGTTTCAACAATCCAACCATCCTTATTTTGTCTCATCGCTAAAACTGTTGTGTTTCTATATATCTCAGCTCCTCTATTTCTCGCCCCTGTTGCTAACGCTTGAGTTAGATCGGCAGGTTGAATATAGCCATCTTCAGGATGTTGTATTGCTCCAACTAGATCATCTGTATGACATAATGGCCAAATTTCTTTAACTTGTTCTGGAGTTAAAAATTTAACATCTACTCCAATTGTTTTAGCAACACCCGCATACTGGTGGTATTCATCCATCCTGTCTTGATTGCTTGCTAATCTGATATTTGATACAACACTAAATCCAACATTCTTTCCAGTTTCCTCTTCTAAACTTTTATATAAGTTGACGGCATACTTATGAAGTTGTCCTACTGAATAACTCATATTAAATAATGGAAGAAGTCCCGCAGCATGCCATGTAGAACCTGAAGTTAATTCTTTTCGTTCAACTAATACAACATCAGACCAACCTTTTTTTGCTAAATGATAAAGGGCGCTTACACCAACAACGCCTCCACCAACTACTACGACTTTTGCTTTTGATTTCATCATGCGATTTTTACCTAATTTTTCTTATAAACAAAACATAATTCTAGTAGTCATAATCGTCATCATCGTCATCTCTCCATCCCATTTGATACATTAGATAAGCTGCGGTTATTACACTAATGACACCTGCAACCATACCAAAATTTACCCCCATCTCTTGTCCAAAATAGTACCATCCAATTTGGGTCGCGCCAATTGGCGGGATGCAAAGAATAGCCATTAATATTGCAATTCTAACTGGAAAACTTGGTTTTTTCATTAGATAGATGAACCCATCGGCATAGGTTGAGATACTGCTGTGGTCAACCAGCAATTTTTTAAAAATCCATCGAGCTCATATTTTTCAACTTGCCATTTAAATTTATAATATTTTTTGTCTTTGTCCATAATTGTCACTTCAAAAGTCGATACACCCTTTGATTTATATACCTCAACAATTTCATAATTCTCGTGATTTAAAAGCATTGAGTAGGAATCTGTTTTGATCATATTTTTAAACCTCTCAATAGGTCCTGTTACCCTCTGATTGTTTGGGTGCGCAAAAAACCATGTTTGAATTATCCCATGATCTTTACTGGGAATATCATTTTTCATCAAAGCATTAAGTTGAATTTCAATTACTTCTCTAGGTTTAATATCTGGATTTGGTTTTTTTATTTCAGCTTTTAATTCATTTGTAGAAAAAATTAAAAATATAAATACAAAAAAAATTCTATAAATGTCTGGCTGTATTTTTAACATCTTCCAAAAACTCAATTCTTTTTTCATTTGATACAAATGGTACAGCAAAATATCGTTTATAGGTAATGTCATAAATACCACACTTATTAAAAATACCTTTTTTAATTCTTCTAAGGGGTAAATTTAAAAAAAAATCTGAAATTGAGAATCTGGGTGAACCATATGTGCAAAAAATCAAAGCCTTTTTGCTTTTTAGCTTCCCAACAGCATATCCATAATTACCAAAAAGTTTCTTAAATGAAAAAGCCCAAGGTGGCGCTAAAACCTTATCAATCCAACCTTCTACAATAGCAGGCATTCTATAATTCCATATAGGAGCAACTAGAACAATTAAATCAGAATCATCAATTTTTCTTCTGTGATCCAAGACAATATCATCAGCATTTTCACCAGCATATACTGGATCAAATTTTTCTTTATATAAATCTACACATTCAACTAAATGACCATTTTCTTTAGCAGATTTTATGAAATTATCTTTTATAGCAGAATTAAAAGATTTTTCGTTGTAGTGACCATATACCAAAAATACTTTTTTCATTAATCTTTAAGGACTGGAAAAACTGGATTAGATTTTTGAAAAAGTTTTTGATACTCCTGTTTAATACATCTATTGGAAATAAATTGGATATTCTCTTTATCTGCTAAAACTTTTGCCTCATCACTGTGAATTCCATATTGTAACCATAAAACTTTTGTTCCTTTTTTAATTGCTTCTTTTGCAATTTCTTCAGCCTCTTTTGAGGGTCTAAAAACATCAACTATATCTATTTCTTCCTTTATTTTATCTAAACTTTCGATCATTTGTTCCCCATTTACAATCTCACCAACTGCAAAAGGGTTAATAGGAATTACTTTATAACCAAAGTTTTGCATATATTTCATAACAACATTTGCTGGTTTTCTCTTAAGATTTTTTCTATCCTCTCCTTTTTTTTCGGAGCTCACTCCAATCATAGCTATGGTTTTTGATTTTCTTAAAATAGATTTAATTTCATTATCGTTCATTATTTTCTTTCTGAATAACTATTATTTATTTTTCCAACTAGGTTTTCTTTTTTGTAAAAAAGCTGATATTCCCTCTTTTGCATCTTGCGAAGCCATATTTACAGTCATCATTTTACTTGTAAACTTATAAGCATCTCCTAGTGGCATCTCTAATTGTTTATAAAATGCTTGTTTTCCAATTTTAATTGTTAAATTTGATTTTGATGAAATTTTTTTTGCAATTTTTAAAACTTCTGTATTTAGTTTTTTGTTTGAAAAACAATCATTAATCAAACCAATTTCTTTAGCGTATTTTGCATTTATTGGATCTCCAGTCAGAAGCATCTTCATCATGATTTTACGAGTTACTTTTCTACTTACAGCAACCATTGGAGTACTGCAAAAAAGTCCAATATTTACTCCTGGTGTTGCAAAGGTGGCATTTGATGTACTGTAAGCTAGGTCACAACTTGCAGCTAACTGACATCCAGCTGCATAAGCTGCACCATGCACTTTTGCAATAACAGGTTTCTTTCCTTCAACAATTTTCATCATTAATTTTGAGCAAAGATTAAATAATTTTAAGTGATTTGATCTATTTTTAATTCCACCAACCTCTTTAAGATTATGACCAGCACTGAATCCTTTGCCTGATCCCTCTAATATTATTACTCTTGTATCATCATCCTTATCTAATCTATTAAAAGTATTCAAAAGATCTTTTAAAGTTTTAAATGACAATGAATTATAAGTTTTAGGATCATTAATTATTACATTTGTAATTCCGTTTCCTAATTTTTTTGTTTTTACATTCATATTGAAGTTATTTTAACTCACCATCTTCACGCATTTTAGCTCTAATTTTTGTAGCAGAAATTTTTTGTATCTCTTCAGATAATACTATCTCCTCAATTTTGTAGCCAACTCCTCTCCCATAACAAATATTTGTAATATTTGGCACCATCATTATTTTAAATCTTCCTTCAAATTCAGGATTTAATTTGTTTTCAATATTTTTTTTTACTGTTTCAAAATCGAATGGATTATCATCAACCCCTTGTACGTCTCTAATTTGAATGCACACTTGACCAGTCTTTTTGATGATCTCTTTAAATAAAGTATAGTGACCCTCATGAAAAGGCTGCCATCTTCCAAGCATTTGTGCTGTTGGTTTTTTATTATCCCATTCATAACTCATTATGATATCTCCTTAATTATTTTATCTGCCCAAACCTTAGCATCTTGAGTAGTTACATGAAAATCATATTTTTCAGGTTTAACAAACATTTGATTAGTATCGTCAAACCTTCCTTCTTTAATCGTATCTACCCAAATAACAAAATCTGCTGGGAATAAACTTCTTGCTGCTGGTGTTGGGCAAATAAAATCTGCCACAACATAATTTCCTTGATTTTTCAGCTTCAAAGCAAAGTCTGCCATTCTTTTAGCTTGTCTTTTTCTACCCTCTTCAGAAAAATCCCAATCATTTGCTTCTTTTCTAACTTCGTCAGCATTTAATCTTTTTGCCTTAAGTTTTGGAGCAAGTTCTTCTGCCAATGTTGTTTTGCCAGCTCCGGGCAAACCCATAATTAAAATTATTTTCATTAAATTTGTTCTAAAGGATGATGAGACATTAATTCTAATCCATTTTCGCCAACCAAATATTGTTGTTCTAATTTCACTCCCTCATTCCCTCCAACTTCTCCGATATAACTTTCTAGAGTAATTGTCATATTTTTTTGAAACATACCACCTCTTTCTCCACCATCAGTCGGATATCTAATTGCTGGCCACTCATCACATAAACCTATTCCATGAAGCATGACTGAATATCTATTTCCGTAATATTTTTCAGGAAGTATCCATGCCTTTTCAGTAAATTCTCTAAATGATACTCCATCTTTAATTAATCTTGAATTATAGTCAATTTGCTCAACTGCTGTTAAATAAATTTTTTTTTGATGTTCGTTAAATTTATTTCCACAAACAAAAGCTCTAGAAATATCTGCACAATATCCATAAGGGCCTACCATATCTGTATCAAACGATACGATTTCTTTATCTTGAATAATCTTATTACTACTTTCTTGCATCCAAGGATTAGTTCTAGAGCCTGACGATAATATTCTACATTCTATCCACTCCCCACCATTTTCAATGTTTGTTTTATGTAAAATAGACCATAACTCATCCTCAGTAATTCCTGATTTCAAGTAATCTCTCATTTTAATTATTCCAATATCAGCAACATCTAAAGCTGCTCGCATACATTTAATTTCTTCAGATGATTTAATTACTCTTGCCTGTTCAAGTATTTTTTTAGCTTCTAAAACTTGAATGCCTTTTTTATTTAGTTCATTTACGGCTGGACCATTGATTACATCAATTGCGATTTTTTTACTTTTAAAATAAGAATTAGATAAATCATTTACTTCATTGACCCATTTTTTAAGTTGTAATTCTGATTGGTCGCCATTGCTAAAATAATCCCAAGTAATTGCTGGTCTTATTTCATCTATTAAATTGAGACCTTTAGATAATATTTCACAATTAAAATATTCATATAATATTGTTGGACCATCAACAGGGATAAAACAATATCTTGTAAGATTATGCATATTATAAACACTCATATTTACAGTATCTAATGCATACCTTACATTTACCGGATCAAATAAAATACATGCCTCTATATTATTTTTCTTTAATTCATTTCTTAATCTGTCAAGTCTATAAGATCTAAGTTCGTCAAAATCTATTTCATCTTCTCTTAATCTTTTTTTTGAAATATATTTCTTAATTGGTTGGTTTTCTGAAAGAATTTTTCTGTTAAACTTCATCCCTATAACATCTGTACACCAACTCCTGTTTTTGGATAGGTGTATAAATTATAATTTGCACAAAGTTCATCTCCAGGTTTCAAATCTTTTATTGAAACCATAAAAAAATATTTTGCGTCTGGTTTCTCTCTTAAATTATAATACATATTTTCTAAGTTATCATCATTTTCGTTAAATTTTTTTGCTTTTGCGGTAGGATCAATTGGATCACCAAATTTTAATGTAGGTAAAATATTTGATACCATTCTTTGAACTGTAGGATTGTCAGAATGATTATAAAAACCACCTAATGGAGTTCTTATATATTTATTTTCAAACTGCTCATCTCTTATGTGAGTAATTCCGATAAAAGTATTAGCTTTAATTTCTTTGGTTGCGAATAATCCCAAACCTTCGATTGGTGAACTTTTTATTGTTAATGCATCTGGTAAAGGTCTGTACATATATTTCGCACTTTCTACACAATGTGAGTTGCCACCCACTTGTGAAATTGATGTGTTGGATTATCCATATCAGGAGAAAAATTTCCACCATTATATGCATGTGAGTTGCGGCCTAATTGCATTCTTTGAATTATACCAACATCTTCTTTTTGAATATCTTCCCACAATTTATGATTTTGTTTTCTTAATGATTTAAATTCTAATGATTTTGCAGCTTTTTCACCTACATAATATATTTCCATGTGCTCTAAAGTTTTTTTATGACTAATGGGTTCTAACCAATATGCGTAGAAATGATCTTTATGTATACCTAACATAACATTGGGAAACAAAGCCACATACTCTGCAATATTTTCTTTTTCTTTGGGCCAGTTGGGAAAGCAAGGAAATTTTTTCTTACCTTTAAATTTTGGATTATAAACAACTGTGCCTTGGCCTGCAAAGCGGTTTGGTAATCCTTGAATATGATAGTGATCTTCAATTTTTGAATAAGAATTTAAACCTGGATGAACCCATGGCAAATGATAACTTTCACAATAATTTTCAATTGCAAATTTCCAATTACATTTTGCATTTATTTTAAAATAACCAAAATCATTTGCATGATTAATTAATTTTCTATCTTTTTTTTTCCAAAATTTAGCCCACCTATCACTTAAGGGTTTAATATATTTTTCAAATGGAATTTCGTTGTTACTAATATTAATAAAAATTAAATCTAACCAAACACATGATCTTATTTCTTTTAAATTGTTTTTATTTTTTTTAAATTTTGGGCTACTATGTTGGTTCATCCCACCTATATGAGGTGTTGCAATTAGCTTTCCATCTGATGTGTATGACCATGAATGATAAGGACATCTAATGACATTTCTAATATTACCTTTTTTGTTTACTAACTTTACTCCTCTGTGACTACAGACGTTGTGAAAAACTTTAATTTGATTTTTTTTATTCCTCACTAAAAATAATGGCAGACCTAATAAGTTAAATGGTTTTACATCGCCGATATTTGGCAAAGAACTTGCTACTCCTATTACAGTCCATTTATTTTCAAATATTTTCTCTCGTTCTATTAAAGTGTAATCTTTACTTGTATAACATTCGTTGGGAAGTCCATGGGCTTTAGAAATTGGTCTCTTAACTATATCTAATTTTTTTTTATCTATAATTTTATAAATTGCTGACATTTTATTTTGTCACTTCATATAGACCAAGCCATGCATTTACATCTTTACTAGCAATATAATCAGATTTAAAAAACTCTATTTCTTTCCATTTATTTTCATTTTTTAATTGTTTAATTTTTTTATCAAATCCATATTCCTCATATATTCCCTCATTAATAGTGAAACAAATTAGACCTTTATTTTTAGTAATTCTAATAAACTCATCTAACGCAGGTGGTTTTACATGTCCAAAAGTAAATGTACCCACGCACATTAAAGCATCATATTGATCATCCTTTTCATTTATTGGTTTGTTTAAATCAACTTTATCTAATTTTTTATAAAGATTGTTTGGAACTAAATCTAAAAGTTTTTGGGATAGATCGGCGCCAAAAAAATTAGTGAAACCATACTTTCTTAATTCAACACCAACCAATCCAGTTCCACATCCAGCATCATAAATATTAATATCTTTATCTTTTTGATATTTGTTGAAAACTTCTACTGTTTCCTTTGGACCAGTATAATTCCATTCAACCATATCTTTATCATATTTATTGTCCAGACCCCATTCGTCATAAAAATCCATGACCTCTTTTGTTTCTTTTAATTTATAAATTGGAACTTTGTTACCTACATCCTTTTGGGCCATTACCCTCTCATTTTTTCTCCACTTGGATCATAAAGTGGTTCTTTGATAATTGAACAATTGAATAAATCACCATTAATTTCTACTTGTATTCCATCTTCAGATGATAAATTTTTTTGATCTAGATATGAAAAAGCAACACTTTTATTTACAAAATGAGCAAATCCACCTGAAGTTATATACCCAATGCTATTATCTCCCTTCATTACTGCTTCATTGTTTGTGACATCTATGTCGTTTGTTTGAATTATTAAAGGTACTAATCTATTCGAGCTATTGTCTTGTTTAGCTTTTTCTTTACCAATAAATTCTTTGTTCCAATTAATGAAACTTTCTAATCCAGTTTCTTTAGCAGTAAAATCAGGTCGATAGTCTAAAGTCCACGCACCCCAATTTTTCTCTAGTCTCATAGACATTAAAGCTCTTCCACCAAAAGGTTTAATACCAAATTCTTTTCCCGCCTCCATTAACTCCTCATAAAGTTTAATTTGGAAATGTGGCGCAACATATATTTCATAACCAAGTTCACCCGTGAATGAAATTCGGTTTATAATTGCCGGAACACCTCCAACAAACATTCTTCTTGAATCTCTAAATCTAAATTTTTCATTAGATACATCGTCTCTAACTATTTTTTCTAAAACTTTTCTCGAATTAGGTCCTGCTATAGATATTCCATGAAATTCATCTGATCTATTTTTATATTCAACATTAAATTTATCTAAATGGCTTTCAAACCAACGTCTATGCATTTCTTGAGCTGCACCTGAACCAAAAACCATAAATTCGTTTTCATCAAGGCATGAAACTGTAAGATCGCCACATAATTTTCCTCTATAAGATAACATTGGAGATAACGATATTCTTCCAGGATTTGGAAGCTTACCTGCCATAATATGATCTAAAAATTTTCTTGCATCTTTTCCTTTAAATTGATGTTTTGAAAAATTAGCAACTTCAATAAAACCAACATTTTCTCTTACATTAATAACTTCTTTGGAGACATAATTATGCGATCTAGATCTTTTTATAGTTGGCTCTTCGTATGCATCTTTTTTATCATTCGCAAACCACAAAACATTTTCCAAACCAAAGCTATCTCCCATAACTGCACCTTGATCTACAAACCGGTCATAAAGAGCTGTTGTTTTTTGTTTTCTTCCTTTTGGTAAAGTTTCATTTGGAAATGTCATAATAAATCTTCGTTCATAATTTTCAGAAGATTTAATTGTTCCGTATTGAGGTGATGCATAATCTCCAAATCTTGCAACATCCATTGCCCAAACATCTATTGATGGTTCTCCGTCAATTATCCATTCAGCAATACATTTTCCAACTCCTCCTCCTTGACAAAAACCAGCCATTACACCCACTGCTACCCAATAATTTTTCATTCCGGGAACGGGACCAATTAATGGTGATCCATCAGGTCCAAAAGTAAAAGGCCCATTTACAATATTTTTAATTCCTGCTTTTTCTAATGCTGGCATTCTTTCAAAACCTATTGCTAATCTGTCTTGTATATTATCTAATTTTGGTTCTAGTAACTCATGACCAAAATTCATCGGTGTTCCTTCAACCTTCCATGGTGTTGATTTTGGTTCATAAGTTCCAAGAAGCATTCCTTTTCCTTCTTGTCTAAAATAAATGTTACCTTCAAAATCAGTTCCAATAGGAATTCTTTGATCGCCCATTGCTTCAATTTCTGGAATAGCTTCAGTAATTAAGTAGTGATGCTCCATTGGTTGAACTGGAAGATTAATTCCTGCAAGCTGTCCAACTTCTCTTGCCCATAAACCTCCAGCGTTAATAACTATTTCAGCTTTTATATTGCCCTTGTCAGTTATCACATCCCAACTTCCATCCTCTTTTTGTTTTGTGTCTTTTACAACTGTATGTGTATAATATTTTCCACCATGAACTTTTGCTGCTTTAGCAAAAGCATAAGTCACACCTGATGGGTCTACTTCCCCATCAATTGGATCCCACAATGCTAGAAGGTATCTTGATGGATCAATTAAAGGATTTTTCTTTTTTACTTCCTCTAAAGAAACAAACTCTTGGTCAAGACCCATATATCTTGCTTTAGACCTCTCTCTTTTTAAATAATCCGCCCAAACATCATTTGAAGCCAAATAAAATCCCCCACTTGATTTGAATCCAACTGAATGGCCAGACTCTTTTTCAATTTCTTTGTACAATCCGATTGTATAAGCCATCATTCTAGAAATATTTGGGTCAGATGAAATCACATGTACATTTCCAGCTGCATGCCAAGAGGATCCAGATGTGAGTTCATTTCTTTCAAGAAGAATACAATCTTTTAAACCAAACTTTGATAAATGATAAAGAATGGAACAGCCTACTACGCCGCCACCTATGATGACTACTTTTGCATGATTTTGCATGTTAGTATTTTATTTCTTTATTGACGTCTTTCAATGTCTTGTCTGTCCCATGGTGAAAATGTTTAGTCATATCTGGCATGTACTTCATGGCAATTGGTTTTTTACCAACCGCAACAGCCATTTCTCTAACATGATGAGCTTCAGCACCACAACAAATACCGATTAAATTAATTTTTTCTTTAAGACATTCTTTTGCAAATTCAGCCATTTCAAATCTGTTACAATATAAATTATCTAAAGCAACAGGGAATGCATTTCCTCCAGGAATGCAGTCACATCCGTGATCTGTCTGATTCAAAAATCCTGGTTCTTCCTCTGTTGTTCTATATGGAACAGGAAGACCTGCAACATGACAGGAAACTTTTTTTCTTATTTTTTTTAAAAGTTTCATGGTCATTTCTGGACCTCTATAACAATTCAAACCAACAACATCAGCACCAAGATCTTCAATTATTTTACATGCGTCTTCAGCAGTGTGGCCATCTCTTGTCAAATCACCACGAGGTATTGCATAATTGGCAACTGCAATCAAACCTTCATCCTTAATTGCTTTTAAAGCTATCTTCATTTCATCTACCCAATTAATTGTTTCTGCAACTACAAAGTCAACTCCTGCCTCTTTGGCCCAAAGCACTTGCTCTTCGTACATCTTTTGACATTCTTTGAATGAGTTTTTGTCTTTTGGATCAAAAATATTTGTATTAGCAACATCTCCACAAACCATTAAGTCTAAATCTTTAAATTCTTTCGCAGCATCCTTTGCAATTTTAAGTGCATTTTTTTGCATCGGCTCTAGCAAATGTTCTTTTCCAATAATTCTTAATTTCTCTCTATGTCCATAATAGGTGAAAGCTTGAACAATATCTGAACCAGCTCTAATAAATTCTCTATGTAATTGTGTAACTACATCTGGATGCTCTAAAACTACTTCTGGCACAAATGGACCTGCAGAAAGATATCCTCTCCTTTCCATCGCAAATAAATATCCCTCTGCGAATATAACGGGACCCTCATCTAATCTTGATAATAAATTTTTATTCATATTTATTTAATAATTTATTTCTAAATAAAGAGAGTATAAAGACAATTTTAACACAACTCAAAGTTGAAACTAGTTTGCAATTTTTCCATCTATATGTTCTGATGATTTATAATTAATTAATTAGGAGAAATAATGAAAATCAAAAAATTACTTCTATCTGCTGCTGTAATATTTGGACTAACTTCTTTTGGAAGTGTTGCCAACGCAGCTTGTGGGAACATAACTATCGCTAATATGAACTGGGCTTCAGCAAACTTCATGGCTGAAGTTGACAAAATCATATTAGAAGAAGGTTACGGATGTTCTGTTGAATTGGTGCCAGGTGCAACAATGCCTACATTTACATCTATGCAAGAAAAAGGTGAGCCAGATGTTGCTCCAGAATTTTGGGCTAACGCTGCAATCATTGCTTTAAATAAAGCAGTTGATGAAGGAAAAATGCACTCACTTAATAAAGCACCTATTACTGGTTTAGGTGAAGGATGGTGGGTGTTACCTGCTACTTTAGAAAAACATCCTGAACTTACAACTGCTGAAGCAATTTTGGCAAGACCGGATCTATTTCCTCATCCAGAGGATCCATCAAAAGGTGGGTTTCATATTTGTCCTCCAGGATGGAACTGTGAACTAAGTAATAGAAATCTTTACAAAGCTTTTGACATGGAAGCAAAAGGTTGGGCTATTGTTGAAACAGGTTCTGCTGCAGGATTAGATGGATCAATTGCTAAAGCTGCTGAAAGAGGTGAAAACTGGTTTGGTTACTATTGGTCACCAACAGCTATCATTGGTAAATATGATATGAGAGCTGTGGACATGGGAGCTTGGGGTGGAAAAGATAACTGGGATAAATGTATAGTTTTACCAGAACAAGAATGTGGAGACCCTAAAGCAACTTCATGGACAAAATCTGAAGTTTACACAATCGTAACTGACAATTTCAAAAATACAGCTGGAAGTGCTGGTATGGATTATTTCAAAAAAAGAACTTATCCAGGTCCAGTAATGAACGGTATGTTAGTTTGGATGGGTGAAAACCAAGCAGAGGGTGCTGATGCTGCAATTGAATTCCTAACAAACCAAGAAGATGTTTGGTCTAAGTGGGTTTCAAGTGAAGCTGCTGCAAAAATAAAAAAAGCACTTTAATAAAATAAAATATTGCCAAACCCACTCTTTAGTGGGTTTGGTTGAGTAAAATTATGGATTTCTTTAATAAAATTCCTGTAATGGATCGAACAGCTTTAAGAGAGCTTAAAAAAGGAATAGACTCTAGTTTTAAAGAATTTTCAAGAGCCTATGGAGATGGAATTGAAGGTTTTTTTGATCCACTTTTGCATTTTTTAATTTGGTTGGAAAAATTATTAGTCAATAGTCCTTGGCCATTAGTAATAGGTGTATTTGCTTTGTTGGCATGGATTGGATCAAGAAGTATTAAATTGGTAATAGGTACAATAGTTTGTTTTATGATTATTGGTTATTTTGGAATGTGGAAAAACTGTATGGCTACTGTTGCAATAATATCTGTTTCAACATTAGTTTGTATTGTAGTCGGTATTCCAATTGGTGTGTTAATGTCTAAATCAAGCAGAGCAGAAAAAGCAATTTTACCCGTTTTGGATATGATGCAAACTATTCCAAGTTTCGTTTACCTTATACCTATAATTATGCTTTTAGGTATTGGAAAAGTGCCTGGTTTATTGGCAGTTTGTATTTATGCTTTACCACCGGTAGTAAGGCTGACAAATCTCGGAATAAGAGAGGTAGATAAAGAAACACTTGAGGCAAGCGAAGCATTTGGTGCAACTCCAATGCAAAAATTAAAATCTGTACAAATACCATTGTCGTTACCAACAATTTTTGCCGGAATTAACCAAACAATTATGATGGCTTTAGCTATGGTGGTAATTGCATCAATGATAGGTGTTAAAGGTCTGGGAGTGCCTATTTTGCAAGCTATTTCTAATCAATATTTAGCACTTGGGATGATGAATGGTTTGGCAATAGTGGCTCTAGCAATCATCTTTGACAGAGTTACTCAGCAGTATGGTCAAAGAATTCAAAAACACAGAGGTCAGAAAAAGTAACCCTGACACTTTGATCTAATATTTTTCTAGACAGTTATTTTAAAATAAATAATTATCCATTAATGAATTTTTCATTAGAAATCGGACCCCACACAGATCTTGATACTTTGCCTGAAGTTAAAGATGTTTATGTTACAATGCTACCTGGAGGGGATTATAAAGAGACTGCTGATAAATCTGGAGATTTGGTAAACAAAGGATTTAATCCAGTTCCTCATTTTCCAGCTAGATCAATTAATAGTGAAAGTGAATTAAAAGATTATGTTTCAAGATGTAAAGATTTAGGTGTGAAACAAGTTCTAGTTATTGGAGGTAGTCGGGAACCAATTGGAAAGTTTGATAGTTCCTATCAAATATTAGAGACAGGATTTTTTGATGGAATAAAGATCGGAATCGCTGGACATCCAGAGGGGAGTCCTGATATATCCGATTCAGATTTAGAAAAAGCTATGATAGATAAAAAGCCTTATGCTGATTATATAGTTACTCAATGGCTGCTTGATGCTCAGCCTATTGTAGATTTTATTTCTAAACAAACGATACCAGTTCATGTTGGAATAACTGGGCCAATGAAAATTTCAAGCTTAATAAAGTTTGCAAATATTGTAGGGGCAAAAAATTCCATTAATTTTCTTAAATCTAATTTTAGTAAGGCATTAGATTTATTGAAACCTAAAGACCCTAATGATCTAATTGGGAAAGTTAAATCGCATACTGATTATTTTCACATTTATACATTCGGCGGCTTGAAGGAAACAAACAAGTGGTTGAAGGAGAATAACTATGTCTAAAGAATTTGACTATAGTAAGCTAAGACACGTAACATCAGTAGATCAATCTGATAGAAAAGTGCCTTATAATTTAAGACAAAGCGGACCAACAAAAGTTGAAATGTTAATTTCAACACGTGTAAGAAAGTCACCATACTGGCATTTATCAATGCAAGCTGGTTGTTGGAGAGCAACTGTATACAATCGTATTTACCATCCAAGAGGATATGTAAAACCTGAAGACGGAGGTGCAATGGTTGAGTATGATGCAATTGTTAATCATGTAACAATGTGGAATGTTGCAGTTGAAAGACAAATTAGAGTGAAGGGTCCTGATGCAGAAAAATTTGTAGACTATGTAATTACAAGAGATGCTACAAAAATTTCTCCAATGAGAGCAAGATATGTAATTCTTTGTAATGCATATGGCGGTGTATTAAATGATCCTATACTTTTAAGAATATCAAAAGACGAATTTTGGTTTAGTTTGTCTGATAGTGATATAGGTCTTTATTTACAGGGTGTAAACTCCGACGAGAGATTTAATGTAGAAATTGATGAGATAGATGTAAGTCCTGTTCAAATTCAAGGACCAAAATCTAAAGCGTTAATGAAAGATTTATGTGGAGATCAAGTTGATTTTGATAACATGCCCTTCTATGGTTTAGCAGAAGCTAAAGTTGGTGGAAGAAGCTGTGTAATTTCTCAATCAGGATTCTCAGGTGAAGCAGGTTATGAGATATATTTGAGAGAGTGCACTTTATACGCTGAGGATATGTGGAATGCTGTTCTTGAAGCGGGTAAAAAACATAGTTTAATGGTAATCGCTCCAGCTCACCATAGAAGAATTCAAGCTGGAATTCTTTCTTGGGGGCAAGATATGGATAATCAACACAATCCATTCCAATGTAATTTAGGTTATCAAGTTTCATTATCCGGTAAAGGTGAATGGAATAAAAAAGCTGACTATGTTGGAAAAAAAGCTCTTGAAAAAATGAAAGCTGATTTAAAAGCTGGACATAAACCTTATAAACTTCAATTGGTTGGTCTAGAATTAGGTGGAAAGCCAATTGAGGAATACGCTCCTGATTTTTGGTTAATTTCAGATGAAGGTGGTGGAGAGCCAATTGGATTTATTACTTCACCTTGGTATCACCCTGAAAAAAAACAAAATATTGCAATGGGATATGTGCCTTTTGATGGAACATTGAACGCAAATGGTTTTCCAAAAGGAAAAGTAGGATCTAAATTCAAGGTACACTTGCCTGAAAAATATTCTGAAACTCCAGGCAAACCTGTAGATGCTGTAGTTGTTGATATACCATTTAAAGAGTCTTACAACGCAAATACAAGAGAAGTTGTAAAAGGTTAAATAATTATAAGGGAGGAGCAAAACTTCTCCCTTAAAACTTATGCTAGCACAATTTCTAGATATTTTTTTTAAATCATTAAAATTAGATAGAAGCTTATACAAAGATAATAAATACTTTGGAGAAGCCGCAATATATTTTGCAGGTCTTGTAATGATACTTGATGGAGTTGCAGGTGCTGTAGCTGCAAATTCAATAATAAAAACATCAATTGGCATATCTGGATTAACTGCTCTTCTAACATGGTTTGTTTGGGCAATTTTTATTTTTGTAATTGGTGTAAAAATCTTTCCAGATAAAGGGAGTAAGGTGCCGTTTAAAAAAGTTTTAATTGCGGTAGGATATGCTCACGCACCAGGTTTAATAAGATTTTTTGCAGTTACACCAGACTTAGTTTTGCCTATTATTTTTCTAACACAGTTTTGGATATTTGCTTCTTTAATTATATCTACAAAGCAAATATTAAATTTAAGGTCTAATCTAAAATCTTTTGGAGTAGTGTTTTTATCTTTTCTTATAATTGCTTTTCTCTCAATAACATTCATTATAAATAGAATGAACTCAATCCCAGTCAGCAATATAAGTTAAAGAGGAAATACAGTCTTTGAGGTTCTACAAGATTTACACAACTTGTATCCTGTCATAATTAAATTTTGCGTAACGCTTTCATCTTCTTTATGACATTCTTCACAAATCTCATCTAAATCTTTTAAATTTTTCTCCAAAAAGTCATCTTTTTTTTTATCAGTCATTATCTGTTAAACCAGCTCCTGCAGTTCTTGATTTGGACTCCTCGCTTTCCTCAACATAAGTTTTAATTGAAAGTTTATGCATTTCTAACCAATCATCCTCGGAGAAGTTATTTTTATTGTCTAAAAATTTAATATTTATTTTGTCTGATTTTTCTAAAATATCCCCACTTAAATAATTAGAATAAATAGATTCATTAAAATTAAACAAAAACTCTTTATTGTCCATTTTTAAGAATATTCTTTTACCAATAATCTCTGACGCCCTACTTAAAAAAGATAAAAATATGAGAGGAAAAGCTATTTTATTAATTTCAATTTCATTAAATTTTAAAATTAAAGGTGATTGATCATAAAAATTTAACCCACAAAGTATCGGACAATAATATCCTTTTGCTGTATTTGAAGGTGAAATTTCTCCAATATTTTCAAAGTTACTAATATTATAAATTTTAAAGTACTGGTTAAGATTTTTAAGTCCTGGCAAACCAAACATTTCAAGTAATCTTATATTTTTTCCAACTTCCTCAGAAATACCCCATGAAAAACCTTTAGCCTTAGTTGCTCTTTTAATTGTAGTTTCTATTTCGCTATAACTTCTCATACGAAATTAATTATACATCCAATATTTATCAAAATTTGAGAGTTCTGATGGCAAAGGTGCGCCCTGAAACATGCAAATACGTAACCACTTGTCTGATCTAGGATCAAATTTTATTGCACCAAAAAAAGACAGCTTAAGCCTTAACATATCAATAGGCATTAATTTAGAACCAATTGTATTATCTTGAATTTCTGCATAAGGACATTTTTCAGAAATAAATACTCTTCTTACTACATGTCTTAAATGATTATTATCCAATAAAAATTTTCCAATTTTGGAACTATTTTTTTTTGTGAATACTATGTCATAAAGCTTTTTTATATCTCTTGCGATAGCAAGTGGTTGTTCTAAATTTGATCCATCATCGATATACCTATCCCCTATTCTTGGCTCCTCTTTATTTTTTGAAATAAACCAGAAATTTTTATTATTTTCTTCCTTACTAAAATCAATTTTCAAAATTTCAGAATAATTCTTTTCAATTATATTTCTTAAATCCTCGATAGTTCTTCCAACAGGAATATTGAAGTATTTTTCTTCATTTGAACTCATTTTAGATACTAAAGGATCTACTATTTTATCATATGGCTCCATCATCATAGAAACAATATATTCAATACACTCATCATTTAAATTCTCCTCAGCCCACATATAAATATTATTAAATTGATAAGAATTTTCAAATTTAAACTCATCTTTCATAAATTTTATAAATTTTTTTAAATCAAATATTAAATTTTTAATTTTTTCTTTTTGAAATTCACTGTCAGTATGCCAGCTTGTGATATTTTTTAGTGATTTTATTAAACACTGATAAAAAATATCTAAATCATTTTTAGAAACTTTTTCTATTTCTCTTATTTTTTTTAAAACTGTTTCTCTAGCAGTTATCCAGTTATTAAGTAAAGTGGGATGGTTTACTATAAATGGTGCCATGCCAAGTCCTGTAGAATTTCCTATACCTAGAGTTCTGCTGATATTGTTATCTAGTTCAACAGCGTTTTTAGGACTTATACTTTTTGCAATATGGTTAACTTGGTCAAATGTAAATTGTCTAACTAAATAAACCAACATCATCTCTAGTCTAAATGGCCCACAAATTTCATCCCTATTTTTAATCCTAAATCTATCAGCTAAACCAAATTTACCAGATCCATAGACTGCAGTGGTTCTATAAAGATAACCAACTTTAGATAGAAATTCTTTATCTGGTTGTTGACCTTTCGATAAATTTTCAACTACATGATTGAACAACCTGACAGATTTATTAGCTCTTGATAGGGTTAATTCTTTGTAAGATAGCCTTCCAACCTCTTGTTTAGGCACATTATTACTAAGTCTATCAACATCTTCTTTTGTTGGAATACCATCAAATAGAGTGAATGCAGCATCCCATTTTGTGGCAATAACTCTATCTGATCTTTCGTCATCTTTAATTTCATTGGCAAAACAAATTAGAGAATAAGTTTTTTTTTCTTTAGTAAAAGAGTAAATTGCTCTTCCAAATCCTTTGTCATTTAATTGAAATAGGTCTCTACTATATTTCCAATCTTTAAACTCTTTTAAGAAAGATCTCAAAAAAGAAAGTTTTGATTGATGAAAAGAACCAAGTTTAGACAACTTCATCAGGAATTTAGGGTCTCTTAACTTAATTTCCATTAATTAATTCCTTTATAAAAATTAAACCAATTGTTTCCTAAAATATCATTTACTTCATTTTCATTAAAACCTATTTTTTTTAATCCTTTTTCTAAATTACTAAACCCTCTTGCATCAATAAACCATTCAGGTTGATTGGGAAATTCTGGTTTGCTTTTGCTTCCTTCGCCATAATTTTTTGTTTTACTCCACGTTCCATTCCTCATCCACTCAACGATACTATCTGGTTGATTCAAACAAAGGTCAGAACCAATGCCTATATTTTTTACTCCCATTATCTCAACAGTTTTTGCAACCATTTCACAGAAGCTATCTAATTTACAATTTGTTCCATCTTTTAGATGATGTGCATACAAAGAAAGCCCAAGCATTCCTCCACTGTTTGATAAATGTTTTAAAAGTGTTTCAGATTTATTTCTTAAAGCACTATGCCAAAAAGAAGGATTAGCATGAGTAATCGCAATTGGTTTTTCGCTAATGTCTATAGCATCTAATGTACTTTTTTCACCTGAATGCGACATATCAATAACTATTCCAATTCGATTCATTTCTTTTATAGCTTCTCTTCCAAAATTTGTAACACCAGAGTCGTTTTTCTCATAACATCCTGTAGCTAAAAGAGATTGGTTATTATAAGTAAGTTGCATAAATCTGCATCCATGATGATGAACTTTCTCAATTAAATTAATATCATCCTCAATTGGAGAACAGTTTTGAAAGCCAAAAAATATTGCAGTTTTATTTTCTGACTTTGCCTTTATAATATCTTCAAAAGTTTTTCCCAAAAATATAAGATCTGAATTTTCATTAAGTAAGTTATCCCATTCTTTTAATTTAATTAAAAACTCATCATAGTCTTCATGATATACTACTGTTGCATGTACTGCGTTCAGTCCAGCATCTCTGTTGATTTTAAAAATATCTCTTGACCAGTTACAATATTGAAGATTATCAATTCGATAATTCATATTAAAACACATTATAATTATTACAAATTTTGTCGACTAGTTTTAATTTTAAGACTATATTGATTATATTAAATCAAAAACTTAGCATGAAAAAGAAAAGATATAGTCACAGAGTATCCATTGTAATGGGAAGCAAATCTGACTATTCCACAATGAAATTGTGTGAAAAAACTCTTAAATTGCTCAAAGTTAATTATGAAACTTATATTGTTTCTGCTCACAGAACACCTGAGAGAATGTTCAATTATGCAAAATCAGCAGAGTCGAGAAACATTAATGTTATTATTGCAGGCGCAGGAGGATCTGCACATTTACCTGGCATGATTGCTGCATTAACAAGAATACCAGTAATAGGTGTTCCTATTGAAAGTAAAAAACTAAAAGGTCTAGATAGTCTTTTATCTATAGCCCAAATGCCTAAAGGTATTCCGGTTGGAACAGTTGCCATAGGAAATGATGGTGCCATAAATGCTGCATTGTATGCAGCATCTATAATTTCTAATTTTGATCCTAAAATTAAAAACAGCTTAATAAAATGGAGATCTAAACAATCTAAATCTGTTAAGAAAAAACCAAATTAAATGAAAAATCCTATTTTAGGAATTATAGGTGGAGGTCAACTTGGAAGTTTGCTGTCAGTAGCTGCTAACAAAATTGGCATTAAAACTGTTATTTTAAGCGATGATGAGAATGCGCCAGCTAAAAACTTTACGGAAAAATTCATATATGGAAAATATGATAACAAATCAATTACACAGGAATTTATCGATAGTGTCGATTTAGTTACTTACGAATTTGAAAATATTCCATTTAATATTCTTCAAAGTATTAATAATGAAAAAACAGTTTTGCCTAAACCTGAGATTAATAATTTAATCCAAAATAGATTGACAGAGAAAAATTTTCTCAATGATATAAATATTCAAACTACCCAATATGTTTCTATAAAAAATATTGACGAATTAAAAGAAAATGAAAACTTTTTGCCAGGATTACTAAAAACAACTACATTAGGATATGATGGGAAGGGTCAATACAAATTAAATAGCAAAAAGGATATATCTAATGAAATAGATTTTTCTAAAGAATACATATTAGAAAAATTCATTAATTTAAAAAAAGAAATATCTGTTATCATTACAAGATTTGGTAATCAAAAATATGAAATATATGAACCAATTGAAAATGTTCATGAAGACCAAATTTTAAAGCACTCTAAAATCCCTGCAGATGTTTCGAAAGCAATTATAATTAAATCCACTGAGTGGTCAAAAAAAATTGTAGAGGATTTAGATTATATTGGAACATTATGTGTAGAATTTTTTATTGACAAAAATGATAATTTATATGCTAACGAAATAGCTCCCAGAGTTCATAACTCGGGACATTTGACAATTAATTCTCACAATATAAGTCAATTTGAAAATCATGTTAGAGCTGTATGTGGTTTAGAAAAAATTAAAACACAGAAAATATATAATGCCAAAATGATAAATTTAATAGGTGATGATATTTTAATATATAGAGACAAAAAATTTTCTGAGAACGAATTCTTTTATGACTATCTTAAAAAAGATATTAAAAATAAAAGAAAAATGGGTCATGTAACAATCATTGAAAAATAATATCTTAAATTTGTTGAATTAATGAGGCGCTATTATTTGTTGGTTTATTGACATCCTTAGATATTTCATGAAAAGTCAAACTTACTTTGTTACACTCTTTTAAAAAAGTTGAACCAAAATGTTCGATGTTTAAATATTTATCTATATCTTTTTCATAAAGTATTACTGGTTGTCTATGATGAATTTCTGAAATATTTTGGCTTGCTTCCTCAGTTATCATACAAAATTGGCCTTCATCGTAAATTGCAGCTATAAAAATTGTCTTTTTATCATTTCTGAAAAAATAATATGGAATTTTGTTATCTTTTGTTCTTTTCCATTCATAGAAGCCATCGGCAACAACTACACATCTTTGCATTTTAATAAGTTTTTTAAATGAGACCTTTTCATCGATTGTTTCTAATCTTGCATTTATCAAAGCTTTAAAGTCTTTCTGTTTTGCCCAGGATGGAATAATTCCCCATTTAAGATTTTCAACAGTATTACCGTTTTTATATTTCTTGACTACAGGAAGATTTTGATATGGATGTGCATTATAATTATCACTGTCTTGAACATTAATCGCAGTTTTCACGATATTTTTTGTTTTTGTAACAGCATTCGTAACTACGTATCTTCCACACATATATTTAATATTGGTTTAATTTGTTTTTCGATTATATGTTCTTCAAAATGATTAAATCAATAGAAAATAACTTTGATAACCCACAGGTAAATGAACTTCTTAGAATTCATTTTATTGAATTAAGATCTGTATCGCCAGAGGGCAGTTCACATGTATTAGATGTGCAAGGTTTGAGAGTTCCCAGCATAAAATTTTGGAGTTTATGGGAGAATAATGATTTAATTGGATGCGGAGCTTTAAAAACCCTTTCAGAAGAACATGGGGAATTTAAGTCAATAAGGGTCGCAGACAAATTTAGGAAAAAAAGATATGGAGAAAAAATTATTGGACATTTAATAGATAAATCAAAAAAAATTGGAATTAAAAAATTAAGTGTTGAAACAGGAGCTGGAGATTTTTTTGCCCCAGCAAGAAAATTATTTAAAAATTTTGGATTCAAAAAATGCAAACCTTTTGCACATTACAAAGAGGATCCAAATTCGTGTTATTATAATTTAAATTTGTAATTTCATGAAAAAAAATTTAGCTAAACCCTATATACTTTATGTTGCTGAGGTTATTTATTTAGCAATAAGTGAAATTAAAAGTAAAGAGCAGAATATAAGCAATATTGATGCTATGGAAAGATTCATGGGTTCACCATTATACGAAAAAATAAGTAGTGGTAAGTATCATGATGATTGGTTTGAAGAGTTAAAAAAAAATAATTATATTGATATTAATTCTGGCGAAAAAATTTCTGCAGAAGTAATCCGGCTTTTAAATCTTCAAAAAGAAGCAATGATGAAGCAATTAATTAAATTTCCTGATTTATACTATGCAAAAAGCCATTTTCCTTTAGATATTTCTCAAAGAGCTATTAACCATTTGTGGAGAGTGTGTGAAAGTTACGAGTTGTGGTGTAATGAAACAAAGAATACTAAGTTAATAAAATTAAACATAATTGAATAATTTTATGAATCAAATTTCCAAATTTATCGACTCCACTTTACTAGATTTAGGAAGACAATTTAAACTATCTTATTTACCACCTTTAATGATTTATCTTGCAGCTGGAATTTCAGGTTTAACAGGAATAGTGGGTACATTTTTTGTTAAAGATTATCTAAATTTATCAGCAGCTTTTCTTGCTGGGCTAGGGTTTTGGGCTGGTATCCCTTGGGCACTAAAAATGCCATTAGGTCATTTAGTAGATCTAATTTGGAACAAAAAAAATTATATGGTTTATGTAGGAGCTACACTAATTGGTTTAAGCTTATTGATAATGTATGGATTAATTATCCATACAGAATGGATGTCCACAATTCTAAAGGTAGAAACTTGGTTTGTAATAAGTGTTCTTTTGGCTCCCATTGGTTATGTGGTTCAAGATGTTGTTGCAGATGCAATGACAGTAGAAGCTGTTCCAATTGTTAATGAAGAAGGTCAAAAATTTTCACAAGATCAGATTAAAACAATGCATACTACAATGCAGACACTTGGACGATTTGCAATTATCGGTGGCACTGTTCTAGTTGCTTTAGTAAATGTGATCTTATTTAAAGGCGTAGATAGTTTAGAGCAAGCGGACAAAATAGAGCTCTATGGCTCAATTTATATTTATGCACTAGTAATACCATTTGTTTCAATTTTAGGAGTAATTTTTGCTAACTATCTTAAAAATAAAAAAAAAAATAAATTAATTGGTCAGGGTTTAGTTGGTAACGAAGATAATTACGAACATGAAAAAACAGAGATTAATTGGTGGATTTTAGGTGGTAGTTTAATTTTTGTAATTTTTACACTCAGCGTTGGCTCCTTCGGAGTTCCTTTTGCTCAAGAGATAGTTTTTTTAGGATCTATGGTAATTATTTTGTTCCTGATGAGTAAATTGATAAAAGAACTGCCTCAAAATTTAAGATCTACGATTGTCGGGACGGCTGTGATTATATTCGTATTTAGAGCAATGCCAGGTCCAGGTCCAGGACTATCTTGGTTTGAAATAGATGAACTAAAATTTAATGAGCAGTTTTTTTCTATATTATCACTACTAGCTTCGGTCTTAACATTGTTAGGAATTATTTTGCTTAGACCTTTTATGTCAAATAATTCTATAGCAAAAATCATTATAGTTTTGTCAATCGCTGGTGCAATATTATTTCTGCCAAGTGTAGGAATGTATTACGGATTTCATAATTGGACCTCATCAATAACAAATGGAGTTGTTGATGCTAAATTTATTGCACTAATTAATACAGCATTAGAGTCTCCTTTAGGTCAGGTCTCTATGATACCTTTACTAGCATGGATTGCTAAAAATGCACCTTCGCACCTAAAAGCTACTTTTTTTGCAGTTTTTGCGTCTTTTACAAATTTAGCATTATCAGCAAGTGCTTTAGGAACAAAATACTTAAATGAAATTTATACAATTACTCGTGAAGTCAAAGATAAAGTGACTAATGCAATATTGACTACTGCTGATTACTCAGAATTGGGAATATTATTAATAACTGTAACATTGCTGACTTTAATTTTACCAATTTTGTTCGTATTTATTATTCAAAAAACAAGATTTAAAACTTTAGAATAGTTTCTAAATACATTTATAGCCATATTCTAATGAAGCATCAGTTATTGAGTGGTACATAGATTCCCCAAAACTACGAAGTGAAAAAATTCTAGCTTTTTCAGGATCATCTTCAACCATATCAACTAAAAAAGATATTCCGTTATATGATGAGTTGATGCACATATTTTTACTAAATATATTGAAATTAAACGGACAACCTTTTTTTAAAACCTCTTTAACATTAGGTCCTTCTATTTCTATAATTGCTTTTGAGTGTGAGAGATCTGTAACAGCAAAGTCGCTATCATCAAAATTTTTCAAAATTTCACTAAAAAGTTCTTTTTTTTTGGAAACAACAAGCCAATTGTTTGGTGAATTCCACAATATTCTTAAATTTTCATTTGCGACAACTTTTTGTGCTTCATTAACAAATTGCAAATTATTAAGTTTTATATCATTTATTTTAATTGAAGAATTTTTGTACTGAACTATTTGAACAATTAATAAATTTTTTAACTCAGAAATTTTCAATAATTCATTTTCAGTTTTATTTTCAAAATTTCCATAAGAGCCCTCTGAATGAATGTTCTGCAAAGGTGATATTATCGTCATGATCTAACTCTCTTTCCTTCAGGATCTACATAATGAGAAGAGACAATCTCTACAGGTATCGTTTTATTTTTTAAAGGTGACATAGCAAAGAGTTTTTGTCCTATCATATTTTTACCATCTTTAATTATTGCTAAAGAAAATGGGTTATCATATTCAACACTCCAACATGAGGCCGAAACATGACCTAATTTTGGGTTAGGTAATTTTGCTTTTGGATCTTTTACTATGTAAGATCCCTCAGGTATACTTGTAGTTTTATCAATTGGAACTACGCCAACTAATTTTTCTCTATCCGTAGATGTAAAGGCAGATCTGTTTAAAGATCTTTTGCCTATAAAATCTTTTTTCTTACTAACTAGCCCTTCTAAAGATGCATCGTAAGGGATTGTTCTTCCATCTAATTCAGATCCTGCAACATGGCCCATTTCTATTCTTAAAGTTGATAAAGCTTCAGTTCCATATGGTTGTATTTGAAATTCTTTTCCAACTTCCATGATTTTTTCCCACATGAAATATCCGTTATCAGATTCAACGTTAATCTCATATGCTAACTCACCAGAAAACGAAATTCTGTAAATTTTTGCAGGAACTCCAAATAAATCAGCCTCTTTATAACCCATAAATGGCAAACCTTCGTTTGAAACATCTAAATTAGGGAATAATTTCATTAATAATTTTCTAGAATTAGGTCCTGCGATTGCTGCGCCTGCCCATTGCTCTGTGGTTGATACAACGTTTACATTTAATTCTGGCCACACTAGTTGTAAATAATATTCTAAATGAGATAGAACATTTGCTGCTTGAGCTGTTGTAGTTGTCATGTGATAATGATTTTCGGAAATCCTTGTTGTTGTTCCATCATCCATTACAATTCCATCTTCTCTTAACATTACACCGTATCTTGCTTTACCTACTGGAAGTTTAAGCCAAGCGTTAGTATAAACTCTATTTAAAAATTCTGCTGCATCTGGTCCTTTAACATCTATTTTACCTAATGTTGTAACATCACATACGCCTACATTTTGTCTTACATTCTTTGCCTCTCTTTTTGATGCTTCAAATAACCCTTCATTTCCTTGCTTGTAATATCTTGGTCTTAACCAAACCCCTGCATCAACAAAAACTGCATTATTTTTTTCATGCCATGAATGCATAGGTGATTTCCTTGTTGGTTTAGAATGCTTACCAACTTCTCTTCCTACAATTGCTCCAATTGAAACTGGAGTATAAGGAGGTCTAAAAGTCGTATGTCCTACTTGTGGAACAACTTTGTTCTCAATATCAGAAACTAATTGTAATCCATTTAAATTACTCGTTTTTCCTTGGTCGGTAGCCATACCAAGCGTTGTATATCTTTTTACATGCTCGATAGACCTGAAACCTTCTCTTAGCGCTAGCTCAATATCAGAAACCGCTACGTCATTTTGAAAATCTAAAAACCTTTTATAAGATTTACCTTTTGGTAAAGGAACACACCAAAATTTGTCATGATCCGTTGATTTTTTTTCTACTACTGTCGGTGCTGAAACTTTATTATTTTTTTCAGTTATTTTATTTGAAACATCAAAACCTTTATCAAAAGCATCTTTAATAGTTTCCTCCAATGTAAATATTCCATTTGCTGACCCAATTGTATTTTCTTTTTGTTTAGATTTATCTGGTACAAATGCATCAATTTTTTCGTTAAATTTAGATTTGTTTCCTGACTGTGAAGCTAAATGAATAGATGGTGTCCAAAAACCTGATACACAGATACAATCACATTCAATATTTTCTATGTTAAATAATTCTTTTTTATTGTCAGATATTTTAGCAATATCTGCTGATTTAACTTTTTTATAGCCTTTTGCAGCAACAACTACATAGGAGAACCTAATTTCAATATTTAAATTTTTTGCCTCAGTTATAATATCTGAAGAAGGATTACTTCTTGTATCCAATATGATTGGATTTACTCCATTTTTTTTAAATTCAATTGCAGTTTCATAACCACTATCATTGTTTGTGAAAATTAAAGGTTTTTTTCCAACTAATACGCCGTAAACTTTCATATACTCTTTAGCAGCTGACGATAACATAACGCCAGGAGTATCATTATTTCCAAAAACTAAAGGTCTTTCAATTGAACCTGATGAAATCAATACTTCATTTGCTCTTATGTACCACAAACGTTGTTTAGGGAGATATTTTTGAGTTTTTGGCAAGTGATCACTAATACGCTCTGACATAACTAACATATTGTGATCATAGTAACCAAAAACTTGTGATCTATTTTTTACTGTAACATTAGGCATGGACTTAAGTTCTGCTATAATTTTTTCTGTCCACTCAACACCTGTTTGGTTTCCGATATTTACATCACTTGTTAATAAGCTACCTCCAAATCTTGGTTTATCCTCAGCCAATATTACCCGGGCTCCATTCTTGGCAGCGGCATAAGCACTTGCTAAACCTGAAGGCCCAGATCCTGTTATTAATAAATCACAATACTCATATTTATGCTCATATCTTTCTTTATCATGTTTGATAGAGGCTTCTCCAAATCCAGCCGCCATTCGAATAAAAGGTTCATATATTTTATACCAAAAGCTAGGAGGCCACATAAATGTTTTGTAATAGAAACCAGCTGGAAAAAACATTTTTAAGAAATTGTTTATCGCACCAATGTCAAAATTTACACTAGGCCAACAATTAACACTCTTAACCTCTAGCCCTTCAAAAATTTCTTGTTCTGTTGCTCTTATATTCGGATCTCTCTCATTATTTCTATCCAACTGTAGAATTGCATAGGGCTCATCAACGCCAACTCCAAAAAAACCCCTAGGTCTGTGATATTTAAAACTTCTACCTACTAAATGAACTCCATTAGCTATTAAGGCAGATGCGATAGTATCTCCCTCGAAACCAAAATATTTTTTGCCATTAAATTTAAACGAGATTTTTTTTTCTCTATTTACCATTCCAACATTATCTAATCTAAAATCCTGGGACATTATTCTATTGCTTCGTTTGCTTTATAAGTTTTAAAAATTTCGTGAGTTGATGTATCTCTCTCAACTTTAATCCATTGTCTACATCCAGAAATATGATGCCATAATTCTAAATGTTTTCCTCTTGGACTTTTTCTTAAGTATACAAAATTATCCCACTCTTGATCGCTTATTTCTTTATTAAGTTCAGGACGCTTTACTGTTGCATCTCCGCCATAAGCAAATTCATTCTGAGATCTAAGTCCACAATGTGGACAGTTGATATATAACATTTATGATATCCAGGTTTTAGTTCCTAGGCCTTTTTCATCAATTAAATTTCCAGTGCTAAATCTGTTGAGGCTGTAACCGGCATTTAAATCATGAACTCTGTCTTGAGCAATTGTATGTGCAAAAGTCCATCCGGAAGCTGGAGTTGCTTTAAATCCACCATAGCACCAACCACAATTTAAATATAATCCGTTAATATGTGTTTTATCTATAATTGGTGAACCATCCATGGACATATCCATTATTCCACCCCAAGTTCTTAACATTTTTAATTTGCTAAGAAATGGAAACATCGCAATCCCTTCTGTTAAAACATGTTGAAGAGTAGGTAAGTTTCCTCTTTGAGAATAACTATTATATCCATCCAAGTCTCCACCCATAACCATTTCCCCTTTATCTGATTGGCTACAATAAAAATGTCCTGCACCAAATGTAACGACATGATCAAGCAAAGGTTTAATAGGCTCTGATACACATGCTTGAAGCAAATGAGTTTCAATTGGTAAAGTCATATTTAACATTTCTGCCAAAATATTTGTACTTCCTGCAACACATAAACCAACTTTCTTTGCTTTAATATCTCCTTTAGAAGTTCTTACTCCAAGAATTTTTCCATTTGAGACATCAAATCCTGTAACTTCACAATTTTGAATTATATCAACACCCATGGAGTCCGCTTGTCTCGCATAACCCCAGGCAACAGCATCGTGTCTTGCTGTTCCAGCGCTTGGTTGCATCAAGCCTCCAAAAATTGGAAACCTTACATTGTCAGAAAAGTCTGCCATTGGAATTAACTTTTGTACTTCTTCTCTATTTAACAAAACCGCATCAATGCCGTTCAAACGCATCGAATTTCCCCTTCTTGAATAGGCATTCATTTGTGCATCTGAGTGGGCAAGATTAATTATTCCTCTTGGGGAAAACATTACATTGTAATTTAAATCTTGGCTCATCTTTCTCCAAAGATCCATACCAAATTCGCTAAACAAACCATTCTCATCATGCATGTAATTAGACCTAATAATTGTAGTATTCCTTCCAACGTTTCCTCCACCTATCCAACCTTTTTCAATGATAGCAACATTTGTAATGTTGTGTTCTTTTGCTAAGTAATATGCGGTTGCTAATCCATGGCCTCCCCCACCAATGATAATTACATCGTATTCTTTTTTAGGTGTTGGGTCTTTCCATGCAACTTCCCAATTTTGATGATCTGAGAATGCATTTTTTATTAGACTAAAAACTGAGTATTTTTGCATTTTATAATTTTATCTAATTAAACTTAAATTTTTTCTTATTTTTTATATATATATTTTTTAGATGTTTAAAATCCTATTAAAAAAGTATAGAAATTTTGCACACTAATTTATTATAGGTTTTAAACCAAATGTCAAAAACAGATATCCAAATTGCAAGAGAAGCAAATATGAAACCAATTCAAGAGATTTTGGATGGAGTTGGTGTTCCAGATAATGCTGAGGCATATAGTCCAATAAGTAGATACATAGCTAAGATCAAACTCGAATATCTTGAAAAATTTAAAAGTAAAAAAGACGGTAAATTAATATTAGTTACAGCAATTACTCCTACTCCAGCTGGAGAAGGAAAAACAACCACATCAGTTGGATTGTCAGATGGATTAAATAAAATAGGTAAAAAATCTATTGTTTGTTTAAGAGAGCCAAGTTTAGGTCCTTCATTTGGAATGAAAGGTGGTGCGGCTGGTGGTGGTTATGCGCAAGTCGTTCCTATGGAACAAATAAATCTTCATTTCACAGGTGACTTTCATGCAATCACTTCTGCTCACAATCTTTTATCTGCTTTAATAGATAACCATATATATTGGGGTAACAAATTAAATATTGATGTAAGAAGAATAGTTTGGAAAAGAGTACTTGATATGAACGATCGAGCGCTAAGGTCTATCAATATTAATCTTGGTGGTGTTGCAAATGGTTTCCCTAGAGAAGATGGTTTTGATATTACAGTTGCATCTGAAATCATGGCGATCTTTTGTTTATCTAATGATTTACATGATCTTGAAAATAGAATTGGAAATATAACTGTTGCTTACACAAGAGATAAAAAACCAATTTATGCAAAAGATTTAAATGCACATGGTCCAATGACTGTTTTGCTAAAAGACGCAATTAGACCAAATGTAACTCAAACTTTGGAAAATAATCCTGCAATAATCCATGGAGGTCCTTTCGCTAATATTGCGCATGGTTGTAATTCTGTATTAGCAACTAAGACAGCATTAAAACTATCAGACTATGTTGTTACTGAAGCAGGATTTGGTGCCGATCTAGGTGCTGAAAAATTCTTAGATATAAAATGTAGAAAATCAGGATTAAAACCAAGTTGTGTAGTGATTGTAGCAACTATAAGAGCTTTAAAAATGCACGGTGGTGTTAATAAAGATGAACTTAAAAATGAAAATATAGATGCTGTAAAAAAAGGATTGGTGAATTTAGAGAGACATATTGAAAATATTCAAAAATTTGGCTTGCCTGTTACTGTAGCTATTAATCACTTTGTTTTGGATACAGACAAAGAGGTCGATGAAGTTACAAAATTTTGTCAACAA
>CACHKZ010000004.1 GCA_902580535.1 uncultured Pelagibacteraceae bacterium | reverse complement strand
CTCATAAAATAACTAAGATGTTGAATAATCAAGCAAAAACAATAGACCTTTCAAATGAATAATCTATTCTTTAAAAAAAAAAAAAATATTAAGATTAATGACATTTTAAATTTTCTTAATAAAAAAAAACAAAAAAAAAATTTTATTATTAATGATATTAAAGAATTAGAGTTTGCCGGCAAAAATGATATTTCTTTTTTCCATTCAACTAAATATTTAAATTTATTAAAGTCAACAAACTCCAAATTAATTGTGACAAATAATAAAATGAAAAAATTCATACCCTCAACATTTAAATTGATTGAGGTTAATAATGTACTTTTATCAGTTTACAAAATTACATCTTTATTTTATCCGGACGCATTAGATGATCATTTTGATATGAATTTAAAATCTGTTGACATTAAAAAACACAACAATTTAAAAATAGGCTTTAACGTTCTTATTGGCAAAAATGTTACTATCGGTAAAAACTGCTCTATTGGACATAACACGATCATAGAAAAAAATGTTAAAATTGGTAACAATTGTAATCTTGGAAGCAATGTGATTATAAAAAATTCTATTATAGGGAATAATACTAATATTCTTGATGGTGCAATTATAGGAAAAAAAGGTTTTGGTTTTTTTCCTGATAAAAACAAAAACGTAAGATACCCACACATTGGAGCTGTAATTATAGGTAATGATGTAGAAATTGGATGTAATAATACTATCGATAGAGGATCCTTATCTAATACAATTATTGGAAATGGAACTTTTTTAGATAATCAGGTTCATATAGCTCATAACGTAAAAATTGGTAAAAACTGCATAATTACAGGTCAGGTTGGTTTTGCAGGAAGTTCTTCAATTGGAAATAGAGTAATGATTGGTGGACAAGCGGGTATTTCTGGCCATTTAACAATAGGTGATAATGTTCAAATTGGAGGAGGTAGTGGAGTAATTAAAAATATTCCTTCAAATACCAAAGTTATGGGATATCCTGCTAAAAATATTAGAAATTTTTTGAGAGACAATAAGACTGATGACTAATCTTAATAAAGAACAAATTAAAAAATTATTGCCACATAGAGAACCTATGCTTCTTATAGACGAATTAAGAAATATTAAAAAACTTTTTTCAGCAACAGCAATAGTTAATGTTAAAAAAAATAGTTTTTTTGTGGATGGACATTTTCCTGGTGAGCCGGTAATGCCAGGTGTTTTGATAGTTGAAGCGTTTGGGCAAGCAGCTGCAGCTTTAACTGCTGATGGATTAGATAAATCTACATATGAAAATAAGTTAGTGTTCTTAATGACAATTGAAAAGGCAAGATTTAGAAACCCTGTTATCCCTGATTGTATTTTAGAACTTTATATTGAAGCAATTAGATCACACGGAAGAGTTTGGAAATATAAAGGTACTGCTTATGTGGGTGATAAAAAGATGGCAGATGCACAGTGGTCTGCAACTATTGTAGATAGAAAGTAATAATTAGTAGTAATTGTTGATAAGCAATATGTATTAAATTTGTTATTTATTTGTTGTGATCCACAAAACAGCAATAGTTGATAAAAGAGCAAAAGTTTCTGAAAATGTTGATATAGGGCCATATTCAATAGTTGGACCAAATGTTGAAATCGGGGCAAATTCAATTTTACATTCTCATGTCAGTATTGTTGGTAATACAAGAATAGGAAAAAATAATCAAATTTTCCCTTTCTCATCAATTGGAACTCCGCCACAGGATTTAAAATATAAAGGTGAAAAAAATTCACTAGTCATTGGTGACAACAATAAATTTAGAGAATATGTTAATATAAATCCTGGCACTGAACAAGGAGGAGGAGTTACAGACATCGGAAATAATAATCTTTTTATGGTATACTGCCATGTAGCTCATGATTGTAGAGTAGCAAGCAATATTGTTTTAGCAAATAATGTTCAAGTCGGAGGACATGTAACTATACAAGATAATGCTATTGTGGGCGGAAGTTGCGCAATTCATCAATTTTCTCGAATTGGTGAGTCAGCAATGATAGGAGGTATGACTGGAGTATTAAGTGATGTGATACCATTTGGTTTATCTATGGGAAATAGAAATAACCTAATGGGTTTAAACCTCATTGGGCTAAGAAGATCCAAAGTTTCAAATGAAAATATAAATAAAATTAAACTAGCTTACGAAATAATATTTAAAGATTCGTATTTTAGACAAAATATAGAAGAACTTAATAGCGATCTTAAAAATAATGAATTTGTAAAAAAAATACTTAATTTTATAAATTCAGACAAAAAAAGACCAATATCACTGCCACTTAACAAATAATGATAGGACTTTTTTTAGGAGAAAAAGATTTACCAAATGAAATTATAAAAAAAATAGAGAAAAAGAAGATAAAATATTTCATTATTGATCTTACACGAAATAATAAATTTAAAAAAAATAAAAATAGTTTTTTCATTAACATTGGTAAGTTTGGTGAGATTCTTAATCTTATTAAATCAAAAAAATGTAATAAAGTTATATTTGCTGGAAATATTATTAAACCTAAAATATCAAAATTAAAATTAGACTTAAGAGGAATGTTTTATATACCAAGAATAGTAAAAGCATCAAAATTAGGTGATGCAGCAATATTAAAGGTTTTAATAAAAATTTTGTCTGAAAATAAAATTAAAGTTATTAAATTAAATACTTTCAACCCAGAATTGACATTAAAGAAAGGAATTTATACAAAAATTAAACCAAATTTTTTAGAAAAAGCCGAAATAGTTAAAGGTGTTAAAACTTTAAAAAAAATAAATTCTTACAATCATACACAAGCAGTAATTATAAGGGATAATAAGATTATTTCTATTGAAACAAGAAAAGGTACAAAAGAAATGATAAATTCTATCCCCAAATCTAAAATAAAAAAAGGTATTTTAATAAAACTACCTAAAGCAAAACAAGATCTAAGGGTAGACTTACCTACAATAGGAATTGATACTTTTAAAGATTGTAATAAAGTTGGGATCAAGGGAATTGTGGTTAAATCAAATCAAAATATTATATTAAATAAAGATGTCTCTATTAAATATGCCAATCAAAATAAACTATTTCTTATTGCTTTATGAAAAAAATTTTTATCCTTACAGGTGAACCTTCTGGGGATAAACTTGCGTCAGAGGTTATATCAAAATTAAAAAAAAAAAGAAATGATTTGGAATTCCTCAGCGTTGGTGGATCAAATCTACAAAAATTAGGTATAAAGACAATTTATGACCAAAAAGATATAACTTATATAGCTTTTACTGACATAATATTTAACTTTTTTAAAATAAAGCGTAAAATAAAAGATACTGTTAATGAAGTCTTAAAATTTAAACCAGATATTTTATTTAGTGTTGATAGTCCAGATTTTACACTCAGAGTAGCCAAAATAGTAAAAGAAAAAAATTCAAGAATAAAAACAATTCATTTTATAGCTCCTAAAGTTTGGGCATGGAGAGAGGGTAGAGTTAAGAAAATGAAAAAATTTTTAGACCATATTTTATTACTTTTTAAATTTGAAAAAGAATACTTTGATAAAGAAAAATTAACTAATACTTTTGTTGGTCACCCTTTGTTGGATAAAAAAGTTGATGACAATGTGCAGATAGATCAATTTTTAGATAGGAAAAATATTATTTCAATTTTTCCAGGAAGTAGAGCTTCTGAGATAAAACATCATATGCCAATTCTAATTAATTTTATAAAAAAAATGAATATTAAGGATTTAGGTTATCAATTTATATTTCATGCAACTGATAAAAATAAAGATCTTGTATCAAATTATATTTTAAAAGAACATTTACTAAATATTGAAATTATTAATGATGATAAAATTAAAACGGCAGTTTTAAAGAAATCAATTTTTGCAATAGTAAAATCTGGAACGATTTCTCTGGAAGTTTGTAAATTTAATATACCATCAATAATTATCTACAAGATGAATTTTATTAATTTTTATTTGGCGAAGTTTCTACTAAATATAAAATTTGTTAATATGATTAATATAATCAATAATAGAGAAATTATTCCAGAATTGATACAATCAGAATGTAATGCTGATGAAATATTTAAATGTGTTAACTACTTTCTTAAAAAACCAGATTTAATAGCTAAGCAAAAGAAAGAAATAAAAAAAACTCTTGAAAATTTGACTTCTCCCAGTTCTCCATCTCAGGAAGCCTCAAATATTATTTTATCCAATATTTCCTAATCTTTTTATTACCTCATTTTTTCCAAGAGATAGTATTATGTCATATATGCCTGGTCCAAATTTAGAACCAGTTAACATTATTCGTAATGGTTGCCCAACACTTTTGAAATTTGTATTTTTAGATTCAATTAAACCATTTATAATTTTTTCCAAATTGTTTCTATCAAAAACTTTTATAATAGAAATCTTCTCTTTAAATAAATATATTATTTTTTTTGCTTCATCGTTTATCAATTCTTTATCTTTTTCACTAAAAATAACTTCGTCATTTAGTATATATTTTGAATTGTTAAATATATCTTCAAGTGTTTTTGCTTTATTTTTTAAAAATGTTAAAGAGTTCTTTATGGTATTTTCTTTTTCTTCTTTAATTTTTTCTTTATAAATCTCGCAATATTGCTTTAACTTTTTATACAGAATATTTTCATCAGTATTTTTAATGTAATATTCATTTAATGACAGAATTCTGCTCATATCAAGCTTTGAGGGTGATTTACCTATTCCTTCTAAATTAAAAAGTTTTATACTTTCATCTAAGTTAAAAATTTCCTTGTCTTTATAAGACCATCCTAATCTTAGAAGATAATTTCTAAGTGACTCAGGTAAAATTCCAATTTTTGAGTAATCTTCTAATGTTGAAGCATTGTCTCTTTTTGAGAGCTTCTTTCCATCAATTGTATGAATCAGTGGTATATGGGCAAATTGTGGGATACTCCATCCCAGTGCTTCATATATCTGTATTTGTTTAAACGTATTAATTTTATGATCATCTCCTCTAATAATGTGTGTCATTTCCATATTATGATCATCTACAGATGCGGACAAATTATAAGTTGGCGTTTCATCTTTCCTTAAAATAATAAAATCCTCAATAGTATTATTTTCAATTTCCACGTTTCCTTGAACTAAGTCTTTTAGTAAGGATGTGCCTTTTATTTTACTTTTAAATCTTATAACTGGTTTTATATCTTTTGGTGCTTGATCTTCAGAAATATCTCTCCATTTTCGATTATAAACGTATGGAATTTTTTTCTGTTTAGCTCTTTTCTTCTGCTCTTCTATTTCTTCAGTACTACAATAACACTTGTACGCATGACCAGTTTCTAACAATTTTTTTGCTATTTTTACATGTTCATCAATTTTTTTTGACTGAATGTACTCCTCACCATCGTGTTTAATTCCCATCCATTCAAGAGAGTTAATTATTTGTATTTTATGTTCTTCTTTGGATCTTTCTTTATCTGTATCTTCAATTCTTAGATGAAAAGTCCCATTTTGATTTTTTGAGTAGAGCCAATTAAATAAAGCAGTACGTACTCCACCAATGTGAAGAGCACCAGTAGGAGAGGGTGCAAAACGTGTTGCTACTTTTGACATCAGTGATGTTTAGACTATTTTTTTAAAAGTTTCTATATAAAGATACTAAAACACCCTGAACTTTCACTCTATCTGGGCCAAATATTTTAGTTTCATAGTTTCTATTTGCACTTTCAAGTGCTACAACTTTACCTTTTTTACGAATCCTTTTTAGCATCGCTTCATGCTCATCAATTAAAGCTACAACTATTTTACCATTATCTGCGGTTTCAGTTCTTTTGATAATTACAGTATCACCTTCGTGTATACCAGCTTCAATCATTGAATCACCTTGAACCTTTAAGCCAAAATAGTCACCATTTTTTTCTAAATTATTTGGTAGAGGAATTCTTGAAACTTCATTTTGAATTGCTTCTACAGGAGTTCCTGCAGCAATTTTTCCAAGTACTGGCACTTCGATTTCATCAGAATTAGGTTGTTCTTCATCTAATCCACCTTTAATTACACTTGGTGAAAAACTATTATAAATATCATTTGCCGAAGCTGTTTCCGGTAATTTAATCACCTCTAAAGCTCTTGCTTTATGAGCTAATCTTTTTATAAAGCCTCTTTCTTCTAAAGCACTAATTAATCTGTGAATTCCTGATTTAGATTTTAGATTAAGCGATTGTTTCATCTCCTCATATGAAGGAGATACACCAGAGCTTCTCAACTTCTTGTTAATGAATAAAAGCAGGTTTTTTTGTTTTTTAGTTAACATAAGAACAAATATCGTACAAAGCATGTTCTACAAAAGTTCTCTAAAATTCACAATAGTAAAAAAAGTTAATAAATTCGTGTATTAATCTACTAAAGAACTGAAAAAATAGAATTATTATCTAGATCCTTTAAAAGCGATTCACCAATTAAAAAAGTTTTAATTGATGTTTTATTTGACAATTCTAAGAGTTCTTTTTTTGACTTAATTCCACTCTCTGAAATTAATGGACCTTTGTGATTAATTAAAACATCATGAATATCGTAAGTTGTATTTATATCGGTTTTTAAAGTTTTTAAATTTCTATTATTTATACCAATTAAAGCTTCTTTAAATTTAAGGGCTTTCTTAGCTTCTTCAACGGTATGTACTTCAACTATTACTGACATATTTAATTTCAATGCTTCTTCATATAACTCATTTGCAAGGCTTTCACTAACACCGGCTAAGATAATTAATATTGCATCGGCTCCTTTGCTTCGAGCATAAAGAACTTGATATTTATCAATAAAGAAATCTTTACATAAAATTGGAAGATCACATTGCTGTTTACAAAAAGATATATCCATCATATCACCTAAAAAATATTCTTGTTCAGCTAATACTGATAAACATGTAATATTTTTGCTTTTATAAATTTTAGCTATATCTTGTGGGAAATAATTCTTAATAATAACACCAGCTGATGGGCTAGCTTTTTTTATCTCACCAATGATAGATATTTTTCCATTTTTAATATTATTTGAGATTTTGTTTTTAAAATCATAATATTTAATACCATACATATCATTTTCACTTATTTGACCTTGAAGTGTTTCGCTTGATAAACGAGTTTTTTGTTCTTCAATTTCTTTAATTCTATTATTGATAATTTTTTGGAGAATATTTTCAGCCATTTTGAATTGTCTTAAGAAAATTTAAAGATTGACCAGATAAAATATGGTCTCTTACATTTTTATATGCATCAGCAAAACTTTGATGATTCTCATTTACTATTAACCCTGCTGCAGCATTTAAACAAACAGCTTTAGAAAAATCGTTATCCTCACCTTTGAATATGTTAATTATTTTATCTGCATTAAATTTTGCATCATCACCAACAAGATTATCAAATTTATCTGCATTAATATTTAATTCTTTAGGGTCAATAACAATTTCAGAAATTTTATTATCTTTTAATTGAATTACATTTGTTTTAGCATAAGGAGAAATCTCATCTAAACCATCTTCACTATTAACAATCCATGCAAATTTTATATTTAAATTCATTAAAGCGTTTGCAAATATTTTTAAAAGTTTTTTATCAAAGACCCCAACTACTTGACGGTTTACTAAAGCAGGGCTGCTTAATGGTCCAATCATATTAAATATAGTTCTTTTCCCAATTTTCTTTCTTACAGGACCAACAAATCTCATTGCACTATGGTAATTTGGTGCAAACATAAAACCGAAATTGTTAGTGTTAATTTCTTTTTCAATATCTTGTGGCTCCAAATCAATTTTAATATTAAGAGCCTCTAAAACATCACCAGATCCACATTTCGATGAAACGGCTTTGTTTCCGTGTTTAGCTACTTTTGTACCCATGCTCGCTAAAAGAATAGCTGAAGCCGTCGATATATTAAGTGTATTCATGCCATCACCACCTGTTCCACAAGTATCAATACAATCTTTAACATTTACTCTTTTTGATTTCTCTCTTAATACAAAAACACCACCAGCAATTTCTTCAGAAACTTCACCTTTTTCAGAGAGTAAATTTAAAAAATCATAAATTTGTTTTTCATTTGCCTCACCACTCATTATAATTTTAAATGCTTCTTTACTCTCATTAAAATTTAAATTTGTTTTATTTTTCAGTTTATCTAAAAATTGTTCCATATTTACTCTTTTACAAAGTTCTCCAAAATTTTTAATCCATACTTTGTTTTGATACTTTCAGGATGAAATTGAACTCCATGTATTTTATATTTTTTATGCATAACACCCATGATTGTACCATCTATTGTACTTGCAGTAATTTCCAAATCTTTGGATAATGATTTTTTATCTATTATTAAACTATGATATCTAGTTGCTGTGAATTTTTTTGGTAAATTATTTAAAATACCAATTTTTTTATTTATAATATTGCTCGTTTTTCCATGAACAAGTTCCTTTGCCTGTATAATTTTTGATCCAAATATTTGACCAATTATTTGATGACCTAAGCAAACACCAAGAATTGGAATTTTTTTATACAAACTTTTAACAATTTTTAAACAATTACCAGATTGGTTTGGATTTCCAGGACCTGGAGATATTACAATTTTATTATATTTTTCTTTTTTGATGTAATGGTAGTCTACTTTATCGTTTCTTAATACATCCACTTTAGCAAAAGATGATAGATAGTGGTATAAGTTGAAAGTAAAACTATCGTAATTATCAATTAAAATTATTTTCATAGTGTTATTCTAAAGCCTTAAGTAAAGCTTTGGCTTTGTTTACAGTTTCATTAAATTCATTCATTGGTTTACTATCTGCTACAATTCCGGCTCCTGATTGTACATAAAATTTATTATTTTTAGAAATTGCTGTTCTGAGAGCTATACAAGTATCAAAATCACCATTCGCTGAAAAATAACCAATTCCTCCTGCATAAACTTTTCTTCTTGTTGTCTCTAACTCATCGATAATTTCCATCGCTCTTATTTTTGGTGCTCCCGAAACTGTTCCAGCAGGAAAACCAGCCAATAAAGTATCAAATTTTCCAAATTTTTTATTAAATACACCCTCTACATTAGAAACTATATGCATTACATGTGAATATCTTTCAATTTTAAAACTTTCAGTGACTTTAACTGAGTTTACTTTAGAAACCTTTCCAGTATCATTTCTTCCAAGGTCAAGAAGCATCAGGTGTTCAGAAAGTTCTTTTTTATCTTTTAAAAGATCTTTTTCATAAAATTTATCCTTTTTTTTATTTTTTCCCCTAGGTCTAGTTCCGGCAATCGGTCTAATGGTAATTTTATTATCCCTAAGTCTAACAAGTATTTCGGGACTTGCACCTATGATTTGAAAATCCTCAAAATTAAAAAAATACATGAAAGGAGAAGGGTTTGTAATTCTTAATTTTTTATAAATTTCCAAAGGACTTTTGACAAGATCTGTTTCGAATCTTTGACTTAGAACGACCTGAAAAATATCTCCAATTTTAATATAATTTTTAGCCTTAGTAACATTCTTCAGAAATTTTTTTTTTGAGATATTTGATTTAATTTTGGGTTTTATGATCTTATTGTTTGTGGATTTAATTCTGAAATTATAGTTTGCTAAAAAAATCATCTCCTCAATATCTTTTTGAATTTGTTCATATTTTGCTTCATAATTTTTGATTTTTTCGTCTGAAAAACAATTAACTATAAAAAATAATTTTTTTTCAGCATTATCAAAAACTACAACATTCTTTGGCCTTAAAATCCTTGCATCAGGAATTTTAAGATCATTTTTTGTACTATTTGGGATTTTTTCAATATATCTTATTATATCATAAGAGAAGTATCCTGAAATAATCGAACTTATTGGTGGCAATTCGTTAGGAATTTTAAACTTGAAATCTTCAATTATTTTTTCAATATTATTTTTTGGTGTTCCTCTTAATTTTTTACTCTTGTTTTCATAATTTAAAACGCAATTATTATTATTAAATTCCCATATTTTATCAGGTTTTTTACCAAAAATAGTATATCTTCCTTTTATAAAACCTTTTTCAACCGACTCAAAAATAAAACTATTTTTTACATTTAAAAAATTATTTATTAAATTTTCTATTTCTTTAATTCCACTAGATTTAAATGAATGATAAAGAACTTGATTTATATTCTTTTTATGATTTTTCTTGAATAACTTTAGACTAATATTCAACATTATCTAAAATAATTTTTTACTCTATCAATTGTTTGGTTAAAAATTTTTACTTTATATTTAGAATTTAATGATAGATCATATGATGTATAAATATCATTAATTATATCATTATTTGATTTAGTTGAATATTCATTAATATTTTCAGCATTTTTATCTATATCAGTGTAAAAAATATTATCTATTTTTGTTAAATAAACTTTGTTTGTATCTCCAGTAACTAATGTAAAACTTTTATTTGGCAATGTATAAATAAGATTAATTGAGTCTGAGTCAAAAATTTTATTGTCATTAAGATTTTCTATTGTTGTAGTTTTAATATTGTTTTCGTCTTTAGATATTTTAATAAATTCTTCATAGCTAAATAATTTTTCATCAATTTTTTCAAAAATATTTTTGTTGAACTCGAACTTCTTTTTCAAAACTATATTTTTTTTTAAACTTTCCAAAAAATATGTATCATTAAAATTTGGTATTTTTTTAATGATATTTGAAATTTCAAATATTAAATAATAATCATTTTTATCGATCAATTGTATTTTATCCTCGTTTCTTTTAGAATATATTTCCTTAAGTGTTTCATCTGAATTGTCTTTTAATATAAAATTCTTTATTTCATTAGGTTTAAAATTATAAATCTCATTAATTTCTTTTATGCTTAATCCATTTAAAATACTGTTTTCAATTTCATCAATTTTCTTAAAAAATTCGTCATTAAATTCATCAATTTCAATTAAATTTTGAGGAGTTATTTTCGCATATGAAATATCAATAAAGTCCATTTTTAAAATATCTTGATTATTTTTTATGAAATCATCTATTTCTTGATTGGATACAGTTTTGTCATGTACTAAATCCAGGTCTAAAAATTCAACATCAATTTTTTTATTTTCATTTATAAATATTTTATTTTTTAAAAAATATGGAGATTTAATTCCACCACTTACATATTTAAATAAATTTTTTTTTAATTCCTGGTTTTTTAGAGAATTTTCAAAACTTGAAGCAGTAAGATTATTTTCTAATAAAAATTTTTCATATTTCACTCTAGAAAATTTTTTGTTATCATCAAGCAGAATAGAATTAGATCGGATTTTATTTGCTAACGCCTCCTCTGACAGAGATATATTTAATTCACTTATCTCCATCTCAATTAATTTTTCAGATATTAGTTCTGACAAGATTTGCTCTACAATATTGTTATCTATGTTTGCTTTAATAATATCATTTGTAAGCCTGGACTCATTTATAAAATTTACAAAGTCTTTTGATGATATTGCTTCATTGTTAATCTTTGCAACATTGTTTGTGTTGCCCCCACTAAACACACTTCCCATTCCCCAAAATACGAAAGGGATTATAATTATCCCAACTAACACTCCAGCTAGTTTAGAATTTGAAAAACCTCTTAATTTACCAATCATATTATATAGACTTTATTTATTGATCTAAAAAAAAATAAACATATAAATTATATTAATCAGTATGACAAATAATAATATGTATTTCATTGCCAACTGGAAGATGTTTGGGTCACTTAAATTAGTTAATTCATTAAATAATGTAATAAGTTACTCAAAAAAAAACAAACATAGGGCTAAGATTGTATATTGCCCACCTTATACTTTGCTTAAATCTTTTGTAGATAAAACTATAAATTCAAACATTCTCATTGGGGCCCAGGATTGTCATGTAAATTCAAACTATGGACCATATACTGGCTCAATAAGTCCAAAGATGATTAAGGATTTAGGAGCCCAATTTGTTATAATTGGGCATTCTGAAACTAGAGAGGAAAATGATAACAAAAAAATTAATTTAAAAATAAAATCTGCACTTAATAAAAAATTAAATGTTATTTTTTGTATTGGTGAAAAACTAATTGATAAAAAAAAAAATAGAACAAATTCTGTTTTAAAGAGACAATTACTCCAGGGTTTAAAAAATTTAAATAAATTAAATAAAGTTATAATAGCATACGAACCTGTATGGTCTATTGGCACAGGAGTTCTTCCAACTGAAAATAATCTAATAAAAAATATTAAATTTATCAAAGATACTTTAAAGAGATCAAAAAAATTTTCGAAGTCAAAAGTTTTGTATGGAGGTTCGGTTAACCCAAAAAATATTAAAAATTTAATGAGAATCGATAATATTGACGGTTTTTTGATAGGTGGTGCATCCACTAATGAAAAAATATTTATTGATATAATGAAAAAATCTATTAATTAACCCTCGTGGAAAACATACTATTAATTATAAATATAATATTAGCTGCAATACTTGTTTTGCTTGTCTTGTTCCAAAAATCTGAAGGTGGAGCCCTTGGTATTGGTGTATCTCAAGATAACTTTATGTTTTCAAGATCTGCTGGAAATTTTATGACTAAAGCAACAGCAATTGTTGCAACATTATTCATAATTTGTAGTCTAGGATTAACTATAATTTCAAGAGGAGATCTTCCTTCAAATACGTCTGTTATCGATAAAATTGAGGAAAATGCAGACGATGCTCCAAAATTACCTGAAAATAATAATTAATACTTTTATTTTCATAATTCATTAGCTATAACATAATTCCATGGCGCGATATATATTTGTCACTGGCGGCGTGGTTTCATCACTTGGTAAAGGTTTGTCATCAGCTTCGCTTGGTTATTTACTAAGATCGCAAGGTTATAAAGTGAGAATAAGAAAAATGGATCCATATTTGAATGTTGATCCAGGCACGATGAGTCCATTTCAACATGGTGAAGTTTTTGTAACTGATGATGGCGCAGAAACAGATCTAGATTTAGGACATTATGAGAGATTTACAGATATATCTGCTAAACAATCTGATAATATAACAACAGGCAGAATATACAGTGACATAATTGTAAAAGAGAGACGAGGTGGCTATCTAGGAAAAACTGTTCAAGTAATTCCTCATGTAACAGATAGAATTAAAGAGTTTATTAAAAAAGATATTACAAATGAAGATTTTGTTATCTGTGAAATTGGAGGAACAGTAGGTGATATAGAAAGTCTACCATTTTTAGAAGCTATTAGACAATTCTCCAATGACAATGGAAGATCAAAATCTTTATTTATACATCTAACATTTGTTCCTTATTTAAAATCTTCAGATGAAATTAAAACAAAACCAACTCAGCATTCAGTAAAAGAGTTAAGAAGTATAGGAATACAACCTGATATTGTCATCTGCAGATCTCAACAATCTATTCCCTTAGATCAAAGAAGAAAAATATCTTTATTTTGTAATGTAGACATCGAAAATGTTATTGAAACAGTTGATGTAAAAACTATTTATGAGGCTCCAATAAGTTTTTTTAATCAAAAATTAGACAAGCAGGTTTTAAAATTTTTTAAATTAAAATCAAAAAAAAGACCAAACCTATTGCCTTGGAAAAAAATAACCAAGATAGTTCTTAACACTAAAAAAACTGTTAACATTGCAATCATAGGAAAATATGTAAATTTAAAGGATGCTTACAAATCTCTTGATGAAGCTCTTACTCACGGAGGAATTTATAATAAAATTAAAGTAAACTTAGTAAGAATTGAGTCGGACAAGCTTAGATCTTATGAAATAAAATCTAAATTAAAAAATGTTTCAGGAATATTAATACCTGGTGGATTTGGCAAGAGAGGCACGGAGGGAAAAATACAGGCTATTAAATATGCGAGACAAAAAAAAATACCTTTTTTAGGAATTTGTTTTGGAATGCAAATGGCAATGGTTGAATTTGCCAGAAATATATTAAAAATTAAAAAAGCTGGATCTAGTGAATTAGATAAGAAATGCTTCCCTGTAGTCGGATTAATTGATCAATGGAGTAAAGATGGAAAAGTTATAAGAGGTACTGACAAGAATCTTGGGGGAACAATGAGATTAGGTCTTTATGAAGCTAAACTTAAAAATAATTCTGCCATAAAAAATGTCTATAAATCCAATTTAATTAATGAGAGGCATAGACATAGATACGAGGTCAATATTAACTTAATGCATCAATTTGAAAAAAAAGGTTTAATATTTTCAGGAGTTTCTCCAGATAATAAATTACCTGAAATCATTGAGTTAAAAAATCACCCATGGTTTATCGGTGTTCAATTTCATCCAGAATTTAAATCTAGACCTTTAAATCCTCATCCATTATTCTCTTCATTTATTAAAGCTGCAAAATCTTATAATGGAAAATAAAGTAATAAATTGTAACGGAATAGAAATTTCAAACAAAAATAAAATTTGTCTTATTTCCGGACCCTGTCAACTTGAGACAGAGCAACATGCTTTAGATATGGCTGGAAAAATTAAAGAGATTACTTTAAAATATAATATTGGCTTTATTTATAAAACTTCATTTGATAAAGCAAATAGGACAAGCCTTAAAGGCAAACGTGGTGCTGGATTAGAAAATTCATTACCTGTATTTGACAAAATTAAAAAAGATATAAATGTTCCAGTTCTTACAGACATACATAATCAAGAACAATGTTCAATTGTTGCACCTCATGTTGATGTGCTCCAAATTCCAGCTTTTCTTTGCAGACAAACAGACCTGTTAATTGCAGCAGCTAAAACAAATAAAATTATTAATGTGAAGAAAGGCCAATTTCTAGCCCCATGGGATATGATAAATGTAACAAAAAAAATTTCGGAAAGTGGGAATGAAAATATTTTAGTCACCGAGAGAGGTGCTAGCTTTGGTTATAATACATTAGTATCAGATATGAGATCTATTCCTATTATGGCCAAAAATGGTTACCCAGTAGTTTTTGATGGAACCCATTCAGTTCAACAACCTGGCGGTCTAGGTGAAAAAAGTGGAGGTCAGAGAGAATTTGTTAAATATCTATCGAGGGCAGCTACTGCCGTTGGTATAGCAGCTATTTTTTTAGAAACACATCAAGACCCTGATAATGCTCCATCTGATGGTCCAAATATGGTACCTTTAGATAAATTAGACGAGCTAATTAATCAAATTGTAGAAATCGATAATTTAGTTAAAAAATAATAAATGAGTAAAATCAAACGAGTGGTCGCAAGACAGGTATATGACAGCAGAGGAAATCCTACTATAGAGGCTGAAGTATTTTCAAATAATTTAAGCGCTTCGGCTATTTGTCCTTCAGGCGCATCTACAGGGACTTTTGAAGCTTATGAAAAAAGAGACAAAAGTAATAAAAAATATTTAGGAAAAAGTGTTTTAATACCAGTTGCAACTGTGAATAGATTAATTTCAAAAAAATTAAAAAATTTAAATATTCATGATCAAGAAAGAATAGATAGTATCCTTATAAAGTTGGATGGCACTAAACAGAAAACTAAATTAGGTGCAAATACAATATTAGCTGTATCAATGGCTGCAAAAAAACTCTCAGCAAAAGTAAAAAAAATACCATTATATAAAAACTTTATAGTAAAAAAAAACTTCAAACTTCCTTTTCCATTAATGAATATTATAAATGGGGGAGCACATGCAGATAATGGTCTTAGAATTCAAGAGTTTATGATTAGACCAGATAAAGCTAGATCTTTTAATGATGCTGTCCGAATGTGTTTTTTGGTAATTAATAATTTAAAAATATTACTAAAAAAAGCTGGTCATTCTATTAATGTTGGTGACGAAGGAGGTTTTGCGCCAATGATAAGTGATAATGAAAGTGCACTCAAACTAATTGTTCAAGCAATCCAAAAATCTGGTTTTAAAAATGGTAAAGATATATCTATTTGTTTAGATGTAGCAGCTAATGAATTAATTAGAAAAGACAAATACTCAATTCATTCTAAACAATACATCAGCGTTGATAATTCGATAATTAAATATTTAAATTTGATTAAAAAATATCAAATTAAATCAATAGAAGATCCGTTTGGTGAAGATGATTGGAAAGCGTGGACTAAATTTTTAAATAAATCTAAAAATAAAACACAAATTGTAGGGGATGATCTTTTTGTTACTAATCTTGAGAGATTAAAAGTAGGTTTTCTAAATTTATCAGCAAATAGTATTTTGATAAAATTGAATCAAATTGGAACTGTTACAGAAACCTTAGAAGTTATTAAATTTGCCCAGTTAATAGGTTTTAAAACAATAATTTCTCATAGATCAGGGGACACCGAGGATACGTTTATCGCTGATTTAGCTGTTGGTACAAATTCAAATCAAATAAAAACAGGTTCTTTGGCAAGGTCAGAGAGAATAGCCAAGTATAATCAATTAATACGTATTGAGGAAGATCTTGGTAGATCTGCAAAAATGAATAAAATTAACTAATGTTAGATAAATTAAAAAAAAATTATTTTACTCTAATTATCACTTTTCTATTAATATACTTCTTTTTTAATTTGTTAGATGGAGAAAGAGGATTAATTTCTTATATGGAAAAGAAAGACATTTATGAACAACTTAAAAATGATCAAAATCTCTTAATTAATAATATACAAGATTTAGAGGACAAAAATTCACTTTTAACAGAAAATATTGATTTAGATTTCATAGAAATATTAATTAGAGAGAAGTTTTTATTTGGAAAAGAAGGAGAGACTACCTATATAATTAAACATAATGGAAATTAAAAATAGACCAAGGCATCCTGAAAAAGTTAATAAACCGATAAATCCTCTTAAAAAGAAACCTGAGTGGATAAGATCAAGGCTATTAAATAGTAAAGAATTTTTTTTAACCAAGACTGTTGTTAACAAGGATAACCTTGTAACTGTTTGCCAAGAAGCAAACTGTCCAAATATAACCGAATGTTGGAGCAAAAGACATGCAACTTTAATGATAATGGGTGATACCTGCACAAGAGCCTGTGCTTTTTGTGATGTTAAAACGGGCAAACCAGAAAAACTAGATGAATTTGAACCTGTTAAAATAGCAAATGCAGTCAATAAATTGAATTTAAGACACGTAGTAATAACTTCGGTAGATAGAGATGATCTTTCTGATGGAGGTTCAAATCATTTTCATGATGTTATTGTTGCAACAAGAAAAAAAAATCCAAAAACAACAATTGAAGTACTCACACCTGATTTTTTAAGAAAAGGTGAGGCTTATAAAAGAGTGTTAGACGCAAATCCCGATGTATTTAACCACAACATAGAAACTGTACCTAGTCTCTATCTTAAAGTGAGACCTGGAGCTAGATATTTTGGATCATTAGAGCTTTTAAAAAATTCAAAAAAGTTTAATGAAAATGTTTATACAAAGTCAGGTATAATGGTTGGATTTGGAGAAACAAAAGATGAAATAATTCAAGTCATGGATGATTTAAGATCAGCAGAGGTTGATTTCTTAACAATTGGTCAATATTTACAACCCTCCGTTAAACATTTTCCTTTAAAAAGATATTACCATCCAGATGAATTTGAAGAATTGGGACAAATCGCTAAAGCTAAGGGATTTTTATTAGTATCTTCATCTCCTTTAACCAGATCGTCATATCACGCAGATGAGGATTTTAATAAATTAAAAAATAATAGAAAAATATTAATTAATGCCCAAAGCATCAGTTAAGAGATTAATTGATAACAAAAAAGAAAAGTTAATTGATTTTGTACTTGATATTGAAAAATATCCCGAGTTTGTTCCTTTCTGCAAAGAGTCAAAAGTATACGAAAGAAAAGAAGAAGGAGACTTAACACTAATTGTTGCTGATTTAACAATAGGAAAAGGCCCTATTGTAGATACTTATAAAAGTGACGTAAAATTTAACAAAAAAGATGACACGATCTTCGTTACAAATATTGATGGCCCTTTAAATTATTTAGAAAACAATTGGAAATTTGTTGAAAAAGGAGAGTTTACTGAAGTTACATTTGATGTTGATTTTGAAATTAAAAATAAATTTTTAAATATTCTTATGACTAAATCTTTTCAATTTGGTCTTGATAAAATAGCTGATGCTTTTCAAAAAAGAGCTGAAAGTTTATAATATATCCAAAATCAATTTAAGAGCTTGATTTACACTTGCTTTTTGAATTGAAATTCTTTTTTTACTTTTAAATAAATTTTTCTTTATGATTGCTTTATTTCCTTTTTTAATACCTATGTAGACTAATCCAACTGGTTTTTCTTTGGTTCCTCCATTTGGTCCTGCTATGCCAGTAATTGAGATTGATATATCTGATTTAATAATTTTACTTAAATTTATTAACATCGATAGACAGGTCTCGTGACTAACTGCTCCATACTTTGTAATAGTTTTTTTTGGAACCTTAAGTAATTTTATTTTTGCATTATTTGAATAGGTTACAAATCCCATATTAAATACTTTAGACGATCCACTGATAGATGTGATTGAGCTGGCCAAAAGTCCTCCAGTACAAGACTCAGCAAATGAGACTGTTAGTTTTTTTTTAGTCAGTGACTTTACAATTTTTAATGATAATTTATTCATGTAGTAACAATTATATAAAAGACAAGAATTGCAACTACATATAAGCCAGCACAAACATCATCCATCATAACACCAAAACTATTTTTAAAGTTTTTATCGTAGTAGCTAACTGGGTAAGGTTTTGCGATATCAAAGATTCTAAAAAGAATAAACATTATAAAATAAAAGGTTAAAACTCTTGATGGATCTGTCTGCTCTGTGTGAGCAATTTCATAAAGACATATGGGTATTGATTGACCAATAAACTCGTCAATAACAACCTCTTTTGGATCTTTATTGATTAAATCTTTAGTAAATATATTTACTGCGAAAAGTGAAATTATAAAAATAGCTACTAAAAAAAACAAAAAAACATCTGCTGGTACTGAAAAAATATGAAATAATATATATAAGAAAATAACAGTAACCAAAGAAGCATAGCTACCTGGTATTCTTGGTAATTTTCCGATTCCAAACATCGTGACAAATAAAGAATTTATTATTTTAAGCATAATGATCTAATGAGATTATTACTTCGCATGCAATAGCTTCCTCTTTTCCAATCAAGCCTAATTTTTCAACAGTTTTGCCTTTAAGATTAACTTGATCTTTATTTATATTTAACAAATTACACAAAGATTTAATAATCTTATCTCTATATTTTGAAACTTTAGGTTTTTCACAAATCAAGTTAATATCAACATTATTTATAGAATATCCATCTTTATTCAATATTTTTAAAATTGGAGATAACATATTAGGTGATCTTATATTTTTAAATTTTCTTTTATTACTTGGATAAAAAGTACCAATATCTTTTTTATTCATTGCACCCAGCAATCCATCGATTACTGCATGTAAAATAACATCCCCATCTGAGTGGCCTTGTAAACCAGAGTGGAAGGGAATCTTTATACCACCAAGAAATAAATTTTTATTTTTTATTAATCTATGTATATCAAATCCAATACCATAAAAACTTTTAACATTAGGTTTTTTAAAATCTTTAATAGTGGTTATTTTAAAATTATTTTCTTCACCTTTAATAAATTTGACTTTTCTGTTATTTGTTAAAAATAATGAGGCTTCATCAGTTATTTTTTTTTTATTTAATTTTGATAGTTTATATATAGATTTGAAATCAAAACATTGTGGTGTTTGTGTAAATAATAATTTTTCACGATCTAAATTTTGAATTTTATTTTTTTCTACAAATTTTACTGAATTGTAAGTCTTAATATAAGGCACAACTGCTTTGTTTTTTTTTAAATTATTTTTTAATCTTTTTAACAATCTAATAGTAAAATTAGGTCGTGCTGCATCATGAATAAAAACATTTTTTATTTTTTTGTTTTTGATAAAATTTAAAGCATTTTGAGTTGACTCATGTCTTTCTTTACCACCTTTGATAACTTTAATAGATTTGGTTCTAATATTTTTAATCGGTAGATTTGATACAATAATAATTGTTTTGAACATTTTTGATTTAATTGCTTTATCTACTGAATGCATAAATAAGGGCTTATTTATATAATTAATAAATTGTTTTGGATTTTTTGATTTAAATCTCTTACCTTTACCTGCAGCTAGTAGTATAAAACAATTACTCATGATTATTATAAAATTTTCAGTAGTATATTTTTAAATTATGTTTGCTTTGTTAAAAAGAAATTTGTTTATCATAGTTATCTTTATTTTAACTATTTCTTTAGCTTTTCTTACTTTTTTAACCTTCATAGACAAAAGTTTTATTAAACTTAATGAAGAAAATCTCGAAATATTACTAATTTCAAACATAGTTTTGGTACTTCTATTCTTTGTATTTATTTTTATAGATATAAAAAATTCTATCAAAAATAACATTAATGTAAGAGGATCAATTGCGAATAGAAAATATATAATATCATTTGCCCTGTTTACACTTATACCATCATTATTAATTGCGTTTTTTTCTTTATTTATTTTTTCTTTTGCACTAGATAAATATTTTGATAAGAAAATTACTACTGCAGTAAACAATTCATATGAAATTGCTAAGAATTATGTTGATGAAAAAAGAAACAAAATTGAATCTGAAATAGTTTTAATTGCTTTTGACCTAAATAAATATTCAGAGTTATACAAATCGAATCCCGATAGATTTCAGCTTATATTAAATACTCAAAGATTTTTAAGAGATATAGATCAACTTCATTTAATAAATAGCGAAGGCGATTTGATTAGGTCAGCTGTAGACTCTCAATATAAAAAAATTGAAGATAGGGCAATGCAGATGGTTAAAAATGATGATAGACCATTAAAAATTATTAATACTTTTGAAAACAAATCAGCAGCTGTAATAAAATTGTCTAACTTTGATAATACATTTTTATATGTATTAAAGTATTTTGATAAAAATATATCAAATTATTTAATTAAATCTGAGGAAGCTGTAAATTTTTATTACACTGTTGAAAATCAAAATCTAGGTATAAGAATATCTTTTGCAATAATTTATATCACATTGGTAACTTTGTTGCTGTTTTTATCAATTACAATAGCAATACGATTTTCCTCTCGTTTTTTTATATCAATTAATAATTTGATAAGTGCATCTGAAAACATAGGAAAAGGAAATCTAGATACAAAAGTCCCTGATCTTAAAGCTGACATTGAAATGGAAAGATTAAATAGAAATTTTAATTCAATGATTGAGAGATTAAAAAATCAACAAGAAAGGTTACTGACAAATGAAAGACATGAAGCTTGGGAAAATGTTGCAAGAAAGTTGGCTCATGAGATAAAAAATCCCTTAACACCTATTCAATTGACAATTGATAATCTTAAAACAAAATATCTTCCTAATATTGAAAATGAAAAACAAGACAAATATCTCAATAATCTAAAAACAATACTTAAACAAATTAAGCAAATTGAAAATTTAGTAAATGAATTTTCTGATTTTGCCAGAATGCCTAAACCATTATTCAAACCTAATAATTTAAACTTATTAATTAAAGAAAATATTAATTTTGTAAATAAATTTGATTCTTCAATTAATATTAGACTGGCAAATCATCTTTCTAAAGATGTAATATTAAAATTCGATAATGAACAATTTAATAGATTATTTTTTAACTTAATTAAAAATTCTGTAGAAAGCATCCAAGAAAAAGCCGAAAAATCTAGTAAAACAAACAAAAATATAGATATAGAAATTCGACAAAGAAGAGATTATATAAACGTCAATATTATTGATACAGGTACAGGCTTTAAAAATAAAAAAACGAAAGATATAATTAAACCTTATTTTACAACAAAAGAAAAAGGAACTGGATTAGGATTATCAATTGTAGATAAAATTATTAGTGATCATGAAGGTTCAATTAAATTTTTAAATCATAAAAATGGTGCAAAAATTCAAATAATAATTCCTTATATTAAATAATGTCAGCAGAAATTTTAATTGTAGATGATAACGCAGATATAAGATTAATTCTAAATGAATTAATAAGTGATTCTGGATATAAAACAAGACTTGCTGCTAATTATAACCAAGCTTTAACTGAAATAGATAAAAAACTGCCAGATGTTGCTATTATTGATGTAAAATTAGATAAAGGTGACAACGATGGAATTCTTCTTTTAGATCATATCAAAAAAAAAAATTCTGATCTTCCAGTAATTATGATATCTGGCCATGCCAATATTGAGATGGCTGTAAATTCTTTAAAATCTGGAGCATTTGAGTTTATTCAAAAACCTTTTGATAAGGAAAGACTTTTAAATTTTGTAAATAGAGCTGTTGAAAATTATAATCTCAAAAATGAAAATAAAAATCTCAATACAAAATTATTCCACACATTCGAATTAGTAGGAAAAAGTTCTAATATTCTATCTATTAAAGATCAAATTAACAAATTGTCAAAATCTGAAAGTAGAATATTCATTAGTGGACCTACTGGATCTGGCAAGGAACTAATCTCAAGAAAAATTCATAAAAATTCAATAAGAAAAGATGGACCATTTGTTATTATTAATGGAGCACTTCTAGATGCAAAAAAATATGAGCTAGAATTGTTTGGTGAGGAAAAAAAAGATGGTTCTATTTTTTATGGAGCTCTTGAAAAAGCCTCAGGCGGTGTGCTTTTAATAGATGAAGTTACCGAAATACCACTTGAGACACAGTCAAAAATTTTAAGAGTAGTTATTGACCAAAAATTTAAGAGAATAAATAGCAATCATGATATAAAAGTAGATGTTAGAATAATTTGCACAAACAGTAAAGACGTACAACAAGAGATTAAATGTGGTAATTTTAGAGAGGACTTATTTCATCGATTAAATGTTTTTAATATTAAAATCGATCCACTTAATAAGAGAATTGATGATATTCCAATATTAATTAATTATTTCATTGATAATATTTGTGAAGCTAACAATTTTAAAAAATTTAAGATTATTGATAATAATTATTTACTAAATTATGATTGGCCAGGAAATGTAAGAGAGCTTCGAAATTTAATCGAGAGAATTGCGATTTTATCACCTGGTGAGGATAATGAAAAACTAATGAACATAATAAAGGAGTCCTTGTCAAAATCTATTGAGGATAATTTCTCTGTAACTGAAACACTTACAGTTCCATTGAAAGAAGCTAGAGAAAGTTTCGAAAAACAGTACTTAATTTCTCAATTAAAAAAGTTTAGTGGCAATATTTCAAAAACAGCAAAATTTATTGGGATGGAAAGATCTGCTTTACATAGAAAATTAAGATTACTTGGTGTGAAAGATTTAAACTAATGAATATTATAATATGTGGAGCTGGAAGAGTTGGCTTCACCATTGCAAAAATGTTGATAGAACAAAATCACTCTATAACTATGATTGACCAATCTAGTGATGACATACAAAAATTAAATGAAACCCTAGATGTAAAAGCAATAGTTGGTAAAGCCACTTCTCCAGAAATATTAGAAAAGGCTAACACGAAAGATGCAGATATGATTATTGCAGTTACAAGAAATGACGAAATAAATATGTTAATTTGCCAAATAGCTTTTTCTCTGTTTAAAGTTCCAAAAAAAATTGCTAGAATTAGATTTCAAGAATATCTTGATCCTAAATACTCTGGGCTATTTAGTAAAGAAAATTTACCAATTGATAATATCATTTCACCCGAGGTTGAAATAGCAAAATCCATTCAAAGAAAACTAGAAGCTCCAGGTGCTTTAGATAATGTTCCTTTTGCTGAAAATAAAATTAGATTATTAGAAATATTAATTAATGAAAAGTGTTCTATCAGAGAAATTAATTTAAATGAATTAACAAAAAAATTCCCTAATTTGAATGCTTACATTTTAGGAGTTATTAGAAATGACAAATTTATTATAATGAAAAAAACTGACTCATTGCAGTTAAATGATAAAGCCTATGTAGTTGTTAACAGTAGTCAAATGCAAGAAACCTTAAGTGTATTTGGACATAATGAAAAAATTTCAAATAAAATTTTAATAATAGGTGGAGGAAATATTGGATTTAATTTAGCAAAAAACATAGAACAATCATTTGACTCAGCTAGAGTTAAATTAATTGAAAAAGATAAGTCACGAGCTGAGTATATTGCAAATGAATTAAATGACACAATTGTAATTAATGGTAATGGTTTAGATGAGGATGTACTTAATGAAGCTAATATTGATGAAGTAGAAACGGTTTTGGCGCTCACAAATGATGATGAAGATAATTTAATGGTAAGCGTTATAGTAGAGAAATTTTCTAAAGATAAAAGGACTATGGCTTTGATAAATAAACCAAATTATTCTTTACTACAATCTTCATTAAAAATAGATGATCTAATTGATCCAAGAATGAATACAGTTTCTAGTATATTAAAGCATGTTCATAAAGGGACTATTGAAAATGCTTATACAATTTCAAATGGAGAATATGAGGTAATTGAAGCAGATATTATTGAGTCATCAGAATTAATAAATAAACAACTTAAAGATTCTAACTTACCTGAAGATATTAGGATTGGAGCAATATTAAGAGATAATAAATTTATTATTCCTAGTTCTAGTTACACCTTTCAAAAGGATGATACTGTAGTGCTTTTATCAAAAAGAGACCAGTTACCAATTGTTGAAAACATGTTTAGAATTAGTTCAATCTAATTTTAATATGACTAAGTTTAGTTTTATTTTTATTGGATCATTTTTAATTTTATTAAGTATTTTTTCTTTTTTTAATATTATTTATTCTAATTATTTTAATATTTTTTTTAATATTGAGAACTATATATTTACATTTTTTATAAGTCTGACTTTAGGCTGTATTCTTTTTTACTTGAGTAGAACTAAAAATTTCAAAATTACACTGTATGAAAAAATATTTACAGTACTTTTAGGATATATTCTGTTTCCACTAATAATTTCTCTACCTTATTATTTAAGTATACAAAATATATCTTTTTTAAATTCATATTTTGAATCAATCTCAGGTTTCACATCGACAGGATTTACTGTCTTTGAAAATTTAAAACAATTAGATGAAAGCCTAATTTTATGGAGATCTACATCTCAATGGATAGGTGGTATATATTTTCTTTTTTCAATACTACTTTTAATAGATATTTTTGATAAAAATCTCAAACAATCATTAACAGAATATTTATCACTTAATTATAATGAGCTTTTCAAGCAAACTTTAAAGATATTTATTATTTATATTCTTCTTACTTTTTTTATTTTTATTTTATTTAAATTTATAAATTTAAGAACATTTGATGCTCTAAATTTATCACTATCTATAATTTCCTCAGGAGGTTTTCTACCGGTAAATAATATTGATTTATTATTTCAAAACAATCTAAGTAGAGTTTTGTTATCATTTACAATGATATTATCATTCTTCAGCTTATTTTTAACTTTTAACCTCTTTTTTTTTAATAGGAAAAAACTAAATTTTTTGAGCGAAGATTTCAATTTATTAATTTATCTATTATTTTTAATTTCTCTCTCATTTGTTTTTTTTAATAAGGATAATAATTTCCCAACAATTTTAGTAGCCATATCTAGTAGTGTTTCAAATATTGGATTATCGTTTTCTGATACACCAAAGAATTTGACTTTTATATTATTTATTTTGGTTATTATTGGAGGTTCTTTTTTTTCTACTAGTTCAGGTTTAAGAGTAATTAAAATTTTAAGTTTATTAAAATTTTCTATTAATAACCTTTTATCACACACTAAACCTAATCAAATTTATTCTAATAAAGTTATATTGACAAATGAGAATACTGAAAAATCAGATATTAATAAATATTTTTTTTCTATTATTATTTTTATAATCTCCTTGTCAATTTTAACCTCATTACTAACGCTTTCAGATATTCAATTCGAAAATTCTTTTAAATTATCAATTTTAACAATCATGAATACAGTAAATTCAAGTATGTTTGAACTATCAGATTTTGATTTCAATAATCTCTCATTTTTAACTAAGTTTTATTTAATAATTTTTATGATCATTGGTAGAGTTGAATTATTGACTGTTTTAATTTTATTTAAAAAATACCTTTTCAAAAGCTAATTTAGTATTATAAGGTATTTTCTTTGCGCCCTTAGCTCAGCTGGATAGAGCAACGGTTTTCTAAACCGTGGGTCGGAGGTTCGAATCCTTCAGGGCGCGCCAGCACAAATTGGTCAACATTGATGAGGTATTTTTACAGTTGATGGTTGTATTAGTTTCTGCTTTACTCAGGCATTCAAAAATTACTTTTTGAATAATTTGTTAACAAATAAATAAATAAAAGAGGAAGAAATAATGTTTAAATTAGTAAAACAATTGACTTCTTTAGTTGCTATGTTTGCTGTGCTTTTTGCATTTTCAACAGAGACAATGGCTGCTAAGAAATCAAAAACTCTTGAGAACACTAAAAAAAGAGGATTTGTAAGATGTGGTGTTTCTCAGGGTCTACCTGGATTTTCAAATGCAGATGAGTCTGGAAATTGGACAGGGATAGATGTTGATGTATGTAGAGCTGTTGCTGCTGCTACATTAGGAGATGCAACTAAAGTTAAATTTACACCTTTAAGTGCAAAAGAGAGATTTACAGCACTAACATCTGGTGAAATTGACATCTTATCAAGAAATACCACTTGGACTTTATCTAGAGATGCTGACATTGGTTTAACTTTTGTTGGAGTAAATTTCTATGATGGTCAAGGTTTCATGGTAAGAAAAGGTTCAGGAATTAAATCTACAAGTGAGTTTAAAAACGGAACATCAGTTTGCACGAACTTAGGAACAACAACTGAGCTTAATATGAGAGACTTCTTTGATTCTAGAGGAATTTCTTATGAGCCAGTAGTTTTTGAAAAAGCAGACGAAGTCGTAGCTGCTTACGATGCTGGTAGATGTGATACTTACACAACAGATAAATCTGGTCTAGCTGCTCAAAGAACAAAATTATCAGCTCCAGATGATCACGTTGTATTACCTGAAACTATTTCAAAAGAACCACTAGGCCCAGTTGTACGTCAAGGTGATTCTGTTTGGGAAGACATAGTTAGATGGTCACTAAATACTATGATCGAAGCAGAAGAGTATGGTGTTAATTCATCAAATGCTGACATGATGAAAACTTCAAACAATCCAGCTATCAAAAGATTAGTTGGTGCAGAGGGTGAATTAGGTGCAGCTTTTGGTTTAGATAACGACTGGAACTTAAGAATTATCAAACAAGTTGGTAACTATGGTGAAAGCTACAAGAGAAATATAGCTGACACTGGAATTCTACCTGATAGAGGTCCAAACGAATTATGGACAAAAGGTGGAATTTTATACGTACCACCAGCAAGATAATTTTATTCTAAATTACTTAAAAAGGGCTAGAAATATCTAGCCCTTTTTTTTATATAGACTTTAATGAACAACATTATAAAAAAATTTTTACCTCAGATTTTAGCCATACTTTTTGTTGTTCTTATTTTTGGATTTTTAACAATCAATGCCCAGACCAACATGGATAATAGAGGAATTGATTTTGGTTTTGGTTTTTTATCACAAGAATCGTCATTTGATGTTCAATTTTCTTTAATTGAATATAGTGGTTCAGACTCATATGCCAGAGCCTTTCTAGTTGGACTTTTAAACACTTTACTAGTGTCATTTATAAGCATAATTTTTTGTACAATACTTGGAGTTATAATTGGAGTAGCAAGACTATCATCAAATTATCTGATAAAAAACTCTGCAGCATGGTATGTAGAATTTTTTAGAAATATACCGTTATTATTGCAAATTTTCTTTTGGTATTATGCTGCTTTGAGAGCATTGCCTTTGCCGGAAAAAGCTAATGCATGGTTTGGTGTAACCTATATGACTGTAAAAGGTTATTACATACCTGCAATGGTATGGGAAAATTTGAATGTTTTTTTGTACTGTGGTCTAGCAGCAATAATTTCAATTATTGTATTAAGAAAATACGCAAATAATTTAAGGGATACACAAGGTAAACAAATTCCAGTACTTTTGTATTCAATAGCTTTATTAATTATTTTACCCCTTTTATCCTTTTTATTTGGTGGAGTGAGTTTAGAATTTGAACTGCCTCAGCTTAAAAAACTGTCAAAAATCTCTTATATTTATGAAGGTGGGATAAGTTTACCTCCTGAATTAATAGCATTAGTTTTAGCGCTATCTCTTTATACTTCAACGTTTGTAGCAGAGTGTGTAAGAGCTGGTATTGAAGGTGTAAGCAAAGGTCAGAAAGAGGCTGCAGCCTCTGTAGGATTGACGCCTAATCAAGTTTTAAAACTAGTAATTATGCCTCAAGCTTTAAGAATTATTATACCTCCAACAACAAACCAATATTTAAATTTAACTAAAAATTCATCTTTAGCTGCAGCGATTGCTTATCCTGATTTAGTTCTTGTATTTGCAGGTACTGCATTGATGCAAACAGGTAAAGCAATCGAAATTGTTTCGATAACAATGTTAACGTATTTAACAATTAGTCTAACCATTGCAGCAATAATGAACTGGTATAACAAAAAAATTGAAATTAAAGAAAAATAAATAATGCAAACAATAAATTTTTTAAAACCTAACAGAGATAATATTAAAAATTACTCTATAATTGGTTCTTTTTTAGTTTTAATAAGTTTAATCGATGTAATTTCAAATGCTTTTCTTAAAACAAATTTAACATTTTTTTTACCTGGTTCTTTAAGTTCGTTTTTTCCATTAATCTTAGGTTTGATTGGATTAAATATGATAAGAATTGATTATTCTGGAAATAAAACTTTAGATAAAATAAACAAAAATATAAATACTAATAACTTTAATGCTGTATTAACTTTATTAATATTATTTTCAATTATTAAAGCTCTTCCTCCATCTTTAAGTTGGATGATTTTAGATGCAAATATATCAGGTGATTCAAAAGATGCTTGTACAGGAACCGGTGCTTGCTGGACGTATATTAAGGTCTGGTTTAGAAGATTTATGTATGGAATGTATCCAAATGAATTTCATTGGAGAATTAATACTGCGTTCATTTTAGTTATCGCTCTTGGATTTGTTGGTTACTTTATGAAAGAAAATCTAAAAAAATATTTAGCATTATATTATGTAATTATTTATCCGGTAATTGCTTATCTAGTTATTTACTATTTAATCTCTGGTGGATCATTTGGTCTCCAATGGGTTGAAACAGGTGCGTGGGGAGGATTGTCTCTTACTTTTATAGTTTCTTTTTTCTGTCTAATTTTTTGTTTTCCATTAGGAATGATTTTTGCCCTTGGCCGTAGGTCAAATCTTCCTGTAATAAAATATATATCTATTTGTTACATTGAGTTTTGGAGAGGAGTTCCATTAATTACCGTTTTATTTATGTCTTCTGTTATGTTTCCAATGTTCTTACCAGAGGATTTTTTTATGGATAAATTAGTACGAGTAATCATTGCAATCACATTATTTGAAGCTGCTTACTGTGCTGAAGTTATTAGAGGAGGTTTACAATCATTACCTAGAGGTCAATACGATGCCGCAAAATCCTTAGGAATGGGTTATTGGAAGATGCATATCTTTGTAATTTTACCTCAAGCGCTAAAATTAGTAATCCCTGGTATAGCTAATACATTTTTAGCATTAGTCAAAGACACGCCTTTAATCTTTGTAGTTGGTTTAGCTGAATTAGCAGGTATGCTTGCTTTAGCAAAAACAAATCCAAAATGGCTTGGCTTTGCGATGGAAGGATATATTTTTGCATCGATAATATTCTGGATTATATGCTATGCAATGAGTAAATATAGTTATAACTTAGAGGCTAAATATAAAACTGAGAGATAATAAATGTCTGATCCAATTATAAAAATTCAAAATATGAATAAATGGTTTGGTGATTTTCAAGTCTTAAAAAATATAAATCTTGAGGTTGAGGCAAATAAAAAAATTGTTGTCTGCGGACCATCAGGATCGGGTAAATCTACATTGATTAGATGTATTAATAGATTAGAGGAGCACCAAGAAGGAGATATAATTGTTGACGGAAATGAATTATCAGAAAAAACAAAAGATATTGAAAAAATTAGAGCTGAAGTTGGAATGGTTTTTCAACAATTTAATTTATTTCCACATCTTTCAATATTAGATAATTGTACACTTGCGCCAATTTGGGTTAAAAAAATGCCAAAAAAAGAGGCTCAAGAACTAGCCTTAGATCAACTTAAAAAAGTTCAGATAGATGATCAAGCAAACAAATTTCCAGGACAACTTTCAGGTGGACAACAACAACGTTGTGCAATCGCCAGAGCATTGTGTATGCAACCAAAAATTATGTTGTTTGATGAACCAACATCCGCATTAGATCCTGAAATGATTAAAGAGGTGCTTGATGCAATGGTAAGTCTTGCAAAAGGTGGAATGACTATGATTGTAGTAACTCATGAAATGGGATTTGCTAAAGAAGTTGCTGATGAAGTTATTTTTATGGACGAAGGTATGATAATTGAGAAGGCGGAAACTAAAGAATTCTTTGCCAATCCAAAGAGCGACAGAACCAAGCTTTTTTTAAGCCAAATTCTTTAAAATAATTCTAAAGACTTCATAAAAAGTTACTTGACAGGTTTGGAATTAGTTAAAAAAACCAATTTTTTTTAAAATTATTTTACTTGCATAAAGTTTTCTATTTAGATTAACTCTCATTAATATTTTATTTAAAGAGGGGTCTTGAATGGAAGATAATTTTAACAAACATCTTGGCAACAAGCTAAAGCTAAGAAGATTAGCACTAGGTTTAACTCAAACTAAAGTAGCAAAAGCTATTAACGTAACGTTTCAACAAATTCAAAAGTATGAAAAAGGAACAAACGGTGTAAGTTCTATTAGATTGTTACAACTTTCAAATTACTTAAAAGTACCAATTAACTATTTCTTTGAGGATTTTTCAGAATATTTGATCAATCTTGAAAAATCAAAAGAGGGACACATGAATGTAAACTATAATTTTTTAGTTAAAGTTTATTCAGAGTTAACTCAAGATCAAAAGATTAAATTTGAAAAGAACTTACAACTTTCACAAACAAATATAACAAAGGCTGTTTAATTATTTGGCTCCTCGGGCAGGACTCGAACCTGCGACCAATTGATTAACAGTCAACTGCTCTACCAACTGAGCTACCGAGGAATATTTTCTCACAACTTACTTTTTTTAAAATTTATCTCAATACTTATTTTGGAGGCAACGCCCGGAATCGAACCGGGATACAAGGATTTGCAATCCTCTGCGTAACCATTCCGCCACGTTGCCATCAAATATAAAATATTTATTAATCGGTCTTTGTATAATTCATTTTGATCATTAGTCTATAAATTTAGCAATGATTTTCATTATTGTTTATTAATTTGATTAATTTATAAAACAAATCAATGAGTTTTGATAAATATGAGCATAAAAATGTAGAAAATAAAATCTACGACTATTGGGAAAAAAACCATTTATTTAAACCTAAAGAAAATTCAAAAAAATTCTCCATTGTAATTCCTCCACCGAATGTAACAGGAAGTCTTCATATGGGACATGCTTTAAATAACTCAATTCAAGATGTTTTAACAAGATTTCATAGAATGAATAATTATGAAACTTTATGGCAACCAGGAACAGATCACGCTGGTATTGCAACTCAGGCATTAGTTGAAAAAAAACTTGCTAAGAACGGTGTTAAAAAAAATGATTTAGGTAGAGAAAAATTTATAGATAAAGTCTGGGAATGGAAGAATGAATATGGAGATATAATAATTAATCAACTTAAAAAACTTGGATGTTCTTGTGATTGGTCTCGTAATGCTTTTACAATGGATGAAAATTTATCTAAGTCAGTCATAAAAGTATTCGTTGATCTTTATAATAAGAAATTAATCTACAAAGCAAAAAAACTTGTAAATTGGGATGTTGTTTTAAAAACAGCAATATCTGATTTAGAAGTTGATCAGCGTGAAGTAAATTCTCAACTTTATTATATAAATTATCCTATAGAAAATTCAGATAAATTTATAACAATTGCAACAACAAGACCTGAAACTATGTTGGGAGATACTGCAATAGCTGTAAATCCTAAAGATGATAGATTTAAAGATTTAGTAGGGAAGTTTGCAATTATTCCTTTAGTGAAGAGAAAAATAAAAATAATAACAGATGATTATGCTGATCCTGAACAAGGAACGGGAGCAGTAAAAATTACTCCAGCTCATGATTTTAATGATTATGATGTAGGCATAAGAAACAAGTTAGAAGTAATTAATATATTTACGCCTGATGGAAAAATAAATGACAATGCACCTGACCCATATAAAGGTTTAGATAGATTTGCAGCAAGAAAATTAATCTTAGAACATCTTGAAGAAGGTAAATTTTTAGAAAAGATAGAAAAGTTATTTAATAAAGTTCCTTATGGAGATAGATCTAATTCTATTATTGAACCTTATTTAACAGAACAATGGTTTGTTGATGCTAAAACTTTAGCCATTAAAGCAAAAGAAGTAGTAAATAATGGTAAAACTAAATTCTTTCCTGAGAACTGGTCAAAAACATATTTTCAATGGATGAATAATATTGAGCCTTGGTGTATTTCTCGTCAATTATGGTGGGGACATCAAATTCCAGCATGGTACGGACCTGATGGAAAAATATTTGTAGCTGAAAATGAGGATGAGTGCAAAAAACAAGCAAAAGAATTCTATTCAAAAAATGTGGAATTAAAAAGAGATGAAGATGTTCTAGACACTTGGTTTTCATCAGGTCTATGGCCATTTGCGACTTTAGGTTGGCCAGAAAAAACTCCAGAAGTTGAAAAATTTTATCCAACAAGTGTTCTTGTTACTGGTTTTGATATCATATTTTTCTGGGTTGCAAGAATGATTATGATGGGAACTCAGTTTTTAGATAAGGAACCTTTTAAAAATATATATGTTCATGCTTTAGTTAGAGATGAAAAGGGTCAAAAAATGTCTAAATCTAAGGGCAATGTAATTGATCCTTTAGAATTAATTGAGAAATATAGTGCAGACGCTTTAAGATTTACGCTATTATCAATGGCATCACCAGGTCGAGATGTAAAATTATCTGAAGACCGGGTTAAAGGTTATAGAAATTTTTTAAATAAAATTTGGAATGCAAATAACTTTTTAACACAAAATAAGTGTGATTTTGGTGATGTGAAAAAACCTGAAAATATAAAATTAACAATCAATAAGTGGGTACTATCTGAGCTTGTAAAAGTTAAAAATGACACCGAAAATAGTTTGAAAAACTATAGGTTTGATGAGGCAGCTAAGATTATTTATCAATTTGTATGGCATTCATTTTGTGATTGGTATTTAGAGCTATCTAAAACCGTTTTAAACTCTGATAATGAGGAAGATATTAAGGAGTTAAGACAAACATCAGCATATGTTTTTAAGGAAATTTTAATAATACTTCATCCATTTATTCCATTTGTCACTGAAGAGATATGGTTAAATAATAAGCTAGATAAAGAAGGCAAAGATTACTTGATGCATGCCAATTGGCTAAAAGATGATTATCATGAAAAAAAATCATATGATGAGATAAATAATATCATCAATTTTATTACATCAATTAGATCATTTAAAAATGAATTAAATATAAGTCCTGGATCATTTATTGAAATTTCAACAGCAAATATAAACAAAGAATATAAGAACTTTTTATCTTCTAATGAAAATATAATGAAAAAAAACGGAAGAATTAAAAATTTTCATGAAAAAGATCTAGACAAACCATCTGCAAGTATAGTCATAAGTGGTGAGTTATTTAAATTATATTTTGATGAAGATGTTGATTTAAATATGATCAAATTAACACTAGAAAAGAAAATTACAAAAATTAGTGAAGAGATGAAAAAAATTGATGTTAGATTATCAAATAAATCCTTTGTAGATCGTGCACCACAAAATATAGTAGAGCAGGAGAAAAGCAACTTTGCTAATCTTGAAAAAGATGTTAAAAAAATAGAATTAACTCTTAAAGGTTTATAATGAAAAAATTTAATAAAAAGAAATTACCAAGTAGACACACAACAATAGGTGCAGATAAAGCCCCTCAAAGATCTTTTTATTATGCAATGGATCTAACTGAAAAAGATGTAGCAAAACCATTTGTTGGTGTTGTTTCAACATGGAATGAAGCAGCTCCTTGTAACATAAATTTAATGAAGCAAGCTCAATCAGTTAAAAAAGGAGTTAAAGCTTCAGGTGGAACTCCAAGAGAATTTTGTACTATTACAGTAACCGATGGTATTGCGATGGGTCATGAAGGAATGAAATCATCATTAATATCAAGAGATGTAATAGCAGACTCAACTGAACTTACGGTTAGAGGACATTGTTATGATGCACTAGTTGGATTAGCAGGCTGTGATAAATCATTACCTGGTTTAATGATGTCGATGGTTCGTTTAAACATTCCAAGTGTATTTATATATGGTGGATCAATTCTACCTGGGAGATTTAATGGAAAAGATGTAACCGTTGTAGATGTATTTGAAGGTGTTGGAAAATATACGTCAAAAAAAATGACAGCTCATGCACTAAGAAAATTAGAATTAAAAGCATGTCCAAGTGCAGGTGCTTGTGGTGGACAATTTACTGCAAACACAATGGCATGTGTTTCTGAAGCAATAGGATTAGCTTTACCATTCTCAGCAGGGACGCCAGCACCATACTTAGAAAGAAATAAATATGCAATAGACAGCGGTAAAGCTGTAATGAATTTGTTAGCAAAAAATATTAGACCTAGAGACATAGTAACAAGAAAAGCTCTCGAAAATGCAGCAACAATTGTTGCAGCAACAGGTGGATCAACAAATGCAGGTTTACACTTGCCAGCTATCGCAAATGAAATTGGAATTAAATTTGATTTAATGGATGTTGCAAAAATATTTAAGAAAACTCCTTATCTTGCAGATTTAAAACCTGGCGGAAAATATGTTGCAAAAGATATGTGGGAAGCAGGAGGAGTTCCAATGTTATTAAAGACATTAATGGACGGCGGTTACATTCATGGTGATTGTATGACGGTTACAGGCAAAACCATGAGAGAAAATTTAAAAAATGTAAAATTTAGAGAAAATCAAAAAGTAATGAGATCTTATAAAAATCCTATTTCACCAACAGGGGGTGTTGTTGGATTAAAAGGTAATTTAGCTCCAGAAGGTGGAATTGTAAAAATAGCTGGTTTGAAAAAATTACAATTCACTGGAAGAGCAAGATGTTTTGATAATGAAGAGTCTGCGTATAAAGCAGTAATAAACAGAAAATACAAAGATGGAGACATCATTATAATTAGATATGAGGGACCAATAGGAGGTCCTGGAATGAGAGAAATGCTCCAAACAACTGCAGCAATCTACGGTCAAGGAAAAGGGGAGAAAGTAGCCCTCATTACAGACGGTAGGTTCTCTGGGGCTACCAGAGGCTTTTGTATCGGTCATGTGGGCCCTGAGGCCTCCGTAGGCGGTCCTATAGCCCTTTTAAGGAACGGGGATATCATCGATATAGACGCTAAAAAGGGCACAATTAACGTAAGGCTTACAAAGAAGGAATTAAGTGCAAGACGTAAAAAATGGAAACCAAGAAAAGTGAATTTTGGTAATGGCACATTATGGAAATATGCACAAACTGTTGGACCAGCTTACAAAGGAGCACCAACTCATCCAGGTGGTAAAAACGAGGTTAGAACGTACGCTGATATTTAATGAAAATTAGACCTGTAATACTTTGTGGTGGCGCAGGAACAAGACTTTGGCCAGATAAAAAAAAACATCAAGCAAAACAATTTATTGATTTTGGTGGATGGAGTTTAATTCAAAAAACTTTAGAAAGAGTAAATAAAGCAATTTTTGATTTTCCTATAATCAGTACAAATTTAAAATACTTAAAACAAGTAAAGCAAGCTTTAAAAAAAAGTAAAATAAAAAATTTTAAAATAGTTCTAGAACCAGCTAAAAAAAATACTGCACCAGCAATCCTTGCGTCAGCTTTGATAAAGGATATTCCATTAGAGCAACCATTAATGTTTTTTGCAGCAGATCATTTAATTGAAAGGTCTAATATTTTAAATAAATCCCTTTTAAAAAATAAACCAAACTTAGATAATCAAAATTTATTTATTTTTGGAATAAAACCTACAAACCCATCAAGTGAATATGGATATTTTTTAACTAAAAAAATTAAATCTATAAATAAAGTTACAAAATTTATTGAAAAACCAAAATTATCAAAAGCAAAGGAAGTAATTAAGAAAAAAGGTTATTGGAATTCTGGCATGTTTTATTTAAGAAAAGATTCAATTATTAATAACTTTAAAAAATATCAAAATAAAACTTACAAAAGTTGTGTTGAGGCAATTAAAAAAGGCAAATATAAAAATAATACTTACTACTTAAATAAAAGAGCTTTTGAAAAATCAATCGAGAAATCTTTTGATTATGCAATACTTGAGAAAACAAATAAAATTTATGCTATTAAACTAGATATACCTTGGTCTGATCTTGGTAGCTGGAAAGAGATTTTAAAAATTTATGATAAAAATAAGAGAAAATACTTTAAGAAAAAGAACGTTTTTTATAAACCATGGGGAAATTATTTAAATTTATTTGAAGGAAAAGAGTTTTTAATTAAAGAATTATTAGTAAAACCTAAGGGTATTTTAAGCCTTCAAAAACATCACCACAGAGCAGAACATTGGTTAGTTACCAAAGGTAATCCAAGAATAACTTTAAATAAAAATATCATTAATAAAAAACCTAATGAACATATTTTCATTCCATTAGGAGCAATTCATAGAATACAAAATCCTGGAAAAAAACCTGTAAAAATTATGGAAGCTCAAGTTGGTTCAATTCTAAAAGAGACTGATATTGTTAGATATCAAGACATTTATGGTAGAGCAAATAAACTTTAATTAAATTGTAATAATCTATAAATATTTTTGTCATCAACATTAATTATAAAATTCTAATAAAATTTTAAATTATAAAACATCTTTATTTCCCCTTAATTTTAAAATTTTGTTGATTAACTACTTTCCCCTTTTTTAATTACAAAAAGGGGAAAGAAGATTTAGAAATTAATTATTTACAGATGCGGAACTCCCGATAGTCTTCTTTTTAGCTAGTTTTTTTGTTTTTTTTTCAGCAACTCTTTTTTCAATACTTGCAATTTTAATATTAATTTTAGATAATTTTTTTTCTTTTAAATTGATCTTATTTTTAAGTTTTTCTATTAACTTGATAACCTTTTTTTTTCTTTTTTCATTTTTCTTTAACTTTTTACTCATAATGACCTCCTGTGTAATTTTATAATAATTATATTTAAATTAAATATCTTAGTAAAATGATTTTTTGATAAATTCTCTTATTTAAAAGTTATGCTGTTAATATGTTAAAATATTTTCCTGATTTCCTTAATTCTACGTTATCACAATATTGATATTTATCACCATCAATTTGAATTGGAATTTTTTTCCCTTGTCCATCAATTTTTAGCTCACTGGAATAAGATGTTATAACACTCGTAGACTTCGATAAATCTCCAAAAAAAATAATCAAATAAATATAATAAAGTATTTTTATTCTTGTAAGGTCTTTGAATACATAAGTAATAATTTTGTTATCAAATATATTTGTTTTATTAATTTTGTAGTGACCCGCATAATAATTGGTATTAGAACATAACACCCAGTCAGCTATATGATTTTGACCATCTATGTTAACTTTTAATTTTTGATTTTTCATTAACAAAAATTTTTGCAATCCTTTATATCCAAAAATAATTTTACCTAACAGTTTTTTTAGAGAACTATTAATTGAATGGACTATCGTTGCATCCCAACCTATACCTGCCATTAAAATAAAATAATCATTATTGATTTTTACTAAATTAGTTTGTTTTAAATTGTTTGATTGTAAAATTTGAACAATTTTACTTATTTTTTTACTCATATTTAGTTCAGCTTGAAGTAAATTAGCAGTTCCAGCTGGTATATAACCAATAGCAAAATCTTTTTTTGGAACAAAATTATTTTTAATAAGTTTGTTTATTGCAAATGATACTGAACCATCGCCTCCAGCAACTACAAGTCTATCTATATTTAACTTAGAAATATTTTTAAATACTGCCTCTGCTTTATCCACGCTCTCAGTTTCAAAAAAAGAAACATCGTTATACTTAGAAAGTTCATCAGAAATTTTTTTTATAAATTTAGATTTTCTGCCAGAGGAAGCGTTTTTGTTGTAAATAATGCAATATTTCATAATAAATTTTAATATTTCCTTAACATTACTATGGCACAAAGAATTAAACGATTCTAGTGCAAATTGAATTAAAAAAAAAGGATTAAATGAAACCTATATTAAAATACAAAACTATATTCATTTCAGATGTGCATCTTGGTACTAAAGGTTGCCAAGCAAATAAATTGCTTGAATTTTTTAAAAATACAAGATCAGAAAAACTTTATTGTGTAGGTGATATAATAGATGTTTGGGCACTTCAAAAAAATTTTTATTGGCCACAAGAACATAATGACGTAATTCAAAAAATATTAAGAAAAGCAAGACATGGAACAGAAGTTTACTACGTTATAGGTAATCATGATGAAGTGTTTCGAAAATTTATTCCTATGCATTTTGGACATATAAAAATGATCAATAGAGTAATTCATCAGTCTGTTTTAAATAAAAAATATTTAGTTGTTCATGGCGATGCTTGGGATGGTGTTATGAGATATGCCAAATGGTTGTCTAAGTTAGGCGCAATAGCCTATGAAATGCTATTGAAATTAAATGTAGTGATTAACTTTTTTAGACGTCTGAGAGGTAAAGGCCAGTGGTCTTTAGCAAAGTTTCTTAAATATAAGGTAAAAAATGCAGTTAAATATATGGGAGAATACGAAAAAACAATCGCAGAATATGGAAAGAAAAAAAAATTTGATGGAATAATCTGTGGGCATATTCATCACGCCCAAAATGAAAATTATGATGGTGTTAATTATTTAAATTGTGGAGACTGGGTTGAGTCTTGTACTGCTTTAGTTGAAAATTTTGATGGAACGTTTGAAATAATTTATTGGGATAAATTAAGAGAAGAATTTTTAGATAGTCGTAATAATTCAGATAAAGAAGTAATTGAAACTCCAGGTCTGAAAAAGGCATCATAATGAAAATATTAATTGTAACAGACGCTTATTTTCCACAAGTAAATGGTGTGGTAAGAACTTTAAATGAAACAGGAAAAAAACTTGAAGCAATGGGTCACGAAGTTGAGTATTTAAATCCCCAACTTTTCTTCACTGTGCCTATGCCTAAATATAATGAAATAAGACTTTCTGTGAATATTTGGCCAAGAGTAAGCCATTTAATAAAAAAAATAAATCCTTCAGCCATACATATAGCTACCGAAGGTCCTTTAGGATTTATGGCAAGAAGATATTGTCTTAAAAATAATCTAAAGTTTACCACAAGTTTTCACACAAGATTTGATAAATATATGAAATTATATTTACCTTGGGTTCCTGAAAAATTATCACAGAAATTCCTAAGCAACTTTCATAACAAAGCAGAAAAAATTTTGGTTACAACCGAATCTATGAAAAAAGAACTAATTCAAATTGGAGTAGATGAAAGTAAAATGGTTGTTTGGACAAGAGGTGCTGATCATGGATCGTTTAAAAATCCAAAAAAAATCAATTTAGAATATAAAAGGCCTATATGGATATATGTAGGTCGAGTAGCTATTGAAAAAAATATTCGTGCTTTTTTAAATCTAAAATTAGAAGGAACAAAACTTCTTGTTGGTAAAGGACCAGATATTGAAAAGTTAAAAAAAGAATTTCCAGATGCTCACTTCTTAGGTGAAAAAACTAACGGTGAATTAGCTTCATATTTTACATCATCTGATGTTTTTGTCTTCCCAAGCAAAACAGATACGTTTGCAATTGTAATATGTGAATCCCTCAGTTGTGGTACACCGGTTGCAGCATTTCCTGTTCCTGGTCCTAAAGATATTTTCAAAGATAGTGAAATTAATTGTTTAGATGAGGATTTAGAAAAATCTGCAATGAAAGCTCTAAAAGTTGAAAGAGAAAAGTGCCTAGAATACTCTAAAAACTTTACTTGGGATAAAACCGCAGAAATTTTTATTAATAATATCTCCCCTAATTAAATAACTAAAATTTAAA
>CACHKZ010000003.1 GCA_902580535.1 uncultured Pelagibacteraceae bacterium | reverse complement strand
TTACTTAACTGGCTGTAAGGCAATTTTTAAATATTTCATATTGAGTTTACAATCTTTATATCCTCGCTTTACAACATTTAAGTATCTTTCAGTTGGATACCTAAACTCTGTTTTATTAACCATTATGTAAGTCATTACTTTTTTGTTGTAGTACGGAAAATATAGTTTTTTATATAGAATTGGAAAATCCTCATAAACATCTAATTTTTTTTCATCACTTTTAGAAATTTCAAATAAAGCTCCAGGAACTAATGAATTTTTACTTTTCTCAATATCTGCTGCTCGATATTTGCTCCTAAAATTTAATCGATACCCTTTAAGTTCATATTTTTTAAGAAAAACTGAATCCTTACATCTTCGTTTCATTTGGAAAAGATTAAGATTACTTCCGTAGGCAAAATATAACATTACTCTAATTCAACTACTTTAATATTTTTTGCTTTAACAAATTCAAGAATTAATGAACTGCATAAATCTATTTTTTCTTTATCTTTTGATCTTAGTACAATTGAAACGCCCAACTTTCCTTGTCTAAAAAATGGGTAACTTCCTATTTCTACATCTTTATTATTATCTTGCACATTGGTTAAAGAACTAGCTATTTCACTTTCATAAGTCATTAAATTTATGGTTTTGCTTAAAATAGGATCTCCTCCAACTAAAACATTACTTAATCCACCAATCATTGCTTTTAGAATTGATGGAACGCCTGGAAGTGAAAAAACATTTTCTACATAAAATCCTGGGGCACCACTCGTTGGGTTTAAAATTAAATTTGCTGTAATGGGCATCTTCGCCATTTTTTGTCTACCATCATTAAAATTTTTTGGCTCATAATATTTCTCTAAAATAGCAAAGGCTTCTTTGTGAAAGCCATATTCTATATTAAATGCTTTAGATATTGATTCTGCAGTTATGTCATCGTGGGTTGGACCAATGCCGCCAGTAGTAAATACATAGTTGTATTTAACTCTTAATTCATGAACCGTATTAATGATTGTTTTTTCAACATCTGGAATAACGCGAACTTCTCCAACAGAAATTCCCAATGAATTAAGCCAAGTTGCAAGTGTGCTTGTATTCAAATCTTTTGTTCTACCTGACAATACCTCATTGCCTATTATAATAATCGCTGCAGATATTTCTTTTTTATTATTCATTTCTAAATATAAATAAAATTCTATGAAATTTACCAACACTTTATTAAAAGGCAAATTACACCGGAGATATAAGAGATTTTTCGCAGATATAGAAGTAAATAATAAAACAGTAGTAGCGCACTGTCCTAATACTGGTTCAATGATGGGATTATTAGACCAAGGAAATGAGGCTTGGATAAGTGAACACAATGATCCAAAGCGTAAATTAAAATTTACTCTTGAGATGATTAAAGTGAAAAAAAGGATAGTTGGAGTGAATACTCATAGAGCAAACAGAATTGTTGAGCACGCATTAGAAAATAAGTTAATTAAGGAATTTAGTTCGATTAAAAATATTCGAACAGAATTTAAGTATTCTGATGACACTAGATTTGATTTTTTGTGTGATAAAAAAATATTAGAGGTTAAAAACACGACATTAATGAGAGTTGATGACATTGCAGAATTTCCAGATGCAGTAACATCTAGAGGTGCAAAACACCTTCAAAAGTTAAGAGAATCTATAAAAAAAGGATATAAACCTTATGTCTTATTTTTAACGCAAATTCAGGGTATAAATAATTTTAGAATAGCAAAAGATATAGACTCTACTTATTATAAAGAATATTTAGATGCTAAAAAATCTGGTGTAAACTTTCTTGCTTACAGATGCAGTTTAAATTCTAAAGAAATAAAAATTGAAAAGAAAATAAAAATTTTAGATGAGTAATTATTCAGAAAAATTTGAGAAAATGAGAATTGCTGGGAAACTAGCATCTAAGACTTTAGATATGTTAACTGATGAAGTTAAGGAAGGTGTTTCTACAGATCGAATTGATCAACTTGGTTATGAATTTATAAGAGATAACGGTGGCCATTCTGCTCCACTATATTATCGTGGCTTTAAAAAATCATTGTGTACATCATTAAACCATGTTGTTTGCCATGGTATTCCCTCTGATAGAATTTTAAATCAGGGTGATGCAGTAAATATAGATGTTACAGCAATAGTTAATGAGTATTATGGGGACACAAGTAGAATGTTCACTATTGGAGATATCCCAGTTAAAGCAAAAAATTTAATTGAAACGACTTACGAATCTATGATGAGAGGAATTAAAATATTAAAACCAGGAGTTAAATTAGGAGACATTGGCCATGAAATTCAATCCTTTGTTGAAGAAAAAGGTTTTTCAGTAGTAAGAGATTTTTGTGGACATGGTATTAGTAATACTTTTCATGAACCTCCTAATATTCTTCATTATGGTAAGAAAAATACTGGTCATGAATTAACACCTGGTATGACATTTACAATAGAGCCAATGATAAATGTGGGTAAATTAGATGTTAAAGTGCTAAATGATGGATGGACGGCAGTTACAAAGGATAAGTCTTTATCAGCACAATTTGAGCATACAATAGGGATTACAGAAGACTCTTATGAAATTTTTACAGAATCAGTTAAAGGTTATAAGAGGCCTCCATATAATTAATGATAACAAGATACTCTAGAAAAGAACTTACGGACATTTGGTCTGAATATAATAAATATAAAATTTGGTTAGATGTAGAGATAGCTGCAGCTGAAGCCATGGAAAAATTAGGCACAATACCAAAAGGCGTTGCTAGTGCTGTTAAGAAAAATGCCAAAATCAATGTAAAAAGAATTCATAATATTGAAGCTAAAGTAAAACATGATGTTATTGCTTTTTTAACATCAATCACTGAAAAAGTAGGAATAAAAGCAAGATATTTACACCAAGGAATGACTTCCTCGGATGTTTTAGATACAAGCTTTAATATTCAATTAGTCCAATCTGGCAAAATATTAGTTAAGGATATTGATCAAATATTAAAAGTATTAAAGTCCAAAGCTAAAAAATATAAATTCACTCCTTGTATTGGTAGAAGTCATGGTATTCATGCTGAACCAGTGACATTTGGACTTAAATTAGCTTCATATTATGAGGAATTTAAAAGAAATAAAAAAAGACTACTTGATGCATTAGATGATGTATCAACCTGTGCAATATCAGGAGCTGTAGGAACATTTGCCAACATAAACCCTAACGTAGAAAAACATGTTGCGAAAAAACTTGGATTAAAAGTTGAACCTATATCAACACAAGTTATTCCAAGAGATAGACATGCACATTATTTTTCAGTTCTAGGAATTATAGCAGGATCTATTGAAAGAGTATCAACAGAAATAAGACATTTACAAAGAACTGAAGTTTATGAATTACAAGAATTTTTTTCGAAAAAACAAAAAGGTTCAAGTGCAATGCCACATAAAAAAAATCCAATTTTAACAGAAAATTTAACTGGATTGGCTAGAATGGTTAGAAGCTATACTATTCCAGCTTTGGAAAATATTGCTCTTTGGCATGAAAGAGACATTTCTCATTCTAGTGTTGAGCGAAACATAGGTCCGGATGCAAACGTAACTTTAGATTTTGCGTTAGTAAGATTGGCAAATGTTTTGGATAAAATGATAGTCTACCCAAAAAAAATGCTTCATAACCTAAATATAACAAAGGGCACTATTTTTTCGCAGGAATTGATGTTGGAACTAACAAAATCTGGATTAAGTAGGGAGAAATCTTATCGATTAGTTCAAGCACATGCTAAAAAATGCATAGCAGATAATCTCAACCTTTTAGATGTTGTCATGAATGATAAAAACATTACATCTAGAATACCTAATAAAAAAATGAAAAAAATATTTAATTATTCCAATCATTTTAAGAATGTTAATTTAATATTTAACAGGGTTTTTAAATAATGAAAAAAGGTAAAAAATTATACGAAGGTAAAGCAAAAATAATTTATGCTACAAATGATAAAAATTTAGTTATTCAACATTTTAAAGATGATGCAACTGCATTTAATAACCAAAAAAAAGACGTAATTGAAGGAAAAGGTATTTTAAATAATAGAATTTCAGAACATATTCTCACTCAATTAAGCAATGTAGGAATTAAAAATCATTTGGTGAAAAGACTTAATATGAGAGAGCAGCTAGTTAAGCTTGTAGAAATAATTCCAATAGAATTTATCGTGAGAAATATAGCAACAGGATCTTTAACAAAAAGATTAGGAATTGAAGATGGTACGGTATTAGATTATCCGTTAGTTGAATACTGCTTAAAGAATGACGAATTAGGCGATCCTTTGGTTAGTAGAGAGCATATTTTAGCATTTAAGTGGATGGATGTTTTCGAATTAGATTTTATTTACGAAGAAGTAAGAAGAATAAATGATTTTCTTCAAGGCATGTTCAGGGGCGTTGGAATTAAATTAGTAGATTTTAAAGTTGAATTTGGAAGATTTGAAGCTGAAGGTAAAAGAGAAATTATGTTAGCTGATGAAATTAGTCCTGATACCTGCAGACTTTGGGATATGAGAACAGATAAAAAACTAGATAAAGACAGATTTAGAAATAATCTTGGAAACTTAGTTGAAGCATACCAAGAAGTGGCAATTAGGCTTAATATATTACACGAACAATCAAATATAAGACCATTAACTTATCCTAAACCAAAAGCAGTAAAAATTAAGAAAAAATGAAAGTAAAAGTAATAGTCACTTTAAAGAATGGAGTGCTTGATCCTCAAGGCAAAGCTATACAACAAACTTTAAATGGTATGTCTTTTGACAATGTATCAGAAGTGAGACAGGGAAAATATTTTGATATTGAAGTAAATGAAAGCGATGAGAGTAATGCTAAAACTCAAGTCGAAGAAATGTGTAAAAAACTTTTAGCTAATTTAGTGATAGAAGATTATAAAATAATTTAAAGCACAAATGAAAATAATTGCTATAATTTTAGTTGTAAAACTGTTTTTATTATCAAGTTCACTTGCTGAAGAACCTGATTATACAAATGACTTAAATCAAAATATTAGGGAATTTAATTGGAAGATAAAAAATACCTCAATACCTGTGGGTAGCCAGAGTTCAACTACAGAAATTATTACTCTTACAAAAAATAATTGGATACTGAAATGTGCAATCCATTATTTTCCTTATAATAGATCTGATACAAGGTGCTCACTACCATAAAGGAATAAGATGAAATCATCTGTAATTATATTTCCCGGTTCAAATTGTGATAGAGATATGGATGTAGCTCTAAGAAAATTTGGTTTTAAAAATCAAATGGTTTGGCACAATGATTCTGAAATTCCAAAAAGTGATTTAATAGTTTTGCCCGGTGGTTTTTCTTATGGTGATTACCTTAGATGTGGAAGTATAGCAGGAAAATCAAGAATAATTAAATCTGTAATTGATTTTGCAAACTCAGGTGGATTGGTGCTTGGTATTTGTAATGGTTTTCAAATTCTAACAGAGACAGGGCTATTACCTGGAATACTTCAACAAAATAAATATTTAAATTTTATTTGTAAGAATGTTTTTGTAAAAATTAAGAACAAAGAGAATAAATATTTTAAAAATATTAAAAAAGAAGTTTTAGAACTTCATATTGCTCACAATGAAGGAAATTACTTTTGCTCAAAAGATGAATTAAAGTTAATTGAAGATAATAGTCAAATTGCAGTTACTTATTGCGATCAGAAAGGTAATGATGATGAAGCAAATAATCCTAATGGTGCATTAAAGAATATTGCTGGCATTTTTAATAAAGATAAAAATATTTTAGGTATGATGCCTCATCCTGAAAGAATGATTGATCCATTCCTTTCTGGGGAAGATGGATCGATATTTTTTGAGAATTTGATTGGAAGTTAATAATGGTTGAAGTTAATGAGAAAATAGCAATCGAACATGGATTAAAAAAGGAAGAATTTAAAAAAATTTGTGATCTATTAAAAAGAACTCCAAATATTACAGAATTAGGTATTTTTTCAGCAATGTGGAATGAACACTGTTCATATAAATCATCAAGATTACATCTTAAAAAATTGCACACCAAAGGTGATCAAGTCATTCAAGGTCCTGGGGAGAACGCAGGAGTTGTAGATATTGAGGATAATGATGCAATTGTGTTTAAAATTGAAAGTCATAATCACCCTTCATTTATTGAACCATACCAAGGAGCTGCAACTGGAGTTGGTGGAATAATGAGAGATGTATTTACAATGGGTGCAAGACCTATTGCAAATTTAAATTCTATTCATTTTGGATCACCAGATCACGAAAAAACTAGAAATTTATTAAGAGGAGTTGTTAAAGGCATTGGTGGGTACGGGAACTGTATTGGTGTTCCAACTATTGCTGGTCAAACTTGTTTTGATGAGTCTTACAATGGAAATATTTTAGTTAATGCTATGACGTTGGGTTTAGTTAACAAAAACAAAATATTTTATTCAAAAGCTGCTGGAATAAATAAGCCTGTTATTTATGTAGGGTCTAAAACTGGAAGAGATGGAATACATGGCGCAAGTATGGCTTCAGCTATTTTCGATGACAAAATAGAAGAAAAGAAACCTACTGTTCAAGTTGGTGATCCATTTACTGAAAAACTTCTTCTTGAGGCTTGTCTTGAACTTATGGCTGGAAAATCAATAATTTCAATTCAAGATATGGGGGCTGCTGGTTTAACATCTTCTAGTATCGAAATGGCATCAAAAGGTAATTTAGGTATTGAGATAGATCTAACTAAAGTTCCTTGTAGAGAAGAAAAAATGACACCTTATGAAATTATGCTATCGGAAAGCCAAGAAAGAATGTTGATTGTATTAGAGAAAGGTAAAGAAGGTGAAGCTAAAAAAATATTTGATAAATGGAATTTAGATTTTGCTGTTATAGGAAAAACTACAGACAGCAAAAAAATAGAATTGTTTTTTAAAAATGAAAAGGTTGCTGAAATTCCAATTGATTTCTTAGCTGAAAGCGCTCCTATGTATGATCGAAAATGGATAAAAGCAAAACTTCCAAAAGAAAATAAATTTACAAAGGATCAATTTAAATCTTTAAAACTAAGTGATTGTTTAAAAAAAGTTTTAGTTGATCCAAATATTGTAGATAAAGAATGGATCTGGGACCAATATGATCATACTGTTATGGGTGATACCATACAAAAACCTGGAGGGAATGCTGGTGTTGTAAGAGTTCATGGTACAAATAAAGCAGTTGCTGCTGCAGTAGACTCTTCAGCTACTTATTGCCATGCTCATCCATTAACAGGTGGTAAACAAGTAGTTTGTGAAAGTTGGAGAAATATGATTTCTGTAGGTGCTAAACCAATAGCAATTACAAATTGCCTAAATTTTGGTAATCCAGAAAAAGAAAGAAATATGGGAGAGTTTGTTGAATGTGTTGAGGGGATTACAGAAGCATCCAAATATTTAGATTACCCAGTGGTTTCTGGAAATGTCTCTTTTTATAATGAAACTAAAGACAAGGGAATTAAACCTACTCCCTCTATTGGAGGCATAGGACTATTATCTGATTATAAAAAAATGATGACAATGGAATTAAAAAATGAGGGCAATTATCTTTTCGTAGTAGGCAAAACCGAAGGACACTTAGATCAATCAATATTTGCAAGAAACATATTATTTGAATTTAATGGTCCGCCTCCTGAAATCAATTTATTTAACGAGAAACAAAATGGAATGAGTATCTTAAATCTAAAAAAGGAAAATTTAATTGAAACATGTCATGATGTTTCATTAGGAGGAATTTTAACGGCTGTTTCAAAAATGAGTATAAAAGGAAACAAAGGTGTAAAATTATTTTCAATAGACGGTTTAGTAAATAAATTTGAATATTTTTTTGGTGAAGATCAAGGAAGATATATTATAGAAATTAAACCTGATAATTTAGAAAAAGTTGAAAAAATGTTAAAAAAAGACTCAATCCATTTTGATAAATTAGGAATAATTGAGAGTAATCAGATTACATATGGAAATGATCTAAAAATATCAATTGACGATATCAAAGAAGGCTATAAAAATTGGCTAAAGAAATATATGGTGAACTAATGGCAATGGATTTAAAAGAAATTGAGAACTTAATTAAAGAGGCATTACCGGATGCTAAAATAGACATTCAAGATCTGGCTGGTGATGGCAATCATTATTCAGCGACTGTAATTTCGTCGCAATTTGCAGGAAAAAGTAAAATTCAACAGCATAAAATGGTATATAATTCACTTAAGGGAAAAATGGGAAATGAACTTCATGCTCTAGCAGTTAAAACTAAGGAGAACTAATGGATAACCAAATTAATGATTTGATAAATAATGAAATTAAAAGTAACGAAGTATGCTTATTTATGAAAGGTACACCTGATGCTCCTCAATGTGGTTTTTCAATGGCAGTAACAAATATTTTAAAAATTCTTGAAGTAAAATTTAAAGGTGTAAATGTTTTAGCTGACCAAAAACTTAGAGAGGGAATAAAAATATTCAGTGACTGGCCAACTATTCCTCAATTATATGTTAAAAATGAATTTATAGGTGGTTGTGATATAGTTAAAGAGATGTACGAAAATGGTGAATTAGCAAAACTTTTAGAGGATAACGATATTGAGTTTAAGAAAAAAAGCTAAATATTTAAAATTATTTTATTAATAACCTAATTTTTTTTGAAAAGTATTTTTTCATTAAGTTTAAGATAGATATTTTATTAGTAATTTTTAAATCATCTTGATTTATTTTAAATTCAATACTATTTTCCCAATACAGCTCAATAACTAAACTTTCTCTGAAAAAATCATTCAATTTTTTTATAGTTCCCACTGTCAATACTGGCTCAAAATATTGTTTTTTTTTATAAATATTTAATTGTCTGTTAACATCATCAAATACTAGATGCCATAAATGAGCTTTTTTGTTTTCAAATACTAAATTATCTTCAAGCCTTGTTGGGACCTCAATATATCCTTTTTTACTAATTCTTGATAATTCATTTAAAAAAAAAGTTACATCTTCAACATGTTCAACAACATGAGAAGCTATAACAAAATCAAATTCTTGATCTTTGAATGGTAATTTTTTTTCTGTAATTCTTACAAAAGATTTTTCTTTGTAGTGATCCTTTAAATCTAATATGTCACTTACTGTAGTAGCGTACTTATTAGCACCATACCCACATCCAATATCTAAAATTTTCCAATTACTATTTTCTGAAAGAATTTTTTCTATATAGATTTTTGATGTTCTTTTAATCAAAAAGATTATCTTGAATAATATTCAATTACTAAATTAGGCTCCATTACGACTGGGTATGGAACTTCTTCAAATTTAGGTACCCTAACAAATTTAACTTTTTTATTTTTTTCGTCTAATAGAAGATATTCAGGTACTTCTCTCTCCTTATTAGCCAAAGCTATGTCTATTAATGCCAATTGCTTTGATTTTTCTCTAATTTCAATATTGTCTTCTTCTTTAACTTGGTAACTAGAAATATTTACCTTCTTTCCGTTAACTCTTACATGTCCATGGTTAATTAATTGTCTAGATGAAAAAATTGTATTTGATAATTTAGATCTATAAACCACTGCATCTAATCTTCTTTCAAGCAATCCAATTAAATTTTCCGCAGTGTCGCCCTTTTTCATAATAGCTTTCTTATACATATTTCTAAACTGTTTCTCATTCATATTGCCATAATAGCATTTTAATTTTTGCTTAGCCTGAAGTTGAATTCCATAATCAGATGGTTTGGATGATTTTGTTTGACCATGTTGCCCTGGAGGGTATGCTCGTGAATTAAAAGGACTTTTAGGTCTTCCCCATAAATTTACTTTAAGTCGTCGGTCAACTTTGTGTTTAGAATTTAATCGTTTTGTCATATTTTAATTATGGGTTTTATAGATATCTATATATTTTGTAAATCAAAAATTTTTATAAATTTGTATTTTTTCAATTTGCGCATAAGATTAAATAAATAGAATAAATTAAATCTTGATAATCTCTTATCTAAAATTACGTCCTCTAAATATGGATTTTGTTCAAAAAGATCAATGTACGGCTTTGTTGTTAATAAATAGACTTTATCATTTTTGTGAAAATCAGAAATATCTTGAATTGCACCACTTGCTTGGGCTATATCACCTAAAGAACCATGTTTGATTATAAGAATATTAGACATATTTTAAACAACTTAACACACTATCTTTATTTATGAATAAAATTTTAATTGAAGTTTCTGTTGGTGAACTATTAGATAAAATTTCAATTTTAGAAATCAAAAAAGAAAAAATTAAAGACTTAGATAAATTAAAATTTATAAATGATGAATATCTGATTTTAAAGAAACAATTGGATGAAAACATAACTTTAAATGATGAATTAAAAAAACTTTATGAAGAATTAAAGGCAATAAATACAAAACTTTGGGATATTGAAGATAACAAAAGAATGTGTGAAAAAAATAGTGATTTTGGTGAAAATTTTATAAAACTATCAAGAGATGTTCATTTTTTAAACGATGATAGAGCAAAAATTAAATTAGCAATAAATAATATAACCGGTTCAAAGATAAAAGAAATTAAACAATACACAAACTATTGAAGCATACTGGGTATAACTTTTCTCAAATCCATAGATAGTTTTGGTTTAATTTTTGAATAAATAATTCCTTTTCCAAATTTCTTAAGAGCCATTATTTTACCATCAGGTGAAATAATTACCGTATGTCCAAAAGTTTCTCTTTTTATTGTATTTTTTCCTGTTTGATTAGGTGCAAATATATAACAAAAATTTTCAATTGCTCTTGCTTTTAACAAAGTTAACCAATGTCTTTGACCAGTTGTTTTCGTGAATGCTGAAGGAACAGTTATAAAACTTAAATTTCTTTTAGATAAGTTTCTATAAAGCTCTGGAAATCTTAGATCATAACATATTGAAAGACCTATTTTTCCCCAAGGTAACTTTGCTGATACTAGTTTTTTTCCTGCCATAAAAACTTTGCTTTCTTTATGTTGTTCTTTTTTTGAAACTTTTACATCAAACATGTTTATCTTATCGTAATAAGTTTTTATTTCACCATTAGGTCCTACAAGAATAGATCTATTTCTTAGTTTATTTTTTTCTTTAACACACATTGATCCAATAAGTATCCATTTCTTCTTTTTTTTGGCTATAAATTTTACTTTTTTTATAATTGGATCATGTTTCATTTCATATGAATATTTAAATAAATTATTCTTGTCAGCAGACATTAATGAAGATGTTTCAGGAGTAATTATTAAATCCGCCTTATTCTTTATTGCTTGATTTATATATTTGATAATGTCCTTAAAATTTTTATTATAATTTTCGCCGCTAGATAACTGAATACAAGCTACTTTCATGTTTGAAATCCATATTTTTTTTCTAAGTACTTTACAATATTATGTATAATAAAGGTTAGAAATAAATATATTATTCCTGCAGTAATGAAAGCTTCAAATGGTTTAAAAGTTAAAACATTTACTTTCCTTGCCTCACCCATTAAATCCATAATTGTTATAACGCTTGCAAGAGATGTCCCTTTAAGCATTAAAATTATTTCATTTCCATAAGCTGGTAATGACTGTTTTATTGCAATTGGAATTTGTATTTTGTAAAAGGTAATTTTTTTTGTAACACCAAGACTTTGTGCAGCTTCTATGTAGCCTTCTTTTATTGTTTGAAACGCTGATCTTAAAATTTCAGATGTGTATGCTCCAGTATTTAATGAAAATGCAATAATTGCGCACCAATAAGGCTCTCTGATAATTACCCAAAAGAATGAATTCCTTAGAAACTCAATATTAGCTAACCCATAATATATTAAATATAACTGAACTAATAATGGTGTCCCTCTAAAGAAGTAAGAGTATCCATAAGCAAATTTATTTATTATTGGATTTTTATTTATCCTTAAAATTGCAAAAAGCAAACCTATTAACAATCCAAAAAACATTGAAGATGCAAGTAGTTTTAAAGTTATGACTGCCCCACTTAACAGGCTTGGAAAAATACTGATCATTAAATTTATATCCATTAAAAACCTTTGTTGTATCTAACTTCTAATTTGTTAATTATTTTCATACTTAAGAATGTAAGAATTAAATACAGAATTGCTGCTACAGAATAAAAAAATAATGGGTCTCTTGTTGAGCCTGCAGCAATGTAAGACTGTCTCATTATTTCTACTAATCCAGTTACAGATATTAATGATGTATCTTTGAGTGTTATTTGCCATACGTTACTTAAATTCGGAATAGATAATCTCAACATTTGGGGTAAAATAACTTTATAAAATTGAATACTTTTCTTTAATCCCAAAACTTTAGATGCTTCGAATTGGCCTTTATCAATTGATAAAATTGCTCCTCTAAAAACCTCTGTAGAATATGCTCCAGATATAATCCCTATAGCAAGTGCACCTGTTAAAAATGCGTTAATTTCAATATAACCATCATATCCAAATATTGAAGCAACATACATTGCGGCTCCTGTACCACCAAAAAATAATAAATATATTACTAATAGTTCTGGAACACCTCTAATGATGGTAGTATAACAATTTCCAATAATATTTAATGTTTTGTTTTTAGATAATTTTAAAGGTGTAAATATTAAAGCAAACAAAAAACCTATTGCCATTGCACCTATAGAAACAGCAATTGTCATTAAGGTTGCAAAAAACAGTTCGTCTCCCCAACCAGTATCTCCAAATGAAAGAAGTTCCATATAGATTGGCGACTATATAATATAGTCGCCATATCTAAAATTAATTACATAGAAGCGTCAAAACCGAACCATTTAATGGCTATTCTGCTGATATGACCATCTTTTCTTGCTTTATCAATGGCTTTATTAAAAGCTTTTAAAAGTTTGGTATCATCTTTTCTAATACCTACTCCGACGCCATTACCAAATGCACCACCTGAAAAAGTTGGTCCCACAAGCACAACAGCTTCTCCAGATTTTTCAGCGTAGTCAGTAAATGCTACCGCAGCAGCTAACGCTACATCACATCTGCCATTAGATAAATCAAGATTAACCTCATCCTGTGTCTTGTAAGTTTTTAAGTTTATTTTTCCTACATCTCCAGACTCAAGAAAATTTTGGTGGATTGTACCGATTTGGGTACAAACTGTTTTTCCCGATAGAGCAGATGTTAATGTTTTCATTGCTTTATTTACAGCTGATCCGCCAAGGTTTAAGTTTACAGCATCAGGAGTATCTATTCCCTCTAGATCTGAACCCTTCATAACAGCTAAAGATGCAACCTCATCAGCATATCCCTGAGAAAAATTAATTGTTTTCATTCTTTCCTCTGTAATTGACATTCCGGCCATTATTGCATCAAATTTTTTTGAAGTTAAAGCAGGTATCATTCCATCCCAATCTTGTTCAACTATCTCACACTGTTGTCCAATATATCTACATAGAGTATATGCTAATTCTACCTCAAAACCGATAAGTTTGCCTGAAGCATCCTTTGAGTTCCATGGTGGGTATGCTCCCTCTGTTCCAATCTTTATTTTATCAGCATAAGAAGTACTGATTAGGAATAAAGATAACAGAATAGTTAAAAATATTTTTTTAATTACATTCATTATTTCCTCCGTTTAAAGAATAATTATTTCATAATTTTTTAGAATTAAAAAGAAAATTCTAATGATTTATAGATGAGGAAAAATTCCAAGAACAATCAAAACTAGGTATGTAAACTCTAGTTAAATTAGTGTTACCAAAGTTTTCATTAAATATATTTAACCAATTTTCAACTTGCTTTGGCTTTTTATCCTGACTTCCAACTTGTGCAGTAATAACTCCTTTTGGTTTTAATATTCGAATAAGTGAATTCATATTTTTTGCAGCTAGATCTATACAATATTGATCATCATTTAGGTCAACATAAATCTGATCATATGTATCATCTTTAACTTTTTTTATACTTTCAAATGCATCACCCCACACACACCTTACTGAATTTTTTTCAGTAGCTTTATTTCCAATTGTACCGAGATGTTTATCACAAACATCAACCACCTCAGGGTCTAATTCGAACCAATCAATAAATCCAAAATTTTTTGAGATACATTCTCTAGCTACTCCTCCATCCCCACCGCCAATGATAGCAGCTTTTTCTTTATTGGAATTTAAACTTAGTCCTGAATTTACGAAAACAGAACTATAAAGATGTTCATCTTTTTCTGCTACTTGAATTTCATTGTCTATAAATAATGCTTTACCAAACTGTTCCAATTCCAATATCTCAATATGTTGTCCAACTTTTGATTTAAAATTTTCTAACACTTTATTAACAACATAGGATTTTTTTAAACCTGGTGAGCTATAATTATCATGATAGAGATCAACAGTGTCTCTATTAAATTCTTTTTTAATTATGTATGTGTGTTCGATTTCATCTTTTATAACATCTAATGCAACAGAAGGAGAAATTTTTGCACATGTAAAAAAATCAAAACTAATAATTCCCTTTTCAGGAAATGTATGAAAGCTAATATGACTTTCAGCTAATAATGCAACTAAGGTAAATCCTTGTGGTTCAAACTTATATTTAGATATTTCTAATACGGTAACTTTTGCTATTTTAGCAATTTTATAGACTAATTTTTCAAAGAAGACAGGATCATATTCCTTTTTGGTGCCTATTATATCTAATGTAATATGTTCTCCAACTTTAGTCATACAAAAATCTAAGAACTTTACTAATTTAATTTTTTACTTCTTTCAAATAAAAAACTACGATAATAATTTATTGGAGGATATTGCTTTGAAAAATAATTGGTCAAATAACGAGGCTAAAAAATACATATTAAAATATAGCAAACTTGGTCATTCCAAGGATATGGCTCTTAGAGTTTACACGACCAGGTTACTTGGAAGAAATAGTGAATTGGTATTGCATGGTGGTGGTAACACTTCTGTTAAGACAACCATCAAAGATTTAGATGGAAAAAATTATGACGTTTTATGTGTAAAAGGAAGCGGCTGGGATATGGCGGAAATTGAACCAGAGGGATTACCTGCTGTTAAATTAAACCCTCTTTTAGCACTGAAGAATAAAAAAAAATTATCAGATGAAGAAATGGTAGCATATCAAAAAAGAAATTTAATTAATATCAAATCCCCGAATCCATCAGTTGAAACTTTTCTGCATGCATTTTTACCATTTAAATTTGTTGATCACACACATTCTGATGCAATTATGAATGTTACTAATAGACCTAATAGTGTTGCTTTTTGTAAAAAGATATTTGGAAAAAAAGTAAGTTTAATTCGATATGTAATGCCTGGATATGGATTAGCTCAAAAAATTAAAGAAGTTTATACAAAAAACCCAAATATAAATTGTCTTATCTTACTAAATCATGGAATTTTTACATTCTCTAACGATGCCAAAGAATCTTATGATCTAATGATACAATATGTAACTGATGCAGAAAAAGCTTTGAGAAAATTAAAAAGAAAAAAAATTAAACAAATACAAAAAATTAATCCAAAAATTACTCCCAGTCAAATAGCACCGATATTAAGAGGATTGGCTTCTAATGGCGCTGATAAAAAATTTATTCTAACATTTAGAAATAATAAAACATTAAAGTATTTCATTAATGGTAAGAATGTAGAAAGGTATGCAACTGAAGGTACGGCTACACCTGACCATGTGATAAGAGTTAAGCCTTTTCCTTTAATAATTAAAACTAAACGAAAATCAACAATTGAAGATTTTAAAAAAAATGCGAATAAAGCTTTTTTAAATTATAGAAAGAAATACATAAAATATTTTGAACAAAATCAAAAAAAAGTTAAAGAGAAAAAAAAGATGCTTGATAGCTCACCAAGAGTGATATTGGTTCAAAATATTGGTATATTTTGTATAGGAGACACTCTAAAATCAGCAAAAGTAGCTGCGGACTTAACAGAAACTAATGCAAGAGTAATATCTTCGGTTGAGGAAACTTCGAAATATAAATTTATATCTAAAAAAGACATCTTTGATGTTGAATACTGGTCTTTAGAGCAAGCAAAAATAAAAAAAGAAACCAAAAAATTAGCTGGTAATATTGTTGCTATTACTGGCGCATTTGGGAAAATTGGAGCAGCAACCTATAAATTATTTAAAAAGCATGGAGCAGAAGTGATTTTAATAGACAATAATAAGAAAAAAGTTATCGAAATGAGTAAAAAACTTAATGATCTTTGTATCTTCTGTGATGTGACAAATAAAGAAAATGTTAAAAAAGCATTTAATTTAATCTCATCTAAATATGGAGGATTAGATATTTTAATATCAAATGCTGGCACAGCAATAGATGGTGCAATAGCTGAAGTTGATGATAAAATTTTAAGAAAAAGCTTTGAAGATAATTTTTTTTCTCATCAAAATTGTGCTTCTGAAGCTACTAAGATTATGAAATCTCAAAATATTGATGGTTGTTTATTATTTAATATTTCCAAACAGTCTGTAAATCCTGGTAAAAATTTTGGGCCTTACGGTTTACCTAAATCAGCATTATTAAATTTATGTAAACAGTATGCATTAGATTATGGTTCTTATGGAATAAGATCTAATGGAGTGAATGCAGATAGAATTAAAAGTGGCCTCTTAAATGATAAGATGATTAAATCAAGAGCAAAGGCAAGAAAAATTTCAACTGAGGATTATATGAAAGGTAATTTACTTTTAAATGAGGTAAAGGCCGAGGATGTTGCAGAAGCTTTTTTTCATCTATCAATTTCGAAAAAAACTACTGGAGCTGTTTTAACAGTTGATGGTGGAAATATTGCTGCTTCTTTGAGATAATTTATGCCATTTTATCAACCAAGTGAACTTCCTAATTTGATGGTTGCTCCAAACGGAGCAAGAAAAGTAAAGAAGGATCATCCTGAAGTTCCTTTAACTATAAAAGAGACTGTTCAAGTAGCCAAAAACTGCTTTGAAGCAGGAGCAAAAGCAATTCATTTACATGTAAGAAATGATAAAGGAGAACATGTCCTTGATGCAGGTTTATATAAAGAAGCATTAAAAGAGTTAGAATTTCAAGTTCCAAATATGCACATACAAGTAACAACTGAAGCCGTAGGAAAATATTCCCCAGCAGATATGAGAAAACTTGCTTATGATGTCACCCCGCCAGGAACTTCCATAGGCACATCTGAATTAATACCCTCCAGAAAACCAACAATTGAAGATATTAAATTATATAAATATTTAACTGAAGCTGGGACAAAAATTCAACATATTTTGTATAACCCAGATGACATAGATTTATTAATTGATCTTTTGAAAAAATCAGAAATTCCTACAGATGGAGCATGGTGTTTATTTGTAATTGGTCATTATACTGGCAAAATTAGTTATCCAGAAAAAATTCCTGAGTTCATCGCAAAAATGAGAGCGAATAGTGTTAATTTTGACTGGTCTATATGTGCATTTGCAAAAGAAGAAATGAGTTGTCTTGAAAAGGCAATTAGTCTAGGTGGCAAGATAAGAGTAGGATTTGAAAACTCTTTATATATGCCAGACGGAGAAATTGCACCTGATAATCATTCAAAGATAAAAGCAGTAAATAAACTTTTTAATTTATCCTAAAATATTTGAATATTTTTTTATAATTGAATTAAATTCTTGATTTGAATTAGCAGAACCCAAAATAAATCTATCTGGCCTTACTAAAATAGCTTTTGAGTTAATATTTTTTAAATAGGTTGATATACTTTTTAAGTTTTTCACTTTTAGTAAAGAACAATTTTTTACATTTTTTGCTCTTATTTGGGATGATAATATTATCATTCCTTTTTTTGAAAAATAATCATCCAAATTTTTATTTTTTTTTAATTTAAATTGAGGAAAAATTTTTCCTCTATTCTTGTCTTTCATATTGCCTATACCTTTTCCTAATTTTGGTTTAATTGATTGCATGCTTTTAACACCTTTATCATTAGAACTTATATTTTTTGTGATTTGTATTGATTCTACTGCATTTACAAACTCTCCCATTCTCATAGTCGTTTCAATATATTCTTTAACATTAAGCGACCTTTCAGATTGATATGAATTTAAAAGAGCATCATTATGTTTAACCCTTAAACATGATGAAATTTTCCAAGCGAGATTTGATGCATCTCTTATTCCAGCACACATACCTTGCCCCATAAATGGCGGCATTAAATGAGCAGCATCTCCAGCAATAAAAATTCTACCTTTACGCCATTTTTTTGCTAACGCTGATTTAAAGGTATAAATAGTCTTCCTTTCAAGTGTAGCTTCACTTTTCTTTATCCAAGGTTTTAAAAAATTCCAAATATAATTTTCAGATAAAACTTTTTTGTCGCTAAGGTTTTTTTTAATTGCAAATTCCCATCTTCTTCTTTTGCCAACATTTCTACAGTAAGTTGCAGGTTGTTTAGGATTTGAATACTGAATTGTTCTATCTGGTAAATTTTTTTTATTCTTTTTAAGAATTAAATCTACAACTGCCCATTTTTGCGTAAAACCTAGGTTATTCATCTTTGTTTTCATTTGTCTTCTAGTAATTGAATTAGCTCCATCACATCCAACTAAATATTTTGATTTTATATAAAAAATTTTTTTACTTTTAGAATTAATGTATTTGATATTTACATTATTTTTAGAATTTTTAATTTTTAATACATTGGCATTTTGTTCTATTAATACTTTTTTATAACTTTTTAATCTTTTTCTGAGTTGCTTTTCCAAATCTGGTTGGTGGAATCTATAACTTGGATACCAGCCATTATCTGTAATGTTTTTTGGTCTAGGCCAATCTAATATTACTTTTTGCTTTGAATTAACAAATTTTGTGCCTTTGTTTATAATAGTATATTTCAAAAAATTTTTTGTTATCCCTATAGTTTGAAATACCCTCATTATTTCATCATCAAAATGTACAGCTCTAGGTAATGGGTAAAAACTTTCTTCTTTATCAAGTATTAAAATTGAAAAACCATGCATAGCAAAAAGATTTGCTAAAGTTCCCCCGGTAGGACCTAATCCTACAATAACTATATCAAATTCTCTCATTGATATTTTTATTAATTTTTTTTATTTAAGTTAGAATATAACCAAGGACAATCTATTAACAATGGTGCTTGTTTTCCTTGAGATGCAGTCTCAAGTCTTTTGTTTCTGAATTTCATTCTTTCATCATCTGGCAAATAAAGTCTTTCATGCCCCCAAAAGCTAGGTCCCTCAAATGTTTCTATAGGTTTCCAGGTTTCTGGATCAATAATTCTTCCTCCCCAACCATTTTCAATAAAAAAACCAGACGGGGTTATTGAATAAAAAGATGTCATGTAATCATTTGTATGTCTTCCCATTGTGTAAGCGATTGCATTATCTTTGTACTGTAATAAGTCATAACCTTGGCCAACATCATCAAGGTTATTATATTCAACCATAAAATGGTGAAAGCCTGTTCTTCCAGAACCAAACAGTGCTAAACTATGATGTCTTCCATTAACATGAAAAAAGCATAATGATATAGGTGTATGGCTATAATCGCTAATTTTAAAGCCCATTATATCTCTATAAAAAGGTATTAAATCGTCAATTTTTTTTACATGAACCACAGCGTGACCCATTCCTAAAGCCCCTGTCTTAAATCCAGAAATAGGTCTTCCGGGTTTAAAAGGATCAGTGTCTAGCATTGGTTTAAAGACAAGTTCAATGCGATTCCCTTGTGGATCATCAAAGTAAATTAAATCTTTAACAAAACGTTTATTTGCTAAAGAAGATTTACCTTGATGCACAATAGTTTTATTTTTTTCAAGTTTTGATGCAAAAATTTGAAGATCTTCTTTAGTTTCAACTTCCCATCCTAAAAAACCAAGACCATCTCCTTTTTCTCCTGTAATGGTTAATCTTTGTTTTTGATCATCCATTCGAAAAGACAAAATATCTTTACCATGATCTATCTTTTGCATACCTAAATACTTTTGAGAATAAATAGACCAATCCTCAAATTTATCTGAATTAACTCCAATATAACTAAGTGCTTTAACTGCCATTTTATTAATATACTAGATTTTGAAAGAGCCCGCTATGAAATTAGCGGGCTCGGAATTAAACGATTAACCGTCTATTTTAGAAATTACTTCTCTTGCTCTTTTTAAAACAGCATCTCCATCAAGGCCTTTGCCTTTCATTTCTGCTAACCAGTCTGCTTCAATTGGAGCTAATATTTTTTTGTATTCAGCTAAAACTGTGTCAGATGCAACAGTAATTTCATGTCCAGGCGTATTTTCGACCTGTACCCTCATTTTAGCATTCTGGGTATCAATTAAATTAGAAGCCCAGTCTCCAAACCACTGACCTGAATGTTTATCAATGCATCCTTTAGCTGCTGAGGAAAGACCATTATATTTTCCTTCATTCATTATTAATCCAAATGTTGCGTTAGTAATGTTAACTTCTGTATGATATTTTGTTACATCGAATAATCTAAATGAACCAATAGCTGTATAAGGAAAAGGAGTCCCATCTATAACACCTTTGTTTAAAGCCTCAGAAGTTCCTGGCGCTGGTACTTTTACACCTGTTGCTCCTAAAGTTTTAAGTATAGTTCCTGCTATTTTGCTTGGTACTCTCATTTTTTTACCTTTGAAATCTGCAGGTTTAACTACTTTTGTATCCTTCATATGGATTTGATATCCAGGGTTGGAGTGTAAACCTATAAGTTTAATTCCAGCCATTTCTTTATCTAGGTAACCTTCTTCATAAAGAGTGTTCAAAGCTCTGGATCCCGCTTTTGAAGTTTTTGTTAAAAATGGTAATTCAACAACAGAACTTAGTGGAAATTGACCACCGATATATCCTAATACCGTCCAAGAGATATCTGCAACACCTGAGGTTACAATATCATATTGTTTAGGAGGACTTCCTAAAACACCACCTGCATACATTTTTACATTTAAAGCGCCATTTGAGCATTTATTTACTTTATCTGCCCAAGCAGCTAGAATCTTACTTGCTATGAATGCTTTTGGTGGTTCAAAAGTTGCCAACTTTAATTCAGTAGCAGAAGCTGAACTAATAATGCCTAAGGAAAAAATTCCTAAAACAATCCCAATTAATTTTTTTTTCATATTAATTTTCCTCTGTTAAAAATAATTTTGGAAAGTCTATAGTGAAATCTAGATGATTTCATCCTTAATTGTGTTAGATAAAATACCAATTTCTGTAATTTCTATCTCAACTTTATCACCAGGTTTCATAAATATTGGAGGATTTCTTTTAAAACCTACTCCTCCTGGAGTTCCAGTTACAAGAACATCCCCTGCTCTCCAAGCCATAGCTTTAGATACATAAGAAATTAAAATGGGTATATCAAATATAAGTTGACTTAATTTTGCATTTTGCATGACCTCACCATTTAATCTAGTTTCAATAGTAAGATCTTTATAATCTTTTATATCTTCTGCTAAAACCATATGCGGACCGAAGCTTCCTGTTTTTTCAAAGTTTTTTCCCATTCCAAATTGTCTTGTATGTCTTTGCCATTCTCTAATAGTACTTTCATTGTAACAAGAATATCCAACTATGTGTTTTAGTGCATCACCTGGTTTAATATGTTTTCCACCCTCACCCATGATTACCGCCATCTCACCCTCAAAGTCTAAGCTCTGAGAAACAACTGGTCTTTGAATAGATTGCAAGTGTGCAGTCTGACTTTCTGGAAATCTATGAAATATAACAGGATTTTCCTCTACTGTCCTGTTAGTTTCTTTTACGTGCTCACTATAATTTAAACCAACACATATAATTTTTCCTGGATTTGGTATTAATGGCAAATATTCAACATCTGAAACATTTAAATCTCCTGGATTATTTTTTGCATAGTTTTTTGCTTCATGGATTCCTTTGTTTGAAATTAAATCTTTTAATGTGTTTGAATTAGAAATTTTTCCAGTCAAATCTGTTATTTTATTATTGTTGATAATGCCAAATTTTTTTTGTCCATTATGCGCAAAGGAAATAAATTTCATAAGTAATACTTTCTATTTTTGGTACAGTTTATATGGTAATGTTTAAAGAATTTGAAGCAACATTTTTATGATTTCTAAAGTTAGTAGAGTTTTTGATTATTCAGCTATGGCGTCGGGTATTATATTATTTTTATTAGCTGTATTAACTTTTTGTGACGTTTTTGGAAGACGTTTTTTAAACTCTCCAGTTACAGGCACAATTGAGCTAGTTGAGATAGGCATGGCTTTAGTCGCGTTTCTTGCTATGCCAAGAGCTTTTTTCTTAAATGCGAATGTATCAGCAGACTTTATTAATAATTTAAATTTAGGGATATTTAAAACTTATTTAGTGATTTTAAAGTTTATTTTAATGATCTCAATAATGTCACTAATGGCATACTCGACAACTTTAACTTCTTACAAATTTATGAATAATAAAAGAGTAACTATCGATCTAGAACTTTATTTTTATCCATTTTATTTCATATGCTCTATTGGGATGTGGTTAAGTGTACTTGCTATTCTTGTTTGGTTTGTAAAAACTATTTTAGTAAATAATTTAGAGAAACAAGTTTAATGGGTATTGATGCTGTAATTAACGGTGGCTTAGCTTTTGCTGCGGTCTTAATTTTAATGGTGTTGAACGTCCCAATAGGTATTGCAATGTTAGTAGTTGGATTTACAGGTTTTGCAATGATTTCGGGTTTTGATCCAGCAATCTTTGTGCTAGGAACCGCCCCATTTGACGCTGTATCTAAATATACGTTATCGGTTTTACCACTCTTTGTTTTGATGGGAAATCTTGCAAATAGTTCAAATCTATCAAGAAATCTTTATGATGCAGCTTATGCAGTTGTAGGTCATTATAAAGGTGGACTAGCAATGTCAACTGTGGGAGCTTGTGCCGGCTTTGGAATGATTTGTGGATCATCAATTGCTACAGCTGCAACAATGTCTCAAATGGCCGGTCCAGAAATGAGAAGACATGGATATAGTGATGCTCTAATAAGCGGTTCAATAGCATCAGGTGGAACACTCGGGATTATAATTCCTCCAAGTGTAATATTGGTCATATATGCATATTTAACAGAACAATCTGTTCAGGAACTTTTTTTTGCTGCATTAATTCCTGGGATAATTGCTGTTGTACTTTATATGATTGCAATAAGGGTTTATCTTTTAATTTATCCATCACAAGGTGGATATGGAGTTAAGATGCCGTTAAAAGAGAGAGTTTCTGCCCTCTCAAAAGTTTTTCCCATTTTTTTAATTTTTGTAATTATGATGGGTGGGCTTTACTTAGGTTTTTTTACAGCAACTGAAAGTGCAGCTGTAGGAGTAATATTAGTATTAATTTTTATATTTTTTAGAGGTCAATTAAAATTAAATCTTTTAAAAGATGCGGTTTGGACAACTATAAAAACAGTTGGATCATTATATTTAATTGTAATAGGAGCAAGTATATTTAATTATCTAATAACTGTTACACAATTGCCTTTTGCAGTAGTTGATTTTATTAATTATCTTGAGCTTACACCGCTAGGTGTAATTCTAGTAATTTGCGCAATATATTTAATTCTTGGAACTGTAATGGACTCTTTAGCAATGTTATTTTTAACTATTCCAGTTTTCTATCCAGTAATAGTTGATGCAGGAATAGATCCTGTGTGGTTTGGAATATTTGCAGTAATTGTTGTTGAATTTGGATTAATTTCTCCCCCAGTTGGTATGAATTTATTTGTAATTAAAGGTGTTATGCAGAAAACACCCTTGCAAACTATTTGGTTTGGTACGCTTCCTTTTTTAATGACTGATGTAATTAGACTTGCATTAATTATAGCTTTTCCTGCTATATGTTTGTATTTGCCTAGTCTGATGACTCCGTAGAATTATTAAAGTTTCGAAAATAATTAAAATAAATTAATCCAAAAATAGCTCCAACGAGGATCAATATATATTGATAAAACTTCAAAAGTACAAATACTATTGGTAAATCTTTTCCAGGGTTCTGAGCAATAAAATTTTCGGTGCCGTCTTTGTATAAATCAATCGGTCCAAAAGTTGCATATAGACCATAAATAAAAATATAAATACAAGGTAACATTGAAATTAATAAAAAAATTTTATTTTTTGTAATTAATTTTAATAGGTTTGCAGAGACACCGACTAAGACTAAACTAATTAAAGATAATATTAAAGGATTCATTACCATACACCTATCATAATTCCATCTTCTTTGGTATAATCTCTATCTTTCAAAACAAATTCGTCTGTTGCTGCAACTCTATTTTTTCGATTAGTAATCCTATCAAGGAGAATATCTTTCATTTCATCAACTATTTTTGAATATTTAGGAGACTGTCCAAGGTCATTAAATTCATCAGGATCATTTTTTAAGTCAAATAATTGGGGTGGAAACCCTTTATAGTAAATATACTTCCACTTATTATTTCTAATCATATATGCCCTAGCATCAGATGGACCAATATTTAAAATTTTTCTGGCCTCATTAAATGAATAATCAATTTCGCTAAATACACTTTCCTTCCAATTTAATACTTTGTTACCTCTTATAATTGGAAGTAAAGACTGTCCCTCTAGACGATGTCTGCTTACTTTACTTTCAACAGAGTCTAAGAAAGTTGGGAGTAAATCAATAGCTTCAATAAATCTCTTTTCTCTTGTGCCTCTATTATTGTCAGACAAATTACTAGGGTCATAAATAATCATAGGGACTTTAACAATTTGTTCATGGAATAATTCTTTTTCACCTAGCCAATGATCACCCTGGTAGTCACCATGATCTGAAGTAAAGACTATCATAGTATTTTTCATAAAATCTTTATCTTCTAGAAATTTAAATAATCTTCCAAGATTGTCATCAATTTGTTTTATCAATCCCATATATCCTGACAGAACAGTATTTCTCACTTCTTCTCTTGAAAAAGTTTTTGAAATATTATTTTCCATAAATGCTTTGTAAACAGGATGATCTATTTCTTTTTCACCATTACTTCGATGAACTGGATAAAATTGATTTGCTGAATACATATTATGATAAGGTGCGGGAGCAATGTATGGCCAATGAGGTTTAATGTAAGATAGATGTAAAAACCAAGGCTTATCTTCACTTTCTTGAATGAATTCCATTGAACGGTTTGTCATAAATGCAGTTTCAGAGTGTTCTTCTTTAACCCTTGCAGGTTTGTTTGAATTTCTTAACCTCCAACCACTTAGAATTTTTCCATTTTCATCTTCTGTTGAATTTGCCCAACTATCCCATGGATTCTCTCCTTCATATCCAAGTTTATTTAACCATTCGTTGTAAGATAATTTTTTGTTTGAATTTTTAATATGGTTATTTGGGTGAAGTCCGTCATCTCTCTCGTAAGGTTCAAACCCTGGTTCACTAACTGTCAGACCAATTTCTGTATCTTTAGATATTCCAAGTCTGTTCATTCCATCTAAATCAGGTCTCATATGAGTTTTACCTACAACACCAGTTCTTATTCCAGATTGTCTTAAATAATCCCCAATAGTTAACTCTCCTATTGGCAAGGGTATTTGATTCCATGTTGAGCCATGACTAAATACTGTTCTTCCAGTGTAATATGATGCTCTTGAAGGCCCGCAAACGGGCGCTTGAACATAGGCTGACTCAAACAATACTCCTTTTTTTGCTAATCCATCTATATGAGGTGTTTTTAGATGTGGATGACCATAACAAGATAGATAATCAAATCTTAGCTGATCAGCCATTATAAATAATATATTTTTAACTTTATTCATTACTGTTTAAACATTTTTTTTAGACCATTAGTAGATGCTTCACACACACCTTTTTCTGTTATTAAGCCTGTCACATATTTTGCAGGTGTAATATCAAAAGCAAGATTCATGGATTTACTCTTTTCAGGATAAATCAAAACTTTATTGATGTTATTTTTATCATCTTTTCCCTCTATATAAGATAGTTCTTCGGCGTCTCTCTCTTCAATTGGTATCTCATTATAATTTTTTGTTTCCCAATCAATAGTGGAGCTTGGTAGAGCTACATAGAAAGGTACATTATTATCATATGCAGCCAAAGCTTTTAAATAAGTACCAATCTTATTACAAACATCACCTGTTGATAAAGTTCTATCAGTACCCACAATACACATATCTACCTCGCCTCTTTGCATTAATATTCCACCCGTATTATCTGTAATTATTGTATTTGGTATTCCTTCTTCATTCAATTCAAATGAAGTTAAATTTGCACCTTGATTTCTTGGTCTGGTTTCATCGACCCAAACATGTACGGGAATACCTTTTTTATGTGCATGGTAAATCGGAGAAGTTGCTGTACCCCAGTTGATTGTTGCTAGCCATCCAGCATTACAGTGTGTAAGTATATTTACTGTATTTTTCTTTTTATTGTATACTTCCTCAACAATATTAAGACCATTTAAACCAATATTTTTGCAGAAATTTATATCTTCATTGCATATTTCGTCAGCTTCTTTCAAAGCAACATCAAATAAATCTTTTGGATTTACAAAAGACAACCTATTATTCATTCTATGAACTGCCCATTGTAGATTGATTGCTGTTGGTCTTGCATTGACTAATTTTTCTGAACTTTTTTTAATAAATTCAAGATCATTACTCTCTTGAATAGCCAAAACAATTCCATAAGCTGCCGTTGCTCCAATTAGCGGGGCACCTCTTACCTCCATTGTCTTTATTGCATTAATTGCGTCTTTTACTGTCTTTAATTCTTTAATAACAAAATTGTGTGGTAGCTTAGTTTGATCAATTATTTTAACTACTTTACCTTCGTACCATATGGTTCGATATTCTTTTCCTTCTATTCTCATATTAATAAATTTTATTTAAATATTTAATTATCTCTTTGCTTCTAGGATCCTCGTCTGCAAAACATTTTGTTAAAGCTATTCCATGATAATCAGCTAATAGTTTTTGCTTTTTACATTGCGTGTCACTTAAATCAAAAAATTTTATATTCTCAAACTCTGTCATAAAACTTAAAGTCTTTCTTGTATCAGCCCAATCTTTATCATGAGTAAACAATATAACCTCACCAATTTGAGACCAATTAGTAAGAGATTTGTTATAGTTTCTCCAATTTATCCAGCCTTGATCTGGATTTTTTGCTTTTGCAAATTTACCACCAAAACCTACATGAAAAGAAATTACTCCATTTATTAGTTTTGGAAAATTTGATTTTAATCTAAAAGAACTAACCGCACCTGCTGAATGTCCAGATAATACAATTTTATTGAAACCATTTTTTTTAAACTCATCAATTTTTAACTTCATTACTTTATATTTTTGATTTCCTTTCTTTTTATCTATTAAAAGAATTCCATTTTTATCTTTAAGATTTAACACACTGTTTACATTTTGATAATTTTTATCGTAAATTTGCCAAAATTTATCTTCTTCACTTTGAAACCAGCCTCTTACTCCAGAGCATAATTGATATGTTTTTATAGTTAAATCTTTAATTTTCGTTCCATCTAATTGATAGATTGCAGGTGGTATTTTGCTCCATCGCCTATTACAACCATTTAATTTTTGGTCACCACCCCACTGACCATGGGTATAAATTAAAATAATAGTTTTATCTTTATCAATATTTTCATCTAATTCATAAGGATTACCTTCGTTATCCACAAAGGAATTTAATTTTGAAATTTTATTTAAATCTTTCTCAAATCTTTTTTCAAATTTAGTTTTAGCGAAAGCAAAATTGTTTAGAAATAGTAATATTATTAATATTAATTTAATTTTCATTTAGAAAATTTCTTCTAAATATTTTATTATATCTTTATTTTTCTTTTCATACTCTGCATAACATTTAGTTAGAGTTGTTCCATGATAATTATTCATTGGCTCTGCTTTTTTACAACCGGAATTAGTTAAATTTACAAATTTAACTGAATTTATACTTTTAAATAAAGAATAGTCATTTGGAGAATTATAATGGTCTTTATCATGTGTAATAATAATTGCATTTATTTGAGATAAATCCTTAACAAAACCATAATATCTTACGTCTTCCCACCAAGGCCAATCTTTTCTATTTTTAACAGTTCCACCTGCTCCCGGATTAAGACCTATAACACCTCTCACCAGCATGGGGAATTCTGCTTTTATTTTTAATGACTGCCAGCCACCTGATGAATGACCAGCAAGAATAATATTCATATATCCTTCTTCAATAAAATCATCAACTTTATCTTTTATTACTCTTCTTCTTTGGTTTTGTTTTTGTTTATCTATTAATGGAATTCCATCTTTGTCTTTTAATTCTATAGCTAATTTTCCATTTTTTTCATGAGCTTTCCACATTTTAGTTTGCTCTTTTTTTGTCCATCCTTTTGCACCTGTACAAAAACGATATATTTTTGCTTTGAAATTTTTAATGTTTTTATCATGTAAGTCTCTTATAACTTTAGGAACATTGTTTCCTGGAACTGCACATTTATCACTTTTTTGATCATTGTCTGAGCCATGATTGTAAATAATTAAAATTGAATTTTTTTTGTCTTTTATTTCGTTCTCAGAATAAATTTTTCCTTTGCTATCTATAAATCCGTTATGTTTAGAAAATTTTTTAAGATCTTTATCAAATTTTGGACTTGAATAAGCATTGGTTAAGAAAAAACTTATAATTAAAAAAAATAATATTCTCTTCATTTTAATAAAACTCTACCAGCAATATTTTTAAGTTTTTCAATTGTTTTTTTAGTTCTTTTTTCAGGTGCTGTAATTATCGCTACATCTAAACAATTATTTGCTGGATCATTTGGGTCAATATGATTTTCAAAATTATCAATTAAATTTTTAATCATAATTTTTGCTTTTTCAGCGTTTCCTAATAATACTTTTATCACTTGTTGTACGTCAACATTTTCATGATCAGGATGCCAACAATCAAAATCTGTAACCATTGAAACTGATGCATACCTAATTTCTGCCTCTCTTGCGAGTTTTGCTTCAGGCATGTTAGTCATTCCAATAACATCTGCTTTCCAAGTTCTGTATAAATTAGATTCTGCTAATGTTGAAAATTGAGGCCCTTCCATAACTACATAAGTTCCATTTCTTTGATATTCTATATTAGATTTTTTAATTGCATCCTCACAAGCATTCATAAGACCATTAGATGTAGGGTGTGCCATGGATACATGAGCAACTATTTCCTCATCAAAAAAAGTTTTATTTCTTGCAAATGTTCTATCTATAAATTGATCAATAATAACAAATTTTCCGGGAGGTAAATCTTCTTTTAATGAGCCAACTGCAGAGACAGAAATAATATCTGTTACACCCAATTGCTTTAATGCATCAATATTTGCTCTAAAATTTATATTTGATGGTGAAATAAAGTGCCCTCTTCCGTGTCTTGGTAAAAAATATATCTCTTTATCATGATAATTTGTTTTTAAAATCTTGTCTGATGGTTTTCCCCAAGGAGTGTTTAAATCTATCAATTCTCTATCTTTAAACTCCTCAACATCGTAAAGACCACTTCCACCTATTATTGCTAATTTATTATTTGCCATGTAAAAAGTAATTATTTTTAATTATAAATAACTATTATGGATTTAAAAGATTATATTCGCTCAATTAAAGATTATCCTAAAAGTGGTATTTTATTTAGAGATATCACTACATTAATCAAAGATGAGTCTGCTTTTGAAGAAACTATTAATCAAATTATAGATAGATCTAAAAAATTTAAAGTAGATAAAATTGCAGCAATTGAATCTCGTGGCTTCGTATTTGCCTCTGCAGTTTCATACATATTAAAAAAACCATTTATAATGTTAAGGAAACAAAATAAACTTCCTGCTGATGTGCATTCTGTTGATTTTGAACTTGAGTATGGAACAGCAACAATAGAGGTTCATAAAGACTCTATTTCTGAGAATGAGTCAGTATTAATAATTGATGACTTAATTGCTACTGGTGGTACAGCGGAAGCTGCAGCAAAGCTTGTTGAAATTTCAAAGGGTAAAGTTGCAGCCTTTATATTTGTTATTAATCTCTTTGATTTAGGAGGGTGTGATAATCTTATAAAAAAAGGATATAAAGTTGAAAATTTGATGGACTTTCCAGGTCATTAATGAATAAAATACTTAATGAAGAGATTATTTTTAGTTTTAATTTTATTCACATTTTATCAAACCAGCTCATTAGCAGGACAATACTCTGATAAATTTGCAAACTGCCTAATGCAAAAAACAACTGATAGAGATAAAATAGTTTTAGTAAGATGGGCGTTTTCTGCACTAGCACATCACTCAGCTTTAAGAGATGAGTTTAACATTCCTAAAAGTAAATTTACAAAACATGAAATTGCTGTTGCAGATTATGTTCAATATATATTGGGAACGGTATGTTTTAAAGAAACCAAAAATGTTTTAAAATATGAAGGAGATGAGGCATTTCTTAAAGGATTTGAACTTCTTGGAGAAATCGCTTTTTTATCTTTAACAAATGAAATTGCAGTTGCTGAGGCATTAGAAAATTATGTAATACATATAGATCCTGAATTTATAAAAAGATTTGATTAATGGTAGCGGGAAGTGGGATCGAACCACTGACCTCGGGCTTATGAGTCCCGCGCTCTAACCAACTGAGCTACCCCGCCAAATATTCAAGACGATATATAATAGAAATTTTCTATAACGCAATCAACTATTTAAAAAACTAAGTCTTTTTTACACCTGTTGGATGTGGAACTCCATTAATTACTAGTTTTGGTTCTACACTTACGTCTATCAATTTAGGACGTTTATCTAAATAAGATTTAACACTTTCTATAGACATTATATCATCAAGAAATTTTTCTAATCCAGGAAATTTTTTTATAATAGTTGGATCTAATAATTTTGACAAATCTAAATGATGAAATGTTACAAAATCACATGCTCTTGGTTCATCATAAATAAAAAATTTTTTATCATTTTCTTTAATAGCTTTTTCAAGATCTTCAAATCTTGACATTAAAAATGGCATCATGTCATGTTTTTTTTTAACAAACTTATCTCCTGTTGCAAAGTTTACTGTTGGGTTAAGTGGCATGAAAAGCTCTTGAGAACTTTGCATAATAGCATTTGCTTTAGCATTTAATATTGGATCAGTTATGTTAATTCCTGCTAAATTTTCTATAAATGTCATTATTGCCATGCTTTGACAAATATAATGTTTTTTATCAACTACCAACATTGGAAGTTGTTTAAAAGGAATATTTTGTTTTACCTCTGACCATTCCTTCCCATAATAATCCCATGACATAACATCATCATACTTAATCTCAGTATAATGAAATAATAAACGAGGAGCTTCTGCTAATGCTCTCATTTTGAAATAAATTAATTCTAATTTATGTTTCATATGAATTTTTTTAGGAAGCAATAAATTTTATTAAGTAATAGAGAATACCAGTAATTATTGTTGCATAAATGAAACCAATCACAAATAACTTTATGATAGTTTTATTATCATCATATTTAGATTTTAAATAAACATAAATAATTGTGTATATTCCAACGATTGCAATACTTAATAAGATATCTGTTGGATTCATTGTATCTCCTCAAAAAATAATTTTTTTAATCTATAACTAAAAGGATATTCTTTTCCAATTGGTTGAAATTTTGTTTTAATAACTATTTGATTTTCTTTTCCGATTTTAATTTTCCAGGTTAGTTTTATATCGCCGTTAAATAATCTTAAGGCTCCTAATTTTGAAAATCTCCATCCATCTTCAGATATGACTTTACCATCTTTATATCTTTTATAACTTTCGCTATCAAAAATATAAGTTACCTCACCATCAGTTCTCTCATCTTTAAGTGTAATTGCATAATTATTTAAAAATTCAGCTGTTTGGTTTTTGTTTAGTCCTCTTTTTGAAACGGACTTTAAAAAATCTGTTGTTTTGTCAACAGCTTTGTCAATTTTGGTCTCGCTATAAGAATAATTTGATAATAAAAATAGAAAAAAAAATACAAAAAGACTTTTTGATAATTTGTAAATCATGATTTGAGTTAATATAACATTTAGACCTTATTATTCAAATTTATGTAATTTTATTTTGATTGTTTTAATTGACTCAAAATAATAAGATTGTTTAAAAAAAAGAGAGGGAAAATATGAATAAAATTAAAATATTATCAAAAAGTTTAGTAAGCTTTTTCTTAGTTATTTCATTTGTAATTTCTTCAACTGCAGCATTTGCTGAGATTGTTGGACGTTTGTCTGTACATTGGAGTCCAAAACATCATAGCGCAAAACATGCTCAAATTTTTGCAGATGAAGTAAATAAAAGAGCAAATGGAAAACTTAAAATCGAGGTATATCCATCTAAACAACTTTTTGGTATAAGAGAGGTAATGGGCGCTGTAACATCTGGCGCTGTTGAATTAGGAGGCATCGTTGGTGTAGTAAGCTTTCCACCAATAAATAAAAACTTTAATGTTGCATCATTTCCAGGTTTATTCGACTCATGGGAACAACAAAGAGGTTTTTTTCAAAATTCTTCTAAAGGGAAAGAGATTTGGGGAGAGTTAACAAAAAAAACTAATTCAACTTTAGTAATGTATAACCCGGTTGGACCAGTAATGTCAATTTCTAGTGCTAGAGAATTAACAGGGATTGATGCAATGAAAGGTTTGAAAGCTAGAAGATTACTCAAAAGTGAAGAGCCAATGTGGGATGCTCTTGGAGCAAATCGTGTATCTTTAAAAACTGGTGAAGTATATAATGCCTTACAATCTGGAATGATTGATACAATAAATAGTCCTCCGGGAAGTATCAAAGCTTATAGTTGGTGGGAGTTTTTAAAATACGCTCAAAAACCATACCAGTATTATGCTGACGCTTATATTATGGCTAATTCTACTTGGTTCAATAGTTTACCGTCAGATTTACAAAAAATAATTATGGATGTTGGAAAAGAAGTAGGTACCCTTTCAACTGACAGAATTATGGATCACGGTGAAACTGTTCTTAAAGAATTCCAAGACAGAGGTGGTATTGTAACTACTCTTTCAGGGGCTGAAAAAGCTAAATTTGATAAGCTTATGAAGGATAAAGTAATGCCTGCTATGGCAAAAATGATTGATGCTGATGCATTAAAAGCAGCGCAAGAGTACGCAAAAAATAATTAGAATAAGTTGATTGCTTAATCTAAAATGAAAGCATTGCGAGTAGTTAATAATTATTTAGCTTCGGCTTCATTAGCTCTCGCAATGTTTATAATATTTGTTATGGTTGCAGCTTTATTTTTAAGTGCAACTACAAGATTTATAACTGGTACTGGATTTGCTTGGTTTATAGAACTACCTCCTGTTTTAGTAAGTTGGTTAGTTTTTCCACTTTTAGGACCTTTGCTGAAAAAAGGGCAACATATTAAAGTTGATTTTTTAACTCCATTATTATCAAACAAAAATAAAGAAATATTATTTTTGATTGTAAATCTTGTTGCACTTATATCAGCATGTATTTTTTTTAGAGCTGGTCTTGATGCAACAATTATGTATTTTAATTTAGGTCAAGTTATGGAGATTGAAATAAGCATTCCTATATGGTGGATGTTTTTAGCTTTCCCTGTAGGTTTTTTAATTTTAGCTCTTACTGCACTAGAGTTATTGTTTGATAATATTATCAATTTAATAAAAAATTAAATGTTTATCATAGCATCCATTTTATCACTGATAACTCTAATAATTTCTGTTCCTATTTTTTTGGTTTTTGGCTTAGGAAGTTCAATTGCTGCTATTGGTGGATTAAATTTACCTTGGTCAGTATTAATTCAAGTTTCATTTGGAGCATTAACTAAACATGTTCTTATAGCAGTACCACTATTTATATTTAGTGGTATGGCGATGTTAAAAGGTGGTGCTGCATTAAGACTAGTAAAGTTTGCAACAACTTTGGTTGGCCATTGGCCTGGTGGACTTGGTGTAGCAATGGTTATCGCAATGGGTTTCTTTGCAGCTTTTTGTGGATCAATACTAGCAGCAATTACTGCTGTTGGAACTATAATGATGCCTAAAATGATTGAACAAGGATACCCTACTCCATTTGTTGTAGTATTGGCTGCATCCGCTGCTTTACTTGAGGCATTAATACCACCATCGAATGCTGCTATTTTATTTAGTGCGCTTACATACGTTCCTGTATCTAAAACTTTTGCAGCTGGGGTGATACCAGGAATTATTCTTCTAGTTTTAATGGTCTTACTAGTTTTATTTAAATGTAGACATATTAGAGCTGATAGAAAAGCAACACTTAGGGAAAGACTAAGTTCTTTTGTTGCAGCACTACCCGCTCTTATAACTCCCATAATTATTTTGGGTGGAATATATGCAGGTTTTTTAACTCCATCAGAGTCTGCGGCTATTGCTGGGGTCTATGCTGTTGCTATAGGATTTTTAATTTATAGAGAATTGACTTATAAATCTTTGTTAAGTTGTTTAAAAGATACAGCAATCATTACTGCAGTTATTTTTTCTATTATTGCTACCGCTACTTTTTTAAGTGTTGTCCTTACTTATACCCAGGCACCTCAAAAAATTATAACTTACTTTACCGATATGGGTGTGAGTGTAAATTTATTCTGGATAATGTTAGGAGCGATATGTTTAATTCTTGGAACATTTATTGAAATAGTTCCGGTATTTTATTTAACAGTTCCAATTTTTGCTGCTCTTACTTTATCTTTTGATCAAAGTTTACTTCATTTATATGTTGTTTTTGTTGCTTTTGCAGGTATAGGAATGATCACTCCACCAGTTTGTGTAGGCATATACACTGCAGCTGGAGTTATAAAAGAAAATCCAGCTAATGCATTTAAAGAAGTTCCCTTATTCACAATGGTTGGTATTATTTATGGAATATTAATGATTTTGTTTCCTATATTTTCTACTTGGTTGCCTAGTCTTCTTTAAAAATTATTTATTTATTTTTTAATTTCTGTTTCGCAAAGTTTTCTTGCTTCTTGTGGGCTAATATTTTTTATTTTACTTTTTGCTATAGTGCATGATGAAATAGATTTTTGTAAACTAAAATCCTCATATTTTCCTACACTGTAATAAAGAAAAATAAATGCAATTCCGATAAATAACAAAAATTTATAATTTTTATACATTATCAATCTTTGGTCTGAATTGTTTGTTTAATTTAAAATCCATAAAAAGAAATTAATTGTATATTATTTATTCATTTAATAAATTAAAAAATATATTCTTAGTAAATGAAATTTCTTAAAATATTTATATCGATTGTTTTGCTGGTGTTTATATTTGATTTAATTATTAATTTAATTATACCAGAAAGTATTAAAAAAAAAGTTGGCACATCCAGAAATTATGCACTTAAATCTGTTAAGTTTCATCATACGATAGCTCCTAACATAAATGTAAATGAATTTTGGGGGAAAAAAAAATATAAAATTAAGACAAATCAATTATCAATGAGGATTGGAGAAAATGAGAGCTTCGAAGTCAATAAAAATAAAAAATATATAGGATTTTTGGGAGACTCATTTGTTTATGGCTCAGGAATTGATTATGAAAATCATTTTATTTCATACCTAAAAAATAAAAAAAATGATTTTTTAAACTTAGGTTATGTTAGTTACTCACCGTCAATATATTTTAAAAAAATTGAACACCTTATTAATAATGAGAATTTAAATTTTAGTACCATATTTTTATTTATTGACCACTCAGATATTCAAGACGAAGCAGAATTTTATAGAGAAAATTTTAAAGGAGATATTGTTAGAAAATGGATTGATGATAACGAAGTAATTTTTAAGAATAGAAAATATAAAATAAAAAATTATTTAAAACAAAATTCGTTTATTTATAAATTGTATGAAAACATTTCCGCTCCAACTATTTCAAAAAATACAGATAAATGTTTAAATAATGAAAAAAATAATAGCTATAAAAAGTATATAGATATCAATAGATTCGGTTATGGTTACGTAGATAAAATTAAAAATCAAGAATGGGTTAATTACGGTATCAATAAAACAATTAATTACTTAGATAAAATTAAAGCTCTATCAGTTAAAAATTCATTCAAAATTGTAATAATATATTATCCATCAGCACTTGAGGTAATTAACAATATTAAATCAACAGATACTAGACATTTCAATTTTTTAAAAAAATGGACAAAGGAAAACAAAATTGAATTTATAAATACAAGAGATGACTTTATTAAAGAGAATAATATAAATGATTATTTAAATAACTTCGTAGTTTGCGATGTTCATTGGAATAAAAAAGGACATAAAATAATAAGCCAAAATATTAATAGTTTTCTTAATAGGTAAATTAAATTTTAATCTAATTCAAATTTAGATGAATAATCTTTTTTAAGCTTTGAGTCCTGTTTATTTTTTTCTAAAATACAATTCCCAATAACAAGATAATCTAACTCTGTACCCATAAAACAATTAAATGCATCAGTTGGAGTATTAACAATTGGCTCCCCTCTTACATTGAAAGATGTATTTACCAATACAGGACATCCTGTCTTTTCTTTAAATTTTTGTATTAAATCGTAATAACGTTTGTTAGTTTTTTTATTAACTGATTGAATTCTTGCTGAATAATCTACATGTGTAACTGCTGGAATTTCAGACCTTTTAATATTTAATTTTTCTATTCCGAAAAGTTTGTTTTGCTGGTCTGTCATTTGGATTTTTTTTTTTGAATTAATGTTTGCTACCAACAGCATATAAGGTGTTTCGACATTTATATCGAACCATTCTAATAAATCTTCTGCTAAAACTGAAGGAGCAAAGGGTCTAAAGCTTTCTCTATATTTCACTTTAAGATTTAGATTTTTTTGCATTTTATCTGATCTTGGGTCGCCTAAAATTGATCTACCACCCAATGCTCTTGGACCAAATTCCATTCTACCTTGGAACCAACCTACTGCTTTTTCATTAGACAAATATTCTGACGTTTTGTTAATTAAATCATCATATTCCAATATATCAAATTCAGCTCCTAAATTCTTTAGTTCTTCTTCTATTTCTTTTTGACTGAATTCTCGACCCAAATAAGAACCTTGCATGTCATCGTTTATATTTATTTTTCTAATATTCGATTGCTCTATATACCAAAGTGCTAGAGCAGCACCTAACGAACCTCCAGCATCACCTGCTGCTGGCTGAATCCAAATATTATCAAAAATTTTTTCTTTTAGAATTTTTCCATTTGCTACACAGTTTAGTGCTACCCCTCCTGCTAAACATAAATTACCAATTTTATATTCCTTGCGAATTGATCTTGCTAATTTTATCATTATTTCTTCTGTGACTTTTTGAATTGATGATGCTAAGTCCATATGAAATTGTGTAATTTTATCTTTTGCAGGATCACGAGGTTTTTGACCAAATAATTCTTCAAAATTTTTGTTAGTCATCGTAAGTCCAGTTGCATAATTAAAATAATTTTGGTCTAACCTAAATGTCCCATCATCTTTAATATCAATTAACTTTTTTATTTTATCCTCATATAAGGGCTCCCCATAAGGTGCTAGTCCCATTAATTTGTATTCACCACTGTTAACTTTAAATCCTGCATAATAAGTAAAAGCTGAATATAGTAGTCCAAGAGAATGTGGGAAATGAATTTCTTTTTTAATTTCTAAATTATTATCCTTTCCAACTGCTACTGTTGTTGTGGCCCACTCGCCTACTCCATCAGCTGTTAAAATAACTGCTTCTTTAAAAGGTGATGGAAAAAAAGCACTTGCTGCATGACTTAAATGATGATCAGAAAAAAATATATTTTTATCTGAGCCATAATTTTTATCGTGTTCTTTAAGTTTATTAAATAAAAAATTTTTTTGAAAAAGTTTTTCCTTAATCCATAATGGCATAGCTTTTGCGAATGAAGTAAAACCTCTTGGTGCGAAAGCAACATATGTTTCTAATAATCTTTCAAATTTTAAAAATGGTTTTTCAAAAAATACAATTTGATCAATCTCACTTAGTTTTAAATTTGAATAATTTAGTACAAAATTAATAGCATTTTTTGGATATCTAGGATCATGTTTTTTTCTTGTGAAACGCTCCTCTTGTGCTGCAGCAATAATTTTACCATCAATGAGGATGCAAGCTGCACTATCATGATAAAAAGCTGATATTCCTAAAATTGAACTCACTTAAAAAATTGTGTATATGAATGGAGCAACAGCTGATCCTTGGCTAAGTACTATTAATCCACCAAACAATACTAAAACTATTATGATTGGTAGAAGCCAATATTTTTTTCTTATTTTTAAAAATTCGTAAAATTCTTTAATAAAGCTCATTTTTAAAATTGATTTTTCATTTTACTTTTAGGATCTGATTTTTTGATCCAATAAGTATTATTTTTGTTAAATTTTAAATTAAGTAAATCTTTTTTTAAAAGACGCATTACTATACCTATAGGCGTAACAACTAAAAAAAAAATAATACCCATTACAAATGGGGAAACAATTTTTCCTAGTAAAAGACCAAATTTAAACCATATTTTATTAAGTGGACTTAATAAATTTGAATTTAGAAGTCCTAAAAATAAAAAGATAATCGATATTATTAATGACCATAATCTTATATTCTCGTCTTTTAATAACGGGTAAGTCGAAATCAATAGAAAGACTATAAAAAAAATTATCCCAAAACTTCTATTTGATCCAATTTTGACATCTTTATGATCCATATACTATTATATATAGATAATTATAAAAATTTGTAAAAGAAATATTAATTGAGCATTTAAATTAAACCTTTTTGAGGTTTCATGTCACTTTTATTAATTCCAGCAACTTGTACTGGTTTTTTCATAGCATCTCTTCTAAATGGTTCGCCTAACTCTTGATTTAAAATTACCTCAATAAATGTTGTAATGCCTTTTTTTTGATCTTCACAAGATTGTTTTATAGCTGCAGTTGTTTCTTCCATGGTTTTAACCGTAACTCCCTTTAAACCACAAGCATTGGCTACTTTTGCATAACTTAATTCAGGATCGAGTTCTGTACCAACAAAATTATCATCAAACCATAATATTGAATTTCTCTTCTCAGCACCCCATTGATAGTTTCTAAAAATTACCATTGTAATTGCAGGCCATTCTTCTCTAGCACAAGAGCTCATTTCGTTCATACTTATCCCGAAAGCACCATCACCAGCAAAACCTATTACTGGAGTATCTGGACAACCAATTTTTGCACCTAATATAGATGGAAATCCATATCCACATGGGCCAAATAAACCTGGAGCTAAATATTTTCTTGGTTTTTCAAATGTAGGGTAAGCATTACCTATTGCACAATTATTTCCAATGTCACTCGATATAATTACATCCTCTGGTATTCCTGCTTGAATAGCTCTCCAAGCTTGTCTAGGCGACATTCTATCTGCATCTCTTTCTCTTGCTTCTTTATTCCAAACAGTTCCAGGATCATCCTCTTCGTGATCTAAACCTGTAAGTGTTTGAAGCCAAGCAGATTTAGTTTTATGAATTAAATTTTTTCTATCCTCTCTTCCATTGTCACCTGCGGCTGGTGTAAGTTTTTCCAATATCTGTTGAGACACCATTTTAGCATCTCCACAAATCCCAACTGTTACTTTTTTTGTGAGACCAATTCTATCCGGGTTCATATCTACTTGAATAATTTTTGCATTTTTTGGCCAATAATCAATTCCATATCCTGGTAACGTTGAGAAAGGATTTAATCTTGTCCCCAATGCAAGAACAACATCAGCTTTTGAGATCAATTCCATACCAGCTTTAGATCCATTGTATCCTAAAGGTCCAACTGCTAAGGGGTGGCTTCCTGGGAAGCTGTCATTATGTTGATATCCATTGCAAACTGGTGCATCTAATTTTTCTGCAAGTTTTTTACAATCTTCTATTGCATCACCGATTACAACTCCAGCTCCTGATAATATTACCGGGAATTTTGCCTCTGATAATAATTTTGCTGCTTTATCAATTGCTTCTTTTCCTCCGCCTTGTCTTTCAAATCTAACTATAGGAGGTAGCTCAATATCTATCACTTGTGTCCAATAATCTCTAGGAACATTGATTTGTGCTGGTGCTGATCCTCTAAATGCTTTTTCTATTACTCTATTTAACACTTCCGCCATTCTCGAAGGATCTCTAACTTCTTCTTGATAACAAACCATATCTTTAAATAAATTCATTTGTTCAACTTCTTGAAAGCCACCCTGTCCCATAGTTTTATTGGCAGCTTGTGGAGTTACTAAAAGTAATGGAGTATGATTCCAGTAAGCTGTTTTAATTGGAGTAACTAATCCTGTAATTCCAGGCCCATTTTGAGCAATAACCATTGACATTTTTCCAGTGGCTCTAGTGTATCCATCAGCAATTAAACCACCATTTGTTTCGTGGGCCACATCCCAAAAAGTAATTCCGGCTTTAGGAAATAAATCTGATATTGCCATAAAAGCTGAACCTATTATTCCAAACGAGTGTTCAATACCATGCATTTGAAGAACTTTAATGAATGCTTCCTCAGTAGTCATTTTGGTCATAGTTAAGCCTTTCTTAAATCTTTTTTTATTTGTTAAAACGCTCGATTAATATATAAGATTGAAAAAATTTCAAATAAAGAAATCGTCACAATGTCTAATACTGATATCATAATTCACGATGAAAAAGACAATGTAGGTGTGGTTGTTATTGAAAAAATAACACCAAATCAAGACTGTAATTGCTGGATCATGGAAAATGACAAATCTGTTTCAATTCAATCAAAAGACGAAATACCTTTAGGTCACAAAATTGCTATGATTGATCTAAATGAGGGAGACACAATATTAAAATACGGTCATGATATAGGCAAAGTTGTTAGAAATATTAAAAAAGGGGAACATGTACATGTTCATAATGTTAAAACAAAAAAGTGGTAAATGATGGATATTCCAAAAAGTTTTTTAGGTTATAAAAGAGAAAATGGTCGAGCTGGCACACGTAACCATGTTATAATTCTTCCAGTTGATGATATTTCTAATGCATGTGCAGAAGCAGTAGCAAATAATATTAAAGGCACAATAGCTTTACCTCACTCGTATGGACGACTGCAATTTGGTGCAGATCTAGAATTACATTTTAGAACTATGATTGGTACAGGAAAAAACCCCAATGTTGCTGCTGTGATAGTAATAGGTATAGAACCTAAATGGACAAAACGAATTGTAGATGCAATTGCAAAAACAGGTAAACCGGTTGAAGGTTTTAGTATTGAAGGAGTTGGAGATATTGATACGATTGCAAAAGTTTCAAAAAAAGCACAGGAATTTTCAATGTGGGCATCTGAAAAACAAAGAGAAGAATGTCCTCTAAGTGACTTATGGATTTCAGTTAAATGTGGTGAATCTGATACAACATCTGGACTAGCATCAAACCCAACAGTTGGAAATCTTATGGACAAATTGGAGCCACTAGGAGTTCATTTATGTTTTGGTGAAACATCAGAATTAACAGGAGCTGAAACTGTTTGTGAAAAAAGAGGTAAAACACCTGAAGCACAAGCAAAATTTAAAAAAACATGGAACGATTACAATGATTTTATTTTGAAAGAGGCAACAGATGATCTGTCTGAAAGTCAACCTACAGCTGGAAATATAGCTGGTGGATTAACAACTATTGAAGAAAAGGCTTTTGGTAACTTTCAAAAAATTGGTGGATGTCAATTTATTGATGTTTTAGAACCTGCAGAAGAACCTGCTAAAGGTGCTGGTTTATATTTCATGGACACATCATCAGCAGCAGCGGAATGCGTTACTTTACAAGCTGCTGGTGGCTTTAATATTCATTTGTTTCCAACAGGACAAGGCAATATCATAGGAAATCCAATAGAACCAGTGATTAAATTGACAGCAAATCCATTGACTGCAAAAACTATGAGTGAGCATATTGATGTTGATGTATCAAAAATTTTATCAAGAGAAATGAATTTAAGTCAAGCTGGTGATGAATTGATAAAATCAACTATAAGAGTTGCAAATGGAAGATTAACTTGCGCAGAAGCATTGGGTCATAAAGAATTTGTAATGACTAAACTGTATAGAAGCGCCTAGTTACTTTTTCAATTTAGCTAATCTTGAATCGTTCCAATTAGAATAAACTCTTCTTATCATTGCAGCGCCAACCCCAAGAACCACTGCAAGCAATACTGAAGTAAGGCCATAAAATATTGGCATATCTTCTGAAAAATTTAAAATAAATTGACTTAAAGCTCCTAAGTTTTCAGATGTATTTACAGCAGCATTAATAGAATTTTCATCTTTGATAAAAGTATCGTATGCGATAGCGATGCCAACTAGTAGTAAAAGAATTGCTAGGATAGTTTTGAATTCTGAACTATCAATTTTTTCTCCAATTTTTTGACCAAACTGTACCCCAATTATTGATCCTAAAATTAAAACAAAAACTAAAATTAGATCTATAGTTCCATAATTTAATGCATGAAGAATAGTTACAATTGCACTTACAAATATAGTTACAAAAAGAGAAGTACCTGGAATTAATCTTGTTGGCATTCCAATAATGTAAATCATTGCAGGAACTAATATAAAAGCACCACCTATACCCATAATTGCTGCTATAAAACCAACAATTAAACCAATTATTATTGGGGTGAATGCACTTTCATAAAGTTGAGATTTTTTGAAACGCATTCTCAAAGGTAATCCGTGTATCCAATAGTGTTTATGTAATTTTTTTCTTTCAGTAATTTTTTTTCTAGCTTTATCAATTTCTGAAACACCTTGAATTAACATAAAAGTTCCTAAAATTGCGAGGATGTACATATAGGCAAGAGAAATAACTACATTTATTTTTCCAATATCTTTAAAATATGAAAAAGTTATAATGCCAAGAACTGTTCCTACTATCCCACCAATTACAATCATGAACCCCATTTTATAATCAAGTGTCCCTTTAAGATAATGTGTTGTGGAACCTGAAACAGAAGTTCCAAGAATGTTACTTGCTTCATTTGGAACAGCATAAATCGGTGGCACACCCATAAAAATTAAAAATGGTGTCATTAAAAAACCTCCACCTACTCCAAATAATCCTGATAAAATTCCTACAACTAAACTTAAACCAAAAATATATAAAATATTAATTTCAACTTGTGCAATTGGAAGAAAATACTCCATAAGCAGTAACTATTCTTCTAATAGTTCAAAGTCAATAATTATGAATGTTTTATATAAAATTTTGAGCTGTGCTTAAAATTATTATGCCCCAAGCAAAGAATATAAAAAGATATAAAAATGATTTGATTATTTTACTTAATTGATTTTCAAAGAATAAAGGTAATTTTTTTAAATTTTGATTTATTATTTGAAACATAATCGCGGAATACCACAAGTTGTGTTAAATTCAAAGAATATTTTAGTTATTTAAAAGATTGTTGCTCCAAAAACCTTAACTTCATCTCCTTCATCACCAAGGACGAGTCTACCTAAAAAGTCTCCTGGTATCTCAGTGCTAGTCTGTTTATAAAGTATGGTTATATAAAGTCCACGTCTTAAGCAGCCTATTGCCTCACAGCCTTCTGCCAAACTTGAAATAAGTTTATTACTTGCCCATTGCTTACCTAGCTCAACCTCATTTGCTCCGTACATCATCTGTGATGACAAATCCCTTGTAAATCCACCATAATCTTTAATATTTGAAGATTTAACTAAGTTTGCCCAAATAGGTTCAGCTATTTTAATAATTTCCTCATCGGATTTATCTAATAAAGCCATTTTATGATCTATTGAATTCTAAGAAGCTTCTTTTTTCTCTTTTTCATCAACGATATGATAAACAGGCGCCTTTTCCATAGTAAACTTGCCAGTCTTTGGGTCTCTTCTAGATAAAGTTAGGCAATGCCAATTTTCATCATCTAGTTTCATATAATCACCTCTGTAATAATATCCTGGCCAACGAGTTTCTTGTCTAAACAAGGTATGTTCTGTAACACATTGGGATGTGATAGTTCTATGTTTAAGCTCCCAGGCTCTCATAAGTTGATGATAGTCCTCAGCTCCTACATTTTCTAGATCTTCTTCAAGCCAAGCGAGTAGTTCTAAACCTTTTTTAAGAGTGTTTTCGTTTGTCATGTAATTATAGCTAATACCACCTACATACTCATCCATAATTTTTTGCAATCTTTGTAAGCCCTGGATTGGTGAAATATAACTCGGAGATACAGTTCCTCCAGTTATTTCGTTTCTTCCAACAGTATAATTTTCGAGCGGTTTATAGATAGTTTCTTTAAAATCTTCACATTGCTTATCGCTTACCTTAATATCATTGGCCTTTTTATCTTCTATGTATTTTACAGCAGCTTTTGCAGCTAATCTTCCTTCAGTAAATGACCCAGATGAGAATTTGTGAGCACTTCCACCCACTGTATCACCGGCTCCGAATAAACCTTGAATTGTCGTCATTCTATTATATCCCCAGAAATATTCAGGCGGAGATAAATCCTCTGGTCCACTCACCCATGCGCCTGAGCATGTAGCGTGAGAACCCATAACATATGGCTCAGATGTTGTTAATTCAGGGTTTGTATATTTTGGATCGATATTTTGAGAAGCCCATACCACTGCTTGGCCAACCGTCATACCTAAGAAGTTTTCCCATCCAACTGTTTCAAGGTGTGGATCCTGGAATGCCTCCTTGGTCACCATATGAATTGGTCCACCACCAGCCATAGTCTCTTGAATGAAAGCATGGTTACGTAAACATGTAGGAGTAGGATGATGATCAATATACTCTCCAACTAATTCTTTTGTTTTTTCGTACCATTTTTTCTCATAATTTTCACCATTTGCATTTTGTGTGTATGTTTTTAAATGTAAGAAATATGCACCAACTGGACCATAACCATCTTTAAATCTACAAAGGACAATTCTATTCTCCATTTGGGTCATTTTTGCTCCAGCAGCAATAGGTAATGCATATGCTGATCCATTACTCCATGGCGCATACCAAGTTCTTCCCATTCCTTCACCAACAGCCCTAGGTTTAAAAATATGTGAAGCTCCACCTGCAGCAACAATAACTGTTTTTGATTTAAAGACGTGATAGTCACCAGTTCTCATATTAAATCCAACTGCCCCACCAACTCTATTTTCATTATTTTCGTCCATTAAAAGATGAGTAATCATTATTCTGTTGTAAATTTTATCTGCTGATTTTTTTGCTGCTTCTGCAACAATTGGTTTATAACTTTCACCATGTATCATTATTTGCCATTTACCTTCTCGTTGATAACGGCCTGTCTCTTTATTTTTCATCATAGGTAGACCCCATTCATCAAACATGTGAACAGTTGAATCTACATGACGCGCCATATCATATCCAAGATCCTCTCTAACCAATCCCATTAAATCATTTCTTGCATATCTTACGTGGTCCTCTGGTTGGTTTTCACCCCATTGCATTCCCATATAACAGTTAATTGCATATAGTCCTTGAGCAACTGCACCACTTCTATCTATGTTTGCTTTTTCAACACAAACTATTTTTAAATCTCTGCCCCAATGTCTAGCTTCAAAAGTTGCACCAGTTCCAGCCATTCCTCCACCAACAACTAAAACATCACAATTTTCTACTATAGTTTTTCTGGCCATTAATAGTAAACTCCCTTTTTAAAAGCACTTTTATCTACTTTTGGTAATTCTTTATTTGTATTTAATCCTTCTGGCTCTGAGTATAATATTTGCGAATTAATTTCTCCTTGATTAGGTTTGTCTCCTTCAGCCAACTTTGGAATAAATTTTCCCCAAGGTTTAGTTGTTATTGGTGAAACAAAATTTTTCTCAGTCCCGTTTCTAAATTTAATTCTCCAAGAAATAGTTCCTTTTTCTTCTTCTCTTCTAACTCTTACGCTATGTCCCATTGGAGCAAAATCTGCATAACCTCTTACATCGATTGCATGGTTAGGGCATGCTTTAACACAAGAGTAACATTCCCAGCAAAAGTTTGGTTCAATATTTTTTGCTCTTCTTATAGTTTCATCGATATGCATTATATCTGATGGACAAATATCTACGCAGTGACCACAACCATCACATCTGGTCATGTATACAAAAGTTGACATAATTTATATTTTCTCCTTTAAGTTCTGTATCATATTAATAATGTTTTGGCTCTTCTCTTTTAATGCCCAGGCCAAATTGCTCAGGTGCGTCAGCTTCAGGTGGAAGATTATCTCTAGATCCATCAGCTTCGGCCAAATTTTTCTGCAATGCTGCACCAGGTTTGTAAAACATGTGAGCAAATTTAGACCAATATACACCACCAAATAAAACTAAGTTTGCAATTATAAATAATCCTAAAAATACAAAGTCATCCCATCTACCTGATAAGTTTAAAGATTGAAGATAAGACCAAATTAGTCCAAATAATGAAGATGCAATCAATGCTAGTACAAATAAATCTGCTTGAATAATTCTATACCACGGTTGAGCTTCGGAATAGACATCAACTCTTAAAAAAAACCAAAACCAACCTCCACCTAATACTGTTAAAGCCGCACCAACGTGCCAAATGATTGGCCAAAATGCAGGTGTTACTGAATTTGGTGAAGTGTAGAAAAATATCATGACAACTGATCCAACCCAAAACAGAATTGTTCCGTACATTCCCATAACATGTGCTAATCTTCTTTTACCTGCTCCTAGCTCAGAAGTAGTTGCAATATCACTTGCTATGGTTTTTGATATTACTGATATTCTTTCAGATGTTGTTAGTTCTTTTTTAGCAGACAATTTTGCTTTTTTTGCATTTTGAAAGAAGTATTTAACATTTTTTTTATGGATAATATCCATAACAGTCCCTACTAAAATTAATATACCCATTAATATTACGAAAGACTGCATCAGTATAGCTGGGACGCTTTCAGATAAAATAAAAAATGGGTTTGTTGAAATCATTTGATGTTCCTTCCGCAAATGGATTCTTAGTATACTTATTATAATAGATCAACTAGGATAAAGTGGCATTTTAGCACTGGTATATTGTTAAAAATTTATTTTTTACGCTGATAATGCTGTTTTGAAGGTATAACTCCCCTCACACCTCCTTGAGGGTTATCCACATCATTTTTTCTTCTAGGAATTAAATGTATATGGCAATGCATTATTGATTGCCCTGCTACTTTACCTGAATTTGTACCAATATTAAAACCATCTACAGTTGGATCAATCACTTGGATTTTGTCTCTCATTTTTATAATAAGTTTATTGCAAGATATAATCTCTTCTTTTGACATATCAAAATAGTTTTCAACATGTCTCTTAGGAACAATTAATGAATGATGTTTTGAAACTGGGTAAGGATCAAAAGTAGAAAAAGCTAAATTATTTTCAAATATATATTCACTTGAAGGAACGTTACAAAATAGACATGGGTTATTTGGGTCTCTCATTAATTATATTTATATATATTTTTTCTGTACTCTTTTTGAAAAGTTTTATAAATTTTATTAAACGTATCTTTACTTTTGCTTTTCCAATTATATCCATCAATAAAATTTACAGACACAACACCTTTTCCTGATCCAACTAATATAATTTCATCGAACTGCTTGATATCTTTAAGGTAAATATCTTTTTTAATAATACGAAATTTTTTTTCATAAAACTTAATATTCGTTCCTTTGTAATAATTTGATTTTGGCGAGTAAATCTTTTTTTTATAAACAAACAAAAGATTTGAAGTTCCAGTTTCAAGAATTTTATTATTTACGCATAGAGCAATATCCTGTTTTGATGTATTCATTTTTGACAAAAATTCTAATATTTTTTTATATTTCAGATTTTTATATTCAGGTTTTACTCTCTCATAATTTATTAATTTTAAACTAAATTTACTTTTTGGTATTACTCTTTCCCTAATAGAAACAGATATAATTTTTTTATTTAAAGCAACTCTGAGTAAATGATTGTAAGAAATTTTTCTATTAACATTTTTTTTAATTAAATTTAAAATAATATTTTTGATATTATCCTCGTTTATTTTATAAGCTTTTAAAGATTTGATTAAATTTTGAATATGTGATTTAAAAAAAAGAATTTTTGGTGGCCTGCTGTATAACCACATTGTAGTGAAGACACCATTTTTATTCCAAAGATCATTAAATTTAATCTCTTTAAGTGTATTACGCTGATAGGATTTTTTTAATAAGTAGTTTACCATTTTTTGTTAAAAAAGATTCTGGGTGAAATTGGAATCCATATATATCATCTTTAATGTTTTCAAAACCCATTGCAATACCAGTGTTTGAGCATCTGATTGTTATTTCAAAATTTTTAGCAGAAAATGGCTCTTTTAATTTTAATGAGTGGTATCTGCCAACTTTAAACTTTGTATTTTTTTGAAAGATTGATTTCTTATTTGTTACTTTAACTTCCGACTGAAATCCGTGGAAAATATTTTTTTGTTGAATAATCTTTGCTTTTTCACAAAATAAAATTTGTTGATAGCCTAGACATATTCCTATTATTTTTTTTCTTCCCTTAAATTTTTTATAAAGCTTTGATGTATTTGGATAATCTTTGGGAGATCCTGGACCTGGTGATAAAACTATTGTATCAGATTTTTCAAGTAAGTTATTTTTTAATTCAAAATAATTTGTGCAAATAACTTTATCAAATTGGGAAAATTGATGAACAACGTTCCAAGTAAAAGAGTCTTGATGATCAATTATATATATCATTTAAATAATTCTAATAATGATTTTGCTTTTATAAAATTCTCACTAAATTCTTTTTTTGGCGCGCTGTCTAAAACTACACCTGAAGCAGCAGAAATTTCTGATTGTTTTTTAAAGTTTAGAATAGATCTAATTATTATATTAAACCTCATATCTTCATTGAATTTGATAAAACCAAAACTTCCTGTAAAAATATTTCTGTCTTCTTTTTCCTGAGAGTTTAATAATTGCAATGTCTTAATTTTTGGACATCCAATAACAGATCCACCAGGCATCATGGCAGTTATTATTTCTTTTACAGAAATATTTTTTTTTATCCTACCCGCAATACTTGTTACATAATGATAAAGATGCTTATATTCTTCAACATACTTCTCCTTTTTAATCTCTACAGTTCCAGGTTTGCAAATTTTTGATAAATCATTTCTTTCAAGATCAACAATCATATTATGTTCTTTCGTTTCTTTATTATTGTTTCTAAAATATTTTAAAGCCTTTAATTTATTATAAAATTTATTCTTTTTTAGTGTTCCAGCTATTGGTTTAGTAATGATTGTGTCACCTTTTCTATCAATTAATGTTTCTGGAGAGCAACTAACTATTGAATAATCTTTATCTCTAATCATAAATGACTCTGGAGATGAATTAATTTTCATAAGTTTCCAAAAGAAATTAACAGGATTTATCTCAGATTTATTTTTATATTTAGTGCATATTTTAATTTGATAAGTTTGTCCCTCACGTATTTTCTTTGAAAAAATATCAAATATTTTTTTATACTTTTTATAGCTAATATTTAACTTAAAGGGGCTCGAAATATTAGTTTTTTGAAACTGATAATTAAAATTATGATTTTTTTTTGTTGAATATATTTTAATTTTATCTGTAATTTTTATAATCGTTTCTGGTTTATAAAACACACCTTTATAAAATTTTATATTTTTTTGATTTTTAATTTTTATTTTTAGTAAATTACAAAGTATTTCATAACCAAAAAAGCCAATAAAAATATCTGTTTCTTTTCTATATTTTTTTGTTGAAAATGAATTTAAGAAATTTTCTATATTTCTATTGTTTATTATTATTTTTTTTGAAAAATCGGTATATAAATCGTAGCCACCTTCAACTTTATATATTATCAACGGCTTATTAGACTGATAGAGTTTTTCTAAAAATGGATTAAATTTAAGTTTATGCTGTTTGAACTCTTTCAATTGATTTCTCTTTAATTGGTAAGTGTATCAAACCTGCAAAAATTGATAATGCGATAGAAACGTACCATGCGTAGTCAAAATTTCCATGCATTTCATAAAAAACTCCTCCTAAATATGCCCCAAGAAAAGACCCAATCTGGTGACTTACAAAAACTATTCCATAAAGAAGACCAATATGTTTTGTTCCAAATATATGACCTACTAAACCATTTGTTGGTGGCACAGTTGAAAGCCATAAAAGTCCAAAAGTAACTCCAAATACAACCGAGTTAAATATACTTGGTGGCAAATATAAAAAATATATTAGAGAAACACCTCTTAACAAATATATTGCACTTAGTACTTTCTTTTTACTAAACTTAGTTGCAAGATAACCACTTCCCATAGTTCCTATCATATTGAACACACCTACTAATGCTAAAATCATAGCTGCTGTCCAGTCAGGCATACCTCTATCCATCATGTATGTTGGTATATGTGTAGCAACTAAAGCTATATGCCAACCGCAAACAAAAAATCCTAAGGTTAAAAATATAAAGCTTTTATTATTAAATGCTTCTATTAAGGCTTCCTTAGCTGTTTGATTATTATTGTCGTTATTTCCAACTGGAGTTGTAGGTGTACTAATAAATAAAGCTGTCATTAGACCTATTCCTAAAAGAAAACAAAAATATAAAATCGTTATTTCCCATCCAATTTCAATTAATGAATATCTTACAAGTAAAGGCGACACAAAAAAACCAAATGATCCTGCACAAGTTACAATGCCAGTAGCAATTGTTCTATTAGATGATGGAAAATGCTTTGCAACTACTGAAACTGGAATGCTTATAGCAGTGCCGCCTAATCCAATTCCAATTAGAAGTCCTATGGTCAAAGTAAAAAGATAACCTGTATTTAGCCCTGAATAAAACAGGAAAAGTCCTGCTAAGTAAAATAAAAATCCTATGAATATTGCGGTTGCACCTCCGTACCTATCCGTTATGAAACCAAATATTGGACTAAAGACTCCCCACATCAATAATTGTAATCCAATAACAAAACCAAAATGAGAAATTGAAATATTTAGATCAGCATTAAAATCAAAAAAAAACAATCCGAATGTCTGTCTTATACCAAGAGATACAATAACAACTAACGAAGCTGCTATTAGAGTGATTAATGCTTTTTTTGTAGTAAAAAATTTTTCAGAACTCATTTAATGAATTTAAGCGATTTTCGCAAATCTTCAATTAAATCTTTTGGATCCTCTAGACCTATATGTAATCTTACAATTTTTTCGTCATCTTTTATGTCTGAATAAATTCTATTTCCTCTCTCGGCTTTACTTTGATGAAGTGCTAAACTTTCAAAACCTCCCCAACTATATCCGTAACCGAATAATTTGAGAGAATTAACAAATTTAATTACAGATTTTCTATCTTTAGTTTTTATTTTTAGACCCATTAAACCAGATGCTCCTGAGTAATATTTTTTCCATAATTTATAATTTAGAGATCCTTTTTTATAAGGATATAGAAGTTTAACTTTTTTATTTTTTGATAAAAATTCTGCAACCTTTCTAGCATTTTCTTGATGTTTATCTAATCTAACATCTAATGTTCTTAATCCTCTGGTTATCAAATAGGCATCATCAGGACCTAATCTTAAACCAATAATTTTTTGTGCTTTCTCAACGTGTTTAAAAACTTTTCGATTCACTGCTAGGCTTCCACCCATTACATCCGAATGTCCAGAGTAATATTTGGTTGCTGAAACTATTGACATATCAAATCCTAGTTTCATTGGCTTAAAAAAATATGGTGTTGCCCAAGTATTATCAATTGCAGTAAATACCTTCCTTTTTTTAGCAATGGATATTATTTTTGATAGATCTTGAAATTCAAACGAATTACTACCAGGGTTTTCTACGAAAATTAGTTTTGTTTTTTTGTTAATTATTTTATTAAGAGATTTTAAATCATGAGGATTATAAAAAGTTGTCTTAATATTAAATTCTTTTAAAAAGTCTTGGGTCAAAACTCTTGTTGGATTATAAACAGGGTCAGCAACTACTATTTCATCTCCAGGTCTTACAACACTAAAAATTGCTAAGAAAACAGATCCAAATCCTGTGGGAGTTAAAAAAACATGATAAGAATCCTCAAGCTTAGTTAAAATTTTTTGCAAAATATGCGTTGTTGAAGTTCCTTGTCGCCCATAATCGAAATGTCCACCTCTTGGATCTTTTTTATATTTGGACTGAGTACGTCTTATGTCATTCATTGATTTAAATATTATAGTGGAAGCGCGTACTACTGGCGGATTAACTGAATGATTATGGAAGTCTTTAGCAGTATGTTTCAAAAAAGTCTTAAACGATTTGCTCATAAAAAAATTGCTATGTTCATTGGACAATGCTATATCCACCGAATAAGTCAATAAAATAGTAAAACTAAGGAGATTATGGGATACCCAAAAAAACACAGAGGCCGAAGAAAAATGGGCTCTAAAAAGAGAAGAGCTAGAAAAAAAAATAAAAAGAAATAGAATTCTTAATTTTTAATCCAACCACCACCTAATACTTTATGACCAAATTGGTCTTTCTTGTAGAATACACAAGCTTGGCCTGGTGAAATTCCATACTCAGGACTTAAAAGATTAACTTTTGCCTCTTTGCTGTTCTGAAAATCTACATTTGCCTCTAAAAGTTTACCAGTGGATCTTACTTTTACTAAAATTTTTTGATTAAATTCTTGATTTTCTGCCAAAAGATTTAAATTATTTAAATTAATTTCTGTCTTTGCTAATTTTTCTTTAGGTCCTATTAATAT
>CACHKZ010000002.1 GCA_902580535.1 uncultured Pelagibacteraceae bacterium | reverse complement strand
ATAAAAAAGATTTACCACATGAAATTAAGTTCAGTGACAAGATAGCAGTTGATTGTGAGTTTACAGGTTTAAATATCAATAGAGATAGGCTTTGTGTAATTCAAATTTCCTCGGGCAAAGATGATGCACATATTATTCAATTCGATAAAGATGATTACAATGCACCAAATCTCAAAGCAGTTTTAGGTAATAAAAGTATTAATAAAATATTTCATTTTGCAAGAGCCGACTTATTATTTATAAAAAAGTATTTAGAAATAAGTGTTGTAAACGTTAATTGTACAAAAATAATGAGTAAAATAGCGAGAAGTTATTCTGACAAGCATGGACTTAAAGATCTTATAAAAGAATTCACAAATATAGATATAAGTAAACAATTACAAACATCGGATTTTGGGGGAGACTTATCAGATAAGCAACTAAAATACTGTGCTCAGGATGTTGTATATTTACATAAGATTTACGACTCTCTAGAAAAGATTTTACTAAGAGAAAATAGAATGAACCTTTATGAAAATACGATTAAATTTATAAATACCAGGGTTGATTTAGACCTTGCTTCTTTTAAAGAAGATATTTGGTCACACTAAAATGAAAGAAAAAAATATAATCAATATTGCAAAAAATGTAATTAAAATTGAACAAGACTCTTTAAAAAAACTTAAAACAAGTATTGGAAGTCAATTCGAAAAAATCATAAAAACAATTGTTAATTGTAAGAGAGGTAAAGTAATAATTTCTGGAGTAGGCAAAAGTGGAATAATCGCTAAGAAATGGTCTGCTACATTGTCATCAACTGGTACTCCGTCTTTTTTTTTAGATGCTTCAAATGCCAGTCATGGTGATATGGGTCAAATTACATCATATGATGTTGTAATATTAATTAGCTTAAGTGGTCAGAGTAACGAGCTAAAAAATATAATCCAATATACTTCTCGTAATAAAAATATTAAACTTATTGGTATAACTTCCAAAAAAGATTCAATTTTATATAAAAATTCTGATGTAAAATTTCTATTACCGTCTGTAAAAGAGGCTGGCCCAGGTAATATTGTTCCTACTTCTTCAACTACAATCCAAATAGCTTTAGGTGATGCTATAGCAATAACTTGTATGAAATACAAAAATTTCGGAAAACTAGATTTTAAAAAATTTCATCCTAGTGGATCATTATCAATTAAACTAAAGACTGTGGAGGATTTAATGATTACTGGTAGTAAAATTCCATTCATAACAGAAAATATCAACATGAAAAAGGCATTAAAAATTATATCAAAAAAAGGATATGGTGTGTTAATTGTCAGAAATAAATTTAACAATACAAAAGGAATTCTTACAGATGGAGATTTAAAAAGACTATCTGTTAAAAAAATTGACTATCAAAATTTTAAAATAAAAAAAGTAATGAAAAAAAATCCTATTAGTGTTGACAAAAATTTGTTGGCTGCAAAAGCGCTTTCAATAATGAATTCTAAAAAAATTACAAGTTTATGTGTGCATCATAATAATAAAAATAAAACAATTGGTTTTATTCACATACATAATATTTTAGATGCAAATGTTACATAAATGTCTTTAAAAACCTTAATTCAAATTCTAATCTTAGTTTTGATAACAATGATTGTTGTAGGGGTATATTATAAATACTTTAATACTAAAAAAGATATACTAGAGGAAATTAATTCATCTGAAACTGATATTAAAATAGAAATTTTACAAAAAAAATTATCGGAACTAGAAATTAAGAATAAAGAGTTAAATGATAAAATTAATTTTGGTGTTAAGAAAGAAAATGATTCAATAATTAAAGATTCCAAAGAAATAATTGAATTGAGCAATCAAAAAGTGTCAAAAAAAGAAAAAACAAAAATAAATAAAATTGAAGAAAAGAAAAAAAATAAAAATCTCGAAATAAACAAAATAGAAAACAAGAAAGTTAAAAATTTAGTAAAGAATGTTGAATATACTTCTGTAGATCAAAAAGGAAATAAATTCTACCTTATTGCAAGGTCTGGTAAATCAAATGTTAATAATAACGATATTTTAGATCTTGATAATGTTAAAGGGGAAATTACTTCTGAAACCAGAGATACTATTTATATTGAATCAGATTATGCTCAATATAATACAGTGAGTTTAAATTCACAATTTTATCAAAATGTAATAATTAATTACCAGGACAAAGAAATTACATGTATAAATTTTGATATAAATATGGAAACAAATAAGGCAATAGCTTATAATAACGTAATAATTACTGATCCAAAATCTACAATGAAAGCTGGTATTGTTGAGTTTGATTTAAAAACAAAAAATATTAACATAAATCCTGAAAGCTCGAGTTCAGAAGTAAACATTATATCTAACTAATGGCATTAATTAAAAAATTTAGAATCAAAAGCTTTAAAGAAAAAGGTGCATTATTAAAATTAGAAAAAATATCTATGTTTTATAATAAAAGACAAATATTAAATAATTTAAATCTTGAGATAAATAAACAAGAGATACTTGGAATGTTAGGACCAAATGGAGTTGGAAAATCTACTATCTTTCATATTATTACAGGGTTAAAAGATCCAAGCTATGGAAGAGTATTAATTAATAACTTTGATTGCACTAATATTCCTATTTATGAGAGGGCAACAAGATTTAAAATTGGCTATGTTCCTCAATATGGTGGTTTTATTCAAGATTTAAATTTACAAGAAAATTTAAATTTGGTGGGTGAAATACATATAAATGATAAAGTTGAGAGAAAAGCAAAAATTGAAAAGCTTATTTCTCAATTTGAATTTGACCCTCTACTAAAAATAAAATCAAAATATTTATCTGGTGGACAAAAAAAGAAATTGGTCATCTCTATGGCTTTAATAAACGATCCAAGTATTCTTCTTTTAGATGAGCCATTCGCAGCATTGGATATTTTAACAATTAAAATGTTGCAAGAAATAATTGTAAATCTACAATCTATGCAAAAAATAACAGTAATAGTTTGTGATCATCAAGCTAGAGATTTATTAAGTTGTGTAGATAGAGCGATCGTATTATCTGACGGGAAAATTATAGCTTCGGGGAGTCCAGATGAAATAATCAAAGACTCAACAGCGAGGTCGGCATATTTTGGTGATGAATTTAAAATAAATTAAATTTTCATGCCGAACCATATTATCATTAAAAAAAGAATAAAAAATTTCTCCAAACAAATTAAGGTTAGTTCAGATAAAAGTATTTCCATTAGAGTTGTACTATTAGCTTCTCAAGCGGTAGGAAGATCTAAAATTTCAAATCTTTTAGAATCTGAGGATGTTCTAAACTCACTTAAAGCAATAAAAAAGCTTGGTATAAAATATATTAAAAAAAAAAATACTTATTTTATTGATGGATTTGGGGTTAATGGTTTTACCTCCAAAAAAAATATTACAATTAATGCTGGAAATTCTGGAACACTAGCTAGATTAATACTGGGGTTACTCATTAAAACGAATTTTAGTGTAAAATTAATAGGTGATAAAAGTTTATCAAGAAGAGATTTTTCTAGAGTAATAAAACCTTTGAAACTTTTTGGTGTAAATATAAAAAGTAAAAATAATTTACTTCCTATTGAGATATTGGGAACAAAATATCTTAGACCAATTAACTATTATGAAAGTATTGGGAGTGCTCAAGTAAAGTCTTGTATTATTTTGAGTGCTTTAAATACACCAGGAATTACCAAAATTAATGCAAAAAAATCAAGAAATCATACTGAGTTAATGTTAAAATTTTTAAATTACCCAATAAAAATAAAAAAAGAAAATAATTTTGATAAAATTTCAGTCACAGGGCTGCGTCAGTTCAATGCTTTTAATTATGATGTTCCAGGAGACATTAGTTCTGCATCATTTTTCATTGTTTTAACTATTTTGTCAGAAAAATCAAATTTGATTATCAAGAATGTGAATATAAATCCAAGCAGGACAGGAATAATAATTATTTTAAATAAGATGGGAGCTGGCATTCAACTTAGGAATAAAAAAACATATAATGGAGAAAAAGTTGCAGATATCTTTATTACAAGCAAAAAAAATTTGAAATCTATAAACTGTCCATCAAAACTTAATAGTGCAGCAATAGATGAGTTTTTAATTATTTTTCTTGCTGCTGCAAAAGCAAAAGGAATTTCAAGATTTAAAGATTTAGGAGAAATGAATAAAAAAGAGTCAAAAAGATTAGATTTAGGAATTAAATTCCTTAGATTAATTGGCATAAAAGTAAAGAGATTTAAAAATGATATTAATATCTACGGTAATCCAAATTTAATACTTAGTAAAAATTTTGAAATAAAAAATTTTTTAAAAGACCACAGAATTTTTTTCCTTTCTTGTATTGCAGCTTTGACTTTAGGAGGAAAATGGAAAATTAATGATAAAGACTCTATTAAAACATCATTCCCAAATTTTTTAAAAATCTTAAAAAATATAGGAGCTGAAATAAATTGAAGAAAAGGAAAAATATAGTTACAGTAGCAATCGATTCCCCTGCTGCTGCAGGCGCTGGAACTCAGGCAAAATTAATTGCTGAACATTTTAATTTATTATATTTGGATACAGGGAAAGTTTACAGATATATTGGTTTAATAAAATTAAAAAATAGAAACAAATTTTCTTATAATTTAATCAAAAAAAAAATAGATATGTTAAAGTTGAAAAATTTAAATAATAAAAATTTATTATCATATGAAGTGGCTTTCGAAGCATCCCAAATCGCAAAAGATAAAAAAATAAGAGATATAGTTCATAAGTTTCAACAAAAATGTGCTTATAATCCACCAAAAAAATTCAAAGGTTCAGTTTTAGATGGAAGAGATATAATTACAGTTCAAGTTAAGGATGCCATGTTTAAATTTTATATTACTGCCGATATTCGTGTAAGGGCAAAAAGAAGATATAATGAATACAAAAGTCTAAATAAAAAAATAAGCTATAATAAGGTTCTTAAAAGCCTGAAAATTAGGGATAAATCAGACAAAGAGCGAAAATTTGGCCCTCTCAAAAAAACAAAAGATTCTATCTTGATTAATACAACTAAATTAAGTAAGAAGGCCTGCTTTAAAAAGATAAAAGCTATTATGGATAAAAAGTTAAATATTTAATGGAAATATATAAAGATCTAACATCTCAAGCTAGTAAACAATTTGAAGAATTACTAAACAGCCAATTTACTAAAAATAATATACAAGAAGGTAAGATAATTGAAGGTAAGGTTACTAAAATAACTAATAAGTACATTTTTTTATTTATTGAGGGAGCCAAATCAGAGGCTGTAATAGATGTAAATGAAATGAAAATGATAGGAATGGCTGATGAAGTTAAAGAAGGTTCAACTATATCTGTACTGCTAGAAAAAATAGAGGATAAAAATGGCGATGTTGTTGTATCCGCTCAAAAAGCACAAAAAATTAAGGGATGGAATAAACTAGTGAAGTGTTATGAAAATAATGAATTAATAAACGGCAAAATTACCCAAAAAACAAAAGGTGGAGTGATAGTTGAGCATGTTGAGACTGGATCTCTAATGTTTTGTCCAGGATCTCAGATATCAGACAAACCAATGAAAAATATTGATCATTTAATAGGCGTAGAACAAAAATTTGCTTTGATAAAACTTGATATGGTAAGGGGCAATAGCGTTGTATCAAGAAGACAGGTTGTGTCGTCAAACAAGAAAGAAGATAAGATTAAAATAATAGAAAAATTTAAAGTTGGCGATGTAATTAAAGATGCTACTGTTAAAGGATATTCATCATTCGGTTGCTTTTTTGAGGTTACAACGCCAGAAGGTACATTTGATACATTGTGTCATTTACAGGAAATTAGTTATAGCAGAGTTAATCATCCAGACGAAATATTTAATATTGGGGAAAAACATGATCTGAAAATTATATCAATAGATATGGAAAAATTGCAGGTTGGTTGTTCAATAAAACAACTGTCGCCTGATCCATTTGAACATATTTCAAATTACCAAATAGGAAGTCAATATAAAGTTAAAGTTGTTAAAATTACAGACTACGGTTGTTTTTGTGAATTAGAGGCGGGACTGAGCACACTTCTTCATAGTAGCGAAATCAGCTGGACAAAAAAGAATATTTCTCCAAAAAAAATGTTTAACGTTGGTGATCAAATAGATTGTGTGATTACAGAAATAGATAAAGATAAAAGAAGAGTTGCAATTTCACATAGGTTAACTCAAGAAAATCCATATACAAAACTTGAGAATGATTATCCAGTAGGTTCCGACATAGAGGGAATTATTGAAAACTCAAATGAGTATGCCATTTACTTAAAATTAGCGGATTTTGACATAAGTGGTTTTTTGCACTCCAATGATTTATCTTATACAGAAAAGCCAGAAGAAGAGCTTAAGAAATATAAAAAAGGAGAGAAATTAAAAGTAAAAATTCTTGAAATAAAAAAAACAGAACAGAAAGTTAGAGTTGGGCTAAAACAACTGCAAAAAGATCCATTTGATTGGTTTAAAGACAAAAAAATTAAAGATGCGATTACTGTAAAAGTAATTTCTTCAGATAATAAAGGCCTAATTGTAAAACCAGAGGGTTGTGATATGGATTTTCTAATTAAGAAGTCGCAAATAGCAATGAGCTCAAATGATGCAAGACCTTCCCGATTTGTTGGAGGAGAGAGAATTGATGCAGCAATATCAGAATTGAACTTCGAAAAGCGTAAAATAACTTTGAGTATCAAGTTGTTAGAGGAAATTATGAATGAAAAAGCTATCAAAGAGCATTCTAGCCCGTTAAGTGGAAAAAATCTTCCCTTCTCCTCGCTTTCTGAACAATTAGATGATAAGAAAAAGAATAAGGATAGCTAATTAAAATTGTCAGTTGTAAAATCAGATTTAATAAAAGAACTAGCCAAAAACTACCCAAATTTTTTAAGAAAGGATCTTGTTAAAACACTTGATATTCTCATCTATGAATTAAAAGAGGCTCTTAAACGAAATGAAAGAGTTGAGCTAAGAGATATTATTACAATAGAAACAAGAGTGCAGAGGGCTAGAGTTTCAAGAAACCCAAAAACTAATGAAAAAGTAAATACTCCTGAAAAGAAAGCAATTTTATTTAAGAGTTCAAAAGAGTGGCTAAAAAAAATAAATGAAAAAGAATAGAATATTTATAGCTTGTGACACTAAGAATATTAAAAAAGTTAAAAAAATAATTAAGAGTTCTAAAACCTCGAAATTAAAAATTGGTTACAAATTTGGATTAGAATTTTTAAATTCAAAAAATGGCAGAGATTTTATATCAAAGTTAAAAAATAAAATTACTTTTGGAGATTACAAATTAGCAGATATTCCAAATACATGTGCGTCTGCGATTAAATCTGTAAAAGATTTAAATTTTAATTATTTAACAATCCATATAAGTTCAGGCCTTGAAGCCTTGAAAGCAGCAAAAAAAGTTTCAGGTAAAACGAAATTAGTTGGTGTAACGATTTTAACTTCGCTAAATGATAAATCGTTAAAAAATATTGGTTTTAACAATAATGTCAAAAAAGTAGTACTCCAACAAGCAAAATTAGCGACTAAGGCAAAACTTGATGCAATTGTATGTAGTGCAAAAGAAGTAAACATTATAAAAAAAGTTTTTAAAAACGAAATAATAACTCCAGGAATAAGATTTAATTCGAAAAGAAACGATCAAAAAAGAGTTCTATCGCCAAGACAAGCCTTAGCAAATGGAAGTGATTGGTTAGTGATTGGAAGACCAATCACTAGAGGTAATATACAAAAAAATCTAAAAAAATTAATTGATCATCTAGATTAATGATTAAGGGTATAAAAATTTGTGGGATCTCAGATCTTGACACATTAAACTATATTTTGAATCATCGATATCCAGCAAAATTTATAGGATTTATAACTAATTACAAAAAAAGTAAAAGGTATGTCAACTTTGATGTATTAAAAAAATTACTAAGTATAAAAAAAAATAAAACAAAATTTGTATCGGTACTTGTTAATCCAAATAATAAAATTTTGGAAAAAATTAAAAATCTAAAATTTGATTATTATCAGTTGTATAATGTAAGCCCAAAAAGGACCAAAATAATAAAAAGAAAATATAAAATAAAAATTATTACTGCTCTAACAATTCGAAATCAAAAAGATGTTAACATTTTTAAAAATTATACCAAGATTTCAGATATCATTCTTTTTGATGGGAAAGGCTATGAGAGATCAATAGGATTTGACCATAAATTGTTGAATTCTGTACCAAATTCAATAAATAAAATGATTGCTGGAGATATAAAAATAGCAGATATTCCTAAATTTAAAAACGTAGACTGCTATATCGATCTTAGTGGAGGATTAGAGAATAAAGAAGGTTACAAAGACTGTAAAAAAATAAACAAATTATTAAATTTGACAAAATTAAAATGATATTAAAAAAAAAAATTCCAGTAATTGATCAGGTAAATAGGCTTGGGTTTTGGGGTGGAAAATTTGGAGGAAACTTTGTACCAGAAACACTTAAAAAACCAATTGAAGATTTAGAAATACAGTTTAATAAATTAAAAAAAGATAAGAATTTTATCAAAGAGAGAAATAAATATTTTCACGAGTGGATAGGGGTTCCTACAAGATTTATTAAATTAGAAAATTTAACGAAACATATTGGTGGGGCTGAAATTTGGTCAAAAGTTGTGTCTGATGCTAATGGTGGTGCTCATAAAATATACAATGCTACAGTACATTGTTTATTAGCAAAAAGATCCGGTAAAAAAGTAATAATAGGCGATACCGGAGCTGGTTATGCTGGTAAAATGTTAAGCATGGCCGCCAAAAAATTTGGATTGAAATGCAAAATTTTTATGGGAGCAAAAGACATCGAAAGACAACAGCCTAATGTAAGAGCAATGAAAAAAAATGGAGCAGATGTAATTCCAGTTTACTCTGGAAGTCAAACGCTTGTAGATGCCGTATCTGAATGTATGAGGTATTGGGTTGCTCATTGTGATACAACTGCAATGTGTGTAGGAAGTACAGTTGGCCCAGCAATTTTTGTTCGAATATGTGGTTGGAGTACAAGCCAAATTTCTAGAGAACTCAAGATACAACTAATATCAGAATTCGGAACTATTCCAAAAAAACTTAAACTATACAACTGTGTGGGAGGAGGTTCTTCAAGTTTTGGTTTTTGGAACGAATTTATGGATTACGATAAAAAACAAGTTGAGTTTATTGGGGTTGAGGCAGGAGGTCCAGCCAAAAGTAAGAAGCACGCTGCTCCTTTAACATATGGTTCAAAAATTGGTATACTTCATGGGGCTGCACAATACGTAAATCAAAATAGTGATGGTCAAATTGAAGAAACTGAGTCTATTTCTGCCGGACTTGATTACCCTGGAATTTCTCCATTACACTGTTTTCTAAAAGATACGAAAAGGGCTAGATACACAGCTGCAAGTGATGAAGAAGCTTTAAAAGCATATCAATTAGTCACAAAATATGAGAATTTAAGACCATCACTTGAACCAAGTCATGCATTTTCAGTTGCAATTAAAGAGTCAAAAAAATTTAGTAAAGAAACAATTGTAGTTATTAATAGTTGTGGTGACGCTTACAAAGATAAGAAAATTTTAGAAAAAAAATTAGGAAAAAAGTATGTTAAATCCAATTAAACTTGCATTTAACGAAGCAAAAAAAAATAAAAGACCAGCTTTACTGACTTATACTGTTGCTGGTGACAGCTCAAAAAAGCAGTCTTTAGAAATATTAGAATCAATTTCTGAATATGTAGATTTATTAGAGATTGGTGTTCCTCATAATACTCCAGTGGCAGATGGTGGACAAATACAAACAAGTGCATACAGAGCAATCAAAAATGGCATTAAAATGAATGACATTTTTAAAATTGTAAAAGATTTTAAAAAAAATAAGAATTCGAAGCCAGTAATACTAATGGGTTATTACAATATGATTTATCAGTATGGTGAAAATAATTTTTTAAAAGATTGTAAAAAAACTGGTGTGAATGGTTTAATTATTGTTGACTTACCTTGGCCAGAAAATAAAGTCTTCTCAAAAAAATGTAAAAAAAGTTCAATAGACTTTATTCAATTAATATCTCCAACAACATCAAAAAAAAGGTTAAAAAGTATAATAAAAGACTCACACAATATGATTTATTATATAAGTATGTTGTCTACTACAGGAGGAAAACTTAAAGTTTCACCAAGAGAAATATTAAATAATTACAATAAAATTAAAAAAATTGATCCAAAAAAGAATTGTGTAGTTGGTTTTGGAATTACTGAAAAAACAATATCAAAATTTAAAAACACCGACGGACTTGTAGTTGGAAGTCAAATTTGTAAAGAAATTACTAGAAGTTTAAACAATAGACAAAATCCTGTCATAAATGTAAGTAAGATGGTTTATAAGCTAAGAAAAAAAATATCATGAATTGGTTAACAAAAGCTATAAAATTTGGTGAAAAAATAAAGAAGGTTTTACGAAAAAGACCTTCAAAAGAAGATATAGCAAATTCTGATTGGACAAGCTGTTGTAAAGGACCAATATTAAAGAAAGATTTAGAAAATAATTTGTGGGTTTGTAATCTTTGCGGGAAGCATCATAGAATAAGTTGTAGACAAAGATTTGATATAATATTTGGAAAGAATTCTTATCAAATATTAGAGTCTCCAATACCTACTGAAGATCCATTGAATTGGGTTGATACAAAGTCTTATAAAGAGAGACTTAAAATAGCTAGAAAGAAAACAAATCAAAATTGTGCGGTAATGATTGCTAAGGGAAAAATTAATGGGATTGAGGTTACCGCAGGAGCTATAAATTTTGATTTTATAGGTGGATCTGTAGGAGCCGCTGAAGGAGAAGCAATAATATATGGAGTACAGCATGCAATTGACAATCAAACGCCTTATCTGTTCTTTCCTTGTGGCGGGGGCCAACGTATGTTTGAGTCAACAATTGCTTTAGCCAATATGACCAGAACAACGCTTGCAATAAACGAACTTAAAAATAATAATTTACCTTACATCGTATGCTTTACTGATCCAACAGCAGGTGGAATTACAGCCTCTTTTGCAATGTTGGGAGATATACATTTTGCAGAGCCTGGGTGCTTGATTGCTTTTGCTGGAAAGAGAGTCATTCAAGCAACTGTTAAGGAAGAATTAAGTTCTGATTTCCAAACAGCAGAATTTGTTGAGAAACATGGATTTGTAGACAGAGTTGTAGAAAGAAAAGATTTACAAGAAGAAATTGGTAAACTTCTATCAATATTGCTTAGAAAAAATTCTGATATACATTTAGAAAATTTAAATGAAAATTCAGAGACTGATATCCAAACTAGAGAAGCATCATAAGAAAAAACTAGATTTATCTTTAGGAAGAACCTTTAATCTTTTAAAAAAACTTGGTAATCCCCAGGATAAATTAAAAAATATTGTAACAGTTGTAGGGACTAACGCAAAAGCAAGCATGTGCTATAGTCTTAAGTCAATTCTTAATCAAGCTGGATACAAAACTAATCTTTATACTTCGCCCCACTTACTCTCTTACACAGAAAGATACGTTTTTAATGATAAAGAAATCAATGAAGAAGATTTAATAGAATTACTGACAGATGTTGAAAAGACTTTAGGCGATGACAATGCAACACTATTTGAAATTTTAACTTGTGCCTTTATAAAATTAGCAGAAAATTTCAAAGATAATATTAATATTATAGAAGCTGGATTATTTCATCAATTTGATAGTACAAATGTGTTTAAGGAGAATTTAATGACACTTATCGGTGTCATTCATAACGATCATTTCCAATGGCTTGAAAATAAATCGATTGAAGGAGTGATTTATGAAAAAACAGCTAAGCTTTTAAATTCAAATATATTTGTTAATAAACAAGTCAACGATAAAATAAGATATAAGATTGAAAGGTCATTAGAAAAAAATACTTCTAATAAATATTTTTTTGGAAAAGATTTTAATATTACAAATTCTGAAAATGGTTTTATTCAATATCAAGATTATTTAGGTGAAATTGTATTACCTGAACCAAATATTCTTGGAAATCATCAACTTTATAATATAAGCACCACGATTGCTGCATCAAGAAAAATATTTAATATAAAAGATAATGATATAATTAATGGTATTCAAAATATTTCACTCAAAGGAAGATTGGAAGAAATTAAAAGTGGTAAGTTAAAAACGATTGCAGGCAACAATAGATTAATTGTTGATGGTGGTCATAATATAAGTGCAAGTTTATCAATTGCTAATTGGATAAAAAACCAAAATCAAGAGGTAAATCTAATAGTTGGAATGATGAAAGATAAGGAACATATAGAATTTATAAAATCTTTCAGAAATATAGTTAATTCTATAACTTTGATTGATATTCCAAATCAGGATGGTGCAATATCAAAAGAAGATTTGGAAAGTAAGTTAAATGATTTAAATTTAAATATTAAAAGATCTCAAAGCATTGAAAGTGCTATAAAATCGTTATCAAAAAACAAAAATACAATAACTGTTTGTATAGGCTCACTTTATCTTGCAGGAGAAATTTTAAAATTAAATTAGATATTTTCCTTAATAAAAGAAACAATATCGCTTTTAGGTGTAGCACCAACTTTAGTAGCTTTTAACTCCCCACCTGAAAATAAGAGCATAGTAGGAATTCCTCTTATCGAATATCGCGTTGGAACATTAGGTTGAGAATCTATATCGTGTTTTGCAACTACAACTTCCTCAGCCATTTCATTTGATATTTCCTCTAAAATGGGTCCCACCATTTTACAAGGTCCACACCATTCTGCCCAAAAATCTACAAGAACTGGTTTATCACTTTTTAAAACTTTTTCGTCAAAGTTTTCATCAGTTACATTTATTGTAGTCATGACATGGATATAGATTAATTTTGTATATATTCAATAGGTAAAATTGAGTTTAATTTAGATTTATACATTAAATATTTTCATACTTTTTTTGAATTGACATTGCATAATTATTAAAATCATCCAAAAGGGCTAATTTTTCATTGTCGTTTTCATTAGTATATTTTTCTCTTAAAGTATCAATTTCATTGTATAAAGTTGGAATAGTCCACCATTTTTCTTTTTTTTCACTCAGTATTCTTTTTGCTATATCTCTTCTGATTGATTTATACATAGAGTCTGGAAGTATCTCCGGGGCTTCTTGAAAGATGATTTTTTTACCAAAACTAACCAATCTATCATCGTCAAACTTATCTAATAAATTTAATTTCTCTTTCCATGGAGCATCATGCCAACTTGGAAACAAAGCGGTATCCTTATTTGATGTAAATTTTGTATAAATGCTCTCCTCTGCGTATATATCTTCTTGCGATTTTGATTGCTCTTTTTCTTCTGCAACCTCACGAAGGGCAGTTAAAATATTTTGTGAAAACTGTTCATTATTTTGAACAAATTCAGCTCTTTTTTTAATAACGTTTTTATCTAATTTATTATATGGTTCAACATTCAAGCCATATTTCGCATCAATAATTATTGGTGCTTTGTTTGATCTAACTGTTCTTAAAAACTTGGGTGTTTTTTTCATCTCGGTTTTTAATTCATTTATAGATTTATTAATCAATGGTTGAATTTCTGTTCTAAGATCTATCGTATAATACCATCCTTGATAAATTGGATGCATACAATGTTTTGTATGAAGCGGCACAACTAAATGAAGCCTGGACTTTCCATAATAATATTCGTTTAATGTTATAATTTCTCCTTTTTTTATAATAGTTTCAGTATTAGATTTATTTGCAGTACTTAAAAAAGACTCCCAAGTATGTTCTTGTTTTTTTTTTACAATTTTCAAAACTTTTGCAGTAAGTTCTGCATCAGCTAGCGCGGAGTGAGCATCAGTTGCATCTATGCCTTGCATCTGAGCCAGAGATGCTAATTTAAAAACTGGGTTATTTTTTTCATTAATTTCAGTTTCTAAAACTGTTGGATCTACTGCATATGCAGCTCTTGCAATATTTATTCCATCATGTCTTGTATTTGGTGCGGAATTTGTCAAATAAGGATACCTAATACTTTTGAAAAATTCTTTTCTTATCATCTCCTCATCGAAATTTAGTGAACTCCATCCTAAGAAAATAGCAGGGCTCCATTTCTTAAAAATTTTTTCAACCTGCCCAAGCATTTGATAGTGACTTAGATTTGTTTGAGTAAGTTGTTTAATTGATGTCTTGTTAACTATTAAAGCTGCAGCTTGAAAAATCTCAGTTTCATGAAGTCTGCATCGAAGATTAAATCTATCTTTTTCTTTAAAGTTCTCGTCAAATAGTATTCCCCCAATTTCTATGATACTACCAAAGTCAGTGCTAGCACTTGAAGATTCTATATCCCAGATTGCTAAATTCATTGATTTATAAGGTCTTTTTTATCAAATTCTAAATCTTTAACTCTTTTAGCCCTATTAGTAATTGCATCTACCGATATTTGAAGTTTTCTAAAATCTTCTGTTAATTGTGTATTTCTTTTATCAATATTGCTAAATCTTTCAGAAAATCTAGTGATGTCTTCAAATATTTTGCTAAATTCTTTTTGAATAATATCGGCTTTTTCACTCATTTCCTTGTTGTCAATAAATAGTCTGTATGTCTTTAAAAAACCAAAAATAGTATTGGGCGATACAATTATAACATTTTTAGTTCTTGCTTCTTCTGAAAAATTTCCTTTTGCCTCCATTATGGCATTATAAACACCTTCTGACGCAACATACATAATTGCAAATGGAGCTGTCTCATTTTCTATGATATATTTTTCTGAAATATCCTTAATATGTTTTTTAATATCATCAGAAAATAATTTTGCGTAATTTTTCTTTTGTTGTTCATCTTTCTCGGTAATTAATTTTGTATAATTTTCCCAAGCAAATTTAGAGTCTATTGGAACACATTCATGAGGTTCTCCAAGATGTAAAAAACAGTCGACTCTTTTTCCATTTGATAAAGTATATTCCATATCGAAATACTTTTTACTTAAAACATCAGAGACAATTGTTTTTAAGGAATCATTTCCTAACCTTCCTCTAGTACCTTGATTATTAAAAAGATTTTTAAAATCAATTACACTAGTTTTTATCTCATTAATTTCTTCCTGTGCCTTATCAATCCTAGCCAATCTTTCATTTAAACCACTTACTATTGACCTAATTTCTTTATCTGACTCATTTTGTTTTTGTGTAATTTTTTCTGATAAATCACTTTGTTTTTGCGTAATTTTTTCTGATAAATCACTTTGTTTTTCAGTGATTTTTTCAGTTAAAACAGAATTATTCTCAGCATTTTTTTCAATTAATTTTTCAATTTTTTCAGAAAGATTTTCATTACTTTGATTACTTTTGGCGTGATCAAGCTTCTTAATTACCAAAACAATTAGCACAATTAAGACAGCAATAAATATTAATATAATATACTCCAACATATTTTCTTTCTTAAGAATTGTTTTGACGGAGTTTTAGAATTGATTTTTATCAGGAACTAAACACTTCGCATCTAAACAAGTAGCTTAATGTAATTTTCTTTTTATATTTATTAATTAAGATTAGTCAAGAAATATTATTTAGTTCATAAAATTTTTTTACTCTTCCCATGAACAAGTTTTGATACATTTCAAGTTCAGCCCCTTCTATTTTAAATTCTTGAAACAATATATCTTGAGTACATAAAAGAATTATCCCAGCTTTCATCTTGGTGCCATGAACAACATCGTGACCCAATGTGTAAGCGCCAAGTTGCAAAAAGTAATCTTGTATAAAATCTGATTTCTTTGGCTTATTAGCTTGCTTAAAATCTATACAAACGTCTACACCATTCATTTTAGCTAATAAATCTGCTGTGCCCGCGTACTGATCTGGATAATAAATAGTTTCCTCAATTCCATATATTTCCTCTAGCCTGCCATTTAGTCCTTTATCAATAATTTCTTTTGCCATTATTTTATGTTGCTCATTGGTCTCAAAAAAACTCTCATTTAATCTACCTCTAAGGAAATCCTCTATATATGAGTGCATTAACGTTCCTCTAGTAGAAGCCTCCGTTTTAATTCTGTTGGCTTCTTTTAAGCCTACTCTTTCTCTCCAATTTGCTAAAGCTGCTTTTTCTTCTTCTGATTTAGTTAGAGAAAGTATACTTGTTACTGACGGAAGTTTAGCCTCACCCAAAGAGTATTTTCTGTATCCGTCTTCAATAGATCTTGTTGACTTCGGATAATTAAATTTATTATTCCAACGCATTTTATTTACTTAATAATTTTATAATATTTTGAATATTTTTTTTTTTAGACATTTTTTTAGAAGACATCAAACAGGCTTGCGATAGAAGTATTTCTCCATCCTTTAAAATTCTTAAATTGTTAGCTTTTAAAGTCTCTCCTGTGCTGGTTATATCGGTTAAAATCTCAGATGAACCAGTAAATGGATATATCTCAGTTGCTCCAAGGGAAGGTACTAATTTAAATTGAGTCACTCCTTTTGAAAATAAAAATTCTTTGGTCAAGTTTGGATATTTTGTTGCAACTCTTAATCTACTTTTCTTTTTATCTTTAAAATCAAAAGATATTTCCTCTAAATCAGCAAGTGTTTGGACATCTATCCACTCATCAGGAACAGCTACAACTAGAGTAGCATTTCCATAATCAAGTTTTTTATTAATGGTTACTTTATTTTGAATATTTAATTCAGATTCTTTTAATAAATCATAACCTGAAAATCCTATATCCAAAGTTCCATCTCCTAATCTTTCTATTATTTCTCTTGCATGAAGATAAACTATTTTAATTTTCTTATTTTCTTTTATATATCCAAAAAGATCTCTTTCCCCTCTTTCTGATAAAATTTTTAGATTTTTATTTTTAAAAATACTTAAAGTGTCTTTTCTGAGTCTACCTTTGCTAGGGATGCCAATTTTAATCATTTAAATTTATTGCACCTCCAACAGCTGGAACCTTTATTTTAGAACCTAAATCACTAATAAGATTGTCATAACGGCCACCATTTACCTCAATTTTTTTTGAATTTATTTTTGTTTGAATTTTAAAAACCATTCCTGTGTAATATTCCAAATGTCTGCCGAATGAAGATGAAAAATTTACATTTAACTTTGAAACTTTATCTGTAGTTATTGGAAAATAATTCTTTCCAACAATAAGATTTATTTTATTTTGTTTAAAAAAAGTATTTAGGGTAGCTGCTGCTTTACTCATAGAACAACTAATTGTTAAATAATCTCTTATAATTTTTACAACATTTTGGCCTTTTATTTGTCTTCTAGGATCTTTAATTTTATTATCAAACCTTACTAAAATTTCGTTTAAAGTACGACCTGCAATATTTCTATCTTGATTTTGTTTAAACATTTTCAAATATCTTTTTTTATCCAATTCAACTACTGTTTCGTCTACATCTGAGTTTGTCTCTAAACGTTTCAATAATTCATTAAAATAATTTTCTCTCCAAAAATGTCTTTGTAATCGAAGCTTCCATCTTTTTGGGATATCTAATTTATTTATTAATAGATGAAAAATTTCAACATTCCCAATTGTAATACTTCCAGTTTTATATCTAAATTTATTTATAACTTTAATACTTGTATCTATGATTTTTTTGTCATCTCTTTTCTCATCTTTTGATCCTAAGATCTCAAAGCCTATTTGATCTCTAATAATTTTATCAGTTTTTTTCTGAACTTTTCTGAATGCTTGCCCGCTGTAAAAAACTTTTGAAGATAGTTTTTTTTTTTGATTAAGGTATTTAATACAAGACGCAACAGTTAAATCTGGCCTTAAACAAATTTCTTTTCCATTCTGATCAACAAATGAAAAAATTAAACTCCTAAATGACTCACCAGATCTCTCAAGAATTAAATTGGTAGGTATTACTGTATCTAAATCGATATAATCAAATCCACTCGATTTTAAAGATTTAAGAATATTCTCAGATAAGTTTTTTGACTTCATTAATTAAATCTTTCTTTGAAAAAGTTTTATTATTCTCTCCCTTAACACCTTTTAAATTTTTAATTGTCACCGTATTATCTTTAAACTCATTTTCTCCGCAGATAATGGCAACTGGTAATTGGCGTTTATTTGCAAAAGTAAGCTGTTTACCAAGATTTTTTTTAGAATCTAAAAATATTTCAGCATTAATATTGTTTTGTCTTAAGAGGTCTAAAATTTCATAGTAATTTTTTAAATATTTTTGGTCCATTACACATACCAAAACAGGTTTTTGTTCATCTAATTGAATTTGACCAAATTGCATTAATGCAAACAATAGTCTGTCTACACCAAAACTTATACCTGTTCCTGGAATATCTACACCTTTAAATCTTGATATAAGCTTTGCGTAAGCTCCTCCTGAGCAAATACTACCGATATCTACTTCTTTACCTTTGTTATTTGTGACTTTAAAATTTAAATTTGTTTCTAAAATAAAATCAGAATAATAAGCTAAACCTCTCACAATTGTGAAGTTGGTTTTTACTTGGTCTAGACTTGATCCATACCCGAGAACTACAAAAAATTCTTCCAACTCTTTTATTCCCTCTTGTGATAATGGATTTTTTAAGCTTTGTTTTAGCTCTTTTAACTCCTTAATTTTCAGATATTTTAATATTTGATCAACCTGCTCATCATTTAAATCAGCACCTTTTGTGATGGCTCCACTGTTATCTTTTCTTTCTTTTCTTAAGAGATCTTCTACACCTTTTAATCCAAAACCAGGCTTATCAAGTTTATCAATTGCTCTTATAACTTTTAACTGTTTTTCTTCAGATATTTTTAAATCATCTAATAGTCCCTGAACTATTTTTCTATTACTTACATTGATTGTAAATTGATCTTTCTTTAGTCCACATTCAATTAATGCTGCTGAAATTAAATTACAAAGCTCAGCATTAGCCTGTGAGGAATTAACATTTCCAACAATATCAAAATCTGCTTGCAAAAATTCTCTGTACCTTCCATTTCCTGCCTTTTCATTACGAAATACATTTTGAATAGCGTATCTTTTATAAATTGAGGGTAACTCTTGATTATTTTGAGCAACAAATCTTGCTAAGGGACTTGATAGATCATATCGAAGAGTAATATTTTTATCTCCATCTTTAAATGAAAATACATCAGACATAGGGTTAGTTTCATCATCTGCCAAAAATGATCCAATATTTTCACTTATCTCAAACGATGGAGTTTCTAGTGGCTCAGCACCAAACTTAATAAAAACATTCTCAATTGCTGATAAAAGCTTTTTTTTGAGAAGGAATTTTTTATCCCAACGATCTTCAAACCCTGAGGGTAATCCAGGTATTAATTTTTTTTCTTTCTTCATTTTTTGGTACCCTGGCTTGGGATCGAACCAAAAATTTCAGTTCCACAAACTGACGTGATAACCATTTCACCACCAGGGCTTAATATTGTTTTATACTAATTAGACTTAAATTTAAATTTATAAATAGTTAAATAGCTAGCTATAAGCCAGCATGAAAATGATGTCTTTTGTGAGATGCAAGAATGTAACTATTTCTGATCATGGGAATTAAATAGCATTTTAAACTTAAAATGCAAGTATGTATTGTATAGGAATATTTATAGGCTTGCCTACTATATTCCTATACAAAATTTTAAATGAAATAAATTTTAAGATGTTTTCTTTAAATTTACAGCGCTAGGACCTTTATCTCCATCCTGAATTTCAAATTCTACAGCGTCGTTCTCATTCAAAAAACGAAGTCCTGCTTCACGAACTGCGCTTGCATGAACGAAACAATCTTTTTCTCCGTCTTCTCTTTCTATAAATCCGTAGCCCTTCTTACCGTTGAACCACTTTACTTTACCTTTTAATGTACTCATACTTTTAGTTTACTCTTTCTTTATTGTATTAAATTTAGCTAAACTTCAGCTAGCGGGATAGTTATTAGATTTTAAAATTGAATGCAAGCTTTAATCAAGCGCACTTTTAACAGTTTGTGGTGGCTTCGGCGGGACTCGAACCAGCGACACAAGCCTTTTCAGGGCTCTGCTCTACCAACTGAGCTACGAAGCCATTTTTTAAAACCTAAAAATTATTCTTCCTTTTGTCAAATCATAAGGTGTAACTTCAACTGTAACATTGTCTCCTTGAAGAACTCTAATTCTATTCTTTCTTAATTTACCTGCAGTATGTGCGGTCACAACATGATTGTTTTCAAGTTTTACCCTAAACATTGCATTTGGAAGTAAATCGATTACCTTTCCCTTAAATTCCAATAAATCTTGTTTTGACAAATTTTTTACTCCTTATTTATTCTAGATTTTATACTCAAAGCATGACCTTTTAATTCTTCATACTCTGCGAGATGTGTAGCGTATTCTCCTATTTTCTCAACACCTTTTTTTGAGAGTGTTATAAGGCTAATTTTTTTATAAAATTCACTCAGACTTAATCCTGATGAAAATTTAGCTGATGAATTTGTGGGTAATACGTGGTTTGTGCCAACAGCATAATCGCTCAAAGCCATTGGAGAGTATTTGCCAATACAAATACTTCCTGCATTTAAGATTTTATCTTTATATTTTTTGTAGTTACTTACATTTATCTCTAAATGTTCTGGAGCTATTTCGTTAATTATTTTAATAATCTGCTTATCACTATTAACTTTTAAAATAAGTCCATTATTTTTAATACTTTTGGTAGCAATTTTTTGTCTTGGTATTTTTTTTAATTTAATAACTAAATCTTTTTTAAATTTTTTAATTAAACTTGTATCTTTTGTAATTAAAATACACTGTGAATTTATATCATGCTCTGCTTGACCAATCATCGATGTTGTAACTTCATTCAAATTAGTTTGACCATCTGCTAATATTGTTATCTCAGATGGACCAGCAATCATACCCTCGATGCCAACATCTCCAAAAACTTGTCTTTTAGCGCCAGAAACAAAAATATTTCCTGGACCAACAATTTTATTTACTTTTTGAATGTAAGTTAAGCTGCCAATTGCCTGAGCTCCTCCCATTGAATAAATCTCTCTGATCCCTAATTTCTTCGCAGCATATAGAACTGCTGGATTTAATTTTCCGTTATTTTTCGGGTTTGCTAGTACAATTTTTTTAACTCCTGCAATTTTTGCAGGAATTGCATTCATCAATAATGTAGATGGTAGGTTTGCAGGAACATATATTCCAACTGATTGGATTGGTATATATTTATACTCTATTTTGTTATTTAAATTGTCTTTATAAAAAATATTCTTAGTTTTTTGTTTTATATGAAATTTAAGAATTCTTTTGTACGCAAAGTCTATGGCCTTTTTAATTTTAGGATCTAGAAATTTAATTGCATTATTTATTTCCTTAATACTTGGCTTGATTTGAGTATTATTGCTAAATTTTTTTTCATATTTTTTAAGTGCTTTTATTTTATTTTTCCTAATATCATTAAGGATTCTAGAAATGATTTTATTTTCTGTTTTTTTACCAGACCTTCTACGGTCTAAAAATTTTGTTAAATTATCAAAATAATTTTCTTTATTGCAATTAATTTCTTTTATCATTTTCTAATTTTTGATCCTCTAGTGTTACTTCAATTACTTCAGCGGAAAGAGTTATAATTCTATTTTTTGAAAATAACATAATTATCTCAAAATTTTCATCTTTCTTAAATATATCAATAGTTAATAGTTCTAACAAAAGATTAGGGTCATTTTGGTCAATATTCTTAGATTTGGAAGAATAAATAAATTCAAATTTAATAATACTATTTATTAAGTTATTTTTATTTTCTTCCTCTTTGCTTTGTCTTGATATTGACATAAGAAAAATCTTATTTGATGCCAGATACTTTATATCTTTAATGCTTACTTTCCCTTCAGAGCAGCAAGCTGAGATGATATGTAGATCCTCGGGGGATTGAGCAATTATTTTTTTTAAATATTGATTTTCCATTAACTAATACGTTTTATATTGACACCTACTTTTCTAAGTTTATTTTCTATATTTTCATATCCTCTATCAAGATGATAAATTCTATTGATAGTGGATGATCCATTAGCTACCATAGCAGCTAAAACTAATGCAACTGAAGCTCTAAGGTCACTAGACATTAATTCTGCAGCTTTAAAGTTTGTATTTCCTAAAATTAAGGCTTTGTTTTTTTTGATTATAATCTCAGCACCCAATCTTCTCAATTCGTCAACATGCATAAACCTATTTTCAAAAATTTTCTCTGTTATAGAGCTTTTTCCTTTTGCCCTGCATAATAGAACCATGAATTGTGCTTGTAAATCTGTTGGAAAGTTTGGGTACTCTTTGGTTACTAAATTATTTAAATTTTTAATTTTTTTTGGACCTTGTATATGAATCTGTTTTTTATTTGTTTTAATTTTAGCCCCAACTTTCTTTAATAATGATAGTTCTGTTTTTATAATTTTTGGATCAAAGTTATTTATTTTTAAATTTCCACCAGTTAAACAAGCTGCAACACAAAAAGTTCCTGTCTCTATTCTATCAGGCATTACTGAATAACTTGTGCTTTTAAATGATTTTATTCCCTCAATCCTTAATGTCCTTTTACCAATAAATTTTATTTTTGCGCCACCTGATTTTAAAAAATTTATTAAATCTATTATTTCTGGTTCGATTGCACAATTTCTAAGAATAGTAATTCCATTAGCCAAACATGCTGCTGTAATTGTATTTTCGGTAGCTCCAACGCTAATTTTCGAAAATCTTATTTTAGCACCTTTGAGTTTTCCTTCGGTATAGGCATGAATGTAACCCTTTTTAATATCATACTTCATTCCAAGTTTTTTAAGTGCATTAAGGTGGTAATTTACAGGTCTTGCTCCAATTAAACAGCCTCCAGGTAAAGAGGTAATAGACCTTTGATGCTTTGCAATCAAAGGGCCTAAAACTAATATTCCAGCCCTCATTGTTCTAACAAGTGAATATGAGGCAAAAATTTTCGGTTTTTTTTTCTTTGTTATTTTTACAATTTTTTTATCCCTACTAAATTTAATTATTGAGCCCAGAGATTTCAAAAGATTAATCATTGTATCTATATCTTTAACCCTTGGTAAATTTTTTATTATTATCTCTTTTTCAAATAAAATTGTTGATGCTAAAATCGGTAAAGCAGCATTTTTAGATCCTGAAATTGAAATTTCACCCTTTAGTTTATTAGGGCCTTTAACAATAAATTTGTCCATTATTATATTTTTGGAAGTGTAACTCCCTTTTGACCCTGATATTTACCATTTCTATCAGCATAAGAAACTAGCGGGTCCTCATTGCCCTTTATGAAAATAAATTGAGCGACTCCTTCATTAGCATAAATTTTTGCTGGCAATGGTGTAGTATTTGAAAATTCTAAAGTAACATGTCCCTCCCAGCCTGGTTCTAGAGGTGTAACGTTAACTATTATTCCACATCTTGCATATGTAGATTTTCCTAAGCATATAACTAAAATATTTTTTGGGATCTTGAAATATTCCACTGTTCTTGCTAACACGAATGAATTAGGTGGAATTATGCATTCAGATGAGTTTTTAGTTATAAAATTAGAGGATTTAAAATTTTTTGGATCAACAATCTCAGAATTTACATTAGTAAAAATCTTAAATTCATCGGAAACTCTCGCATCATAACCATATGATGACACTCCATATGATATTTTATCTCCTCTTACTTGTTTGTCTTCAAAAGGCGAAATCATATCATTATCTTTAGCCATTTGTATAATCCACTTATCAGACTGAACTGACATTATTTGTTTTTTTTCTTTGTTTTTTTTTGAAAGTCTTTTCTTTTTTTTAGATTTTTTCTTAATGCAAGTTCAAGTTTACTAAGATTACTCTTTTTGGTACTCATTTTTTATTTTTTGTCTGGATTTGTAAGGTGATCTAAAGTTATTACTTGATCAAGGGGAATTGTTTTATCTTCCACAATCTTCTCCGGCCCAGTTTTTACCTGCTTCTTTGCTCTTTTTTCTGCAAGTTTTTTCTCTCTTTTAGCTTTTTTTTCCATGAGCTTTGCATTTTTATTTGCTCCATATGTGTAATGAATTCCCATAACATTTACCTTGAATAGATATAACGTATTTTTGAAAAAAATTAAGGCAATAATTTGAATAAATTAAATTTATACACTAATTTAGAGTAAATTTTTGCCCCTATAGTTAAATGGTATAACACATCCATGGTAAGGATGAGTTTCCAGTTCAATTCTGGGTGGGGGCACCATTTATTTATAATAAAAATTCTTAATAATAATTCCTAAGATTAATAAAAATATAAAACTGAGTATTGGAATATATATATCAGATGAAAATATTAATTCGAATATAGATGGAGCTTGAAGATTATTTTCAATTATTTTTCCTAAACCAGAACCTAATGAAGCAGCTACAAATACTTGAGGGTACATTCCAAGCATACTACCAAAGAAAAAGTTGCTTGGCTTTACGTTAAATAGTACAGGTAAAATGTTTGATATAAAAAATGGAATACCACCAACAAATCTATATATTAAAAAAAAATTAAATTCATTTTTTTTGAATTTATCTCTAAGAAAAATAAATTTTGTTGAGAATTTTTTTTCAATAATGTCTCTAAAAAAATATCCAGATAATAAATATAAAAAAAGTGCCCCCAGAGAAAGACTAATAACAGCATATATTGAGCCTATCCATTTTCCAAATATAAAACCTGCAAATAGAATTATAGGTGAACCAAAACCAAGCATTAAAACCCAGACGATAGTAAAAACAATAAATAATAAACTTACAATTAGAAAATTTGTATTTTTTATTTTATTAATTGACTCATAATTATTTTTAATAAAGTCGTAGCTTGTGAGTTCAGTTATAGAAATATTAGTAAAAAGAATCCATAAAAAACCAGATATAATAGCCAGATAAGTAAGACCTAAAATGAATTTAATTTTTTTTTCTCTATTCATTGATTTTTAACTTATTAAAAATCGCTGTACTTATATACATATATTTGTATAACTACCGAAATTTAACATTAATTTAACAACAATGAAACGTACATATCAACCAAGTAACAGGAAAAGAAAAAAATCTGTTGGCTTTAGAGCTAAAAGTAAAACCAAGGGTGGAAGAAAAGTATTGAAAAGAAGAAGGGCCAAAGGAAGAAAAAAATTAACAAACGCCTAATGAGAAATAAGATTGTTAGCCTTTCTAAAAATGAGGATTTTAAATCTATTCTTAATGGAAAAAAGATTTCTAATAAATATTTAACAATTTTCTTCAAAAAACTCTCTACTAAAAATACTAATAGATTGAATATTAGTTTTGTAGCCAAAAAAAAAATAGGAAATGCAGTAATTAGAAATAGAATTAAAAGAAGACTAAGAAATATTATGAATGATGCTTTAAAAACAATTAACATTAATTTAGATTACTGTTATTTATTGATCGCAAGAATATCTGTTAGTAAAGATCCATATGATAAAATAAAAATGGTAACTATTGAAGATTTTAAAAAAATTAAATGAATAAACTTATTATATTTTTAATGATTAAAACTATCAGATTATATCAAATATTGATATCTCCATTTTTAGGTAACAATTGTAGATATCTTCCAACGTGCTCTGAATATTTTATAGAAAATATAAAAGAGAATGGAATTTTTAAAGGCACTATAAATGGATTTAAAAGAATATTAAGTTGTCATCCAGTAAAATTTTTAGGTGGTGGCGAGGGATTTGATCCGGTTAAAAAGAGAAAGTAATTTATGGATACAAAAAACGTTATTGCAGCAATATCTTTAAGTGCAGCTGTCATAATACTTTATAGTTTGTTTTTTGCTCCTCCAGTTGTAGATCAAAAAAAAATCTCAGATGATAAAAATATTTCTAGTGAAAATTCTTCATCGGACGCACCCTCATTAGTTCAAGATGAGAAAACAATTAAGATTTCAAGAAATGATGCTTTGCAAGAAAATGAAAGAGTTTTATTTGAAAATGAAAAAATAAAAGGATCAATTTCATTGCTCGGTTCTTCTATAGATGACTTAACTTTTAAGAATTACACAAATACTCTAAATGGAAATGATAACGTTGTCTTATTAAATCCTAAACAATCTGAAAATGGATACTATGTAGAAACTGGCTGGGCAACAACTAATAAAAATATCGATCTTCCAAATTCTAAAACATTATGGAAGATTGAAGGAAATAAGAAACTTACACCAAATTCGTCTATAAAATTAAGTTGGAAAAATAATCAGAATATCAAATTTATAAAAGAAATAAGTATTGACAATAAATATCTTTTCGACATTAAACAAACTATAGAAAATAATTCTGATAAAACTTATAATTTCTATCCTTACGGTCAAATCATAAGAAATATTGCTCCGGAAGTAACAAATTTTTATATTTTGCATGAGGGACTAATTGGTGTTTTTGATGATCAATTAGTTGAAGAGGATTATGATGATATAGAGGAAAAAAAATACTCTATAAATGCGAATACTGGATGGCTAGGTATTACTGATAAATACTGGATTGCAAGTCTTATCCCAGAAAATGGGAAGAGTTTCAGGTCTGATTTTGATTATAAAAATAAGTTTAGAGCAAATTTTATAGAGACAGATGCAACTGAAATTGGAGCTAATGAAATAAAAACTAATTCTATCAGAGCAATAGTGGCGGCAAAAGAAGTAAACGTTATTGATGGCTACGCTGATACTGAAAATATTAGCAAGTTTGATTTAGCTATAGATTGGGGATGGTTCTACTTTATCGTGAAACCTTTATTTTTTGCAATTCAATATTTCTTTAATCTTGCTGGTAATTTTGGAATAGCAATTATTATGATTACTGCTTGTATTAGATTAGTATTTTTTCCACTTGCTAATTACTCATTTAAATCAATGGCTAAAATGAAAGTTCTCCAACCAGAAATGACGAGGCTAAAAGAATTACATAAAGAGGATAAAATGAAACTTCAACAAGAAATGATGGCATTGTACAAAAGAGAGAAAGTTAATCCAATCAGTGGGTGCCTTCCAATTTTCATACAAATTCCATTCTTCTTCGCCATCTATAAGGTTTTATTTGTAACTATTGAGATGAGGCATCAGCCGTTTTTTGGTTGGATAAAAGATTTAAGTGAAAGGGATCCTACTTCTATATTTAATTTGTTTGGTTTAATTCCATGGGACCCTCCTTCATTTTTACTTATTGGTGTTTGGCCATGTTTAATGGGTGTTTCAATGTGGATGCAACAAAAACTAAATCCAACACCGCCAGATCCTGTGCAAGCAAAAATATTTATGTTTTTCCCTTTATTTTTAACAGTGATATTAGCTCCTTTCCCAGCTGGACTAGTCATTTACTGGACTATAAATAACATATTAACAATGGCTCAACAGTATATCATTATAAAGAGAACGACTGTCAAAACCGTTTAAAAATGGAAATAGAGAAAATTGTACCTAAAGATGGTCCTACAATCGATGAATTTAAAAAATACATAGATAAATACAAAGATCAGTTAATTGTAATTAAATATGGGGGGAATGTTTTTATTGATAGAAACATCTTTAATAATTTTATTTCAGATATTAGTATTTTAAATAAATTAGGACTTTCTATAATTATAGTTCATGGAGGTGGGCCCAGAATTAAAAGAGAATTAGATAAATCAAATATTAAATCAAAATTTATAAGAGGATTAAGAGTTACAGATGAAAAAATTATTAATATAGTTGAAAATGTCCTTATCGACTTTAATGAGGATATTGTAAATTCTTTAGTCGAAAAAGGTGCAAATGCAGTTTCTCTAAATACAAAGAAAAACAATGCTATAGAAATTATTCCTGAAGCAAAGGAACTAGGATTTGTTGGTATTCCAAATAAAATAAATGTAGACATAATAAAAGATATAATCAAAAAAAATGCAGTACCAATTATATCTCCTTTAGGTCTGGGGAAAAATAATCAAACATATAATATTAATGGAGATACAGCTGCTGGTGCTATAGCAAAATCTTTAAAATGTAGAAGATTATTATTAATGACTAATGTGGAAGGAGTTTTAAATAAAGAAAAAAAGCTTATCGAGGATATAAGCTCTTCTGAAATTTTAGAAATGATAAATAATGAAACAATCACAGAGGGCATGATACCCAAAATAAATACATGCCTTGATGCAGTAATGAATGGGGTTACAGGAGTAGGAATTATAGATGGAAGAAAAAAACATTCAATTTTGTTTGAATTATTTTCAGATAAAGGTGCAGGAACATTAATAAGAAGATGAAGCACATAAAAAATATCTTATTCGATTGTGACGGTGTTCTTTATCAAGATCTAGAGGCAGTATTTGGTCAAGTAAGCAAAAGAATGACACAGTATATTTCAAAAAAGTTAAAGATTGATTTGAAAGAAGCAAAAGAGCTACAAACCAATTATTTTCACAAATACAACACAAGTCTGAACGGATTAATGATACACCATGATATTCCCCCAACAGAATTTTTACAATATGTTCATGATATTGATTTATCTTTCATGGAGAAAGATATTATTTTAAGAGAAGAAATAAAAAAATTAGATCTAAGAAAATTTGTTTTTACTAATGGGAGCAAAGAACATGTTAAAAATATTACTACACACTTAGGTATAGATGACTTATTTGATGATGTATTTGATATTGTTGATGCTGATTATCATCCAAAACCAGCCACAAAAGCATTCGATTTAATGGTTAAAAAGTTTGATATTAATCCAAAAGAGACAATTTATATAGAAGATATTGCAAAAAATTTGTCAATTGGAAAAGAAAGAGGGGCTACAACAGTTTGGCTAATCAACAACGAGTATTGGGGAAAAAAGGAATCTAACGAAGAATATATTGACTACAAAATAGAAAATCTCTCTTTATTTTTAAAAGAAATAAGGTTATTAAAAAACTCATAAAATTATGAGTATAGAAAATATTATAAATGATGCTTGGGAAAGTAGAGATCAAGTAAACCCATCATCTGAACAGTCTCTTAAAGATACAATAAATCAAGTTATTGATGATTTAGATAATGGTAGATCGAGAGTGGCTGAGAAAATAAATGGTGAGTGGGTAACTCACCAACATTTAAAAAAGGCAATCATGTTGAGTTTCAGATTGTATCCTATGGAAAATTTGAATGGTCCTTACAGCAGTTGGTATGATAAATCGCATTTACTTAAAGGTAAAACAGCAGGATGGACAAAAGAAGATCATGAAAAAGCTGGTTTTAGAATGGTGCCTAATTCTCCAGTAAGGAAAGGAAGTTTTGTAGGCAAAAATGCAGTTTTAATGCCATGCTACGTTAATATCGGCGCATATATTGATGAAGGTACAATGATTGATACATTTGCAAGAGCAGGAAGCTGCAGCCAAATAGGAAAAAATTGTCATATCTCTGCAGGATCAGGTGTGGGTGGTGTGTTAGAACCTGCACAAGCACTTCCGACAATTATAGAAGATAATGTTTTTTTGGGTGCAATGTCTGAAGTTGTAGAGGGTGTAATTGTAGGAGAAGGATCGGTTCTAAGTATGGGAATGTATATTGGACAATCTACAAAAATTGTTAATAGAAAAACTGGCGAAATTACTTACGGAAAAATTCCTCCTTATTCAGTTGTGGTTCCAGGTTCACTTCCAGATAAAAATAATTCATCTGCGCCCTCTCTGTATTGTGCAGTAATTATCAAACAAGTTGATGAGAAAACCAGATCAAAAACTTCTATTAACGATCTCTTGAGAGAATAATTTAAATGGCAATTATAAATGAATTACAGTTAGCAAAGGAGCTAATTAGATTTCCAACTGTAACTCCTAAAGATGCAGGAGTTATGAAATTTCTGGAAAGGAAGTTAAAAAAACTTGGGTTTAAAACTAAAATTCTAAAATTTAAAGAAAAAGGAAGTGAACCAGTCAAAAACCTATATGCAAGATTGGGAAATAATGGTCCTAACTTTTGTTATGCAGGACATCTAGATGTTGTCCCTGCTGGAAATTTAAATGATTGGACGGTAAACCCGTTTAAACCATCAATTAAGAGAGGTCATTTAATTGGTAGAGGAGCAAATGATATGAAAAGCTCAATTGCTGCATTTGTGTCTGCTGTTAGTATTTTTACTCAAAAAAATAGAGGGTTTAAGGGATCTGTAAGTCTTTTGATTACTGGAGACGAGGAAGGAGTTGCTATTAATGGGACTAAAAAAGTTGTTGATTACTTAAAAAAGAGAAAAGAAAAAATAGATTTTTGCTTAGTTGGAGAACCAACGAATCCAAATAAATTAGGAGAAATGATAAAAATTGGGCGAAGAGGTAGCATGACTGGTAGATTAACAATTACTGGTATACAAGGGCATGTAGCTTATCCTCATAGAGCAAATAACCCTTCTACAACCATTGTAAAAATACTAAAGGAACTTAAAGATATAAAATTTGATAAAGGTACAAAAGATTTTCAACCTACAAACCTTGAAATTACAAAAATTAATATACACAATGTGGCAGATAATGTTATTCCTGGCATTGCTTATGCTACATTTAATATAAGATTTAATAATAAACATACTTCAAATTCAATCAAAAATAAGATCGAAAAGATTTTGAAAAAAATCTGCAATAAAACTAAATCTAAATATAAAATTGATTATGCTGTTTCAGGAGAGGCTTTTCTCACAAAGCCAAATCATACAACTTTTATGATACAAAAAATTATAAAAGAAATAACCAAAATAAAACCAAAACTGTCAACAACTGGGGGCACCTCAGATGCAAGATTTATAAGAAAAATTGCCCCGTGTTTAGAATTTGGCTTAGTTGGAAAAACAATGCATAAAGTTGATGAAGCAGTTTCATTGACTGATTTGAAAAAATTAAGCTTAATTTATTTAAATATTTTAAAACATTATTTTAAGTGAAGACTGGCCTTATAATATCAGACACCTACAAAAATCATGATACTGGAAATGGTCACCCAGAAAAAATTGATAGGGTTACTGCGGTAATTGATAATTTTAAAAAAATTGATGACAAAAATCTTATATGGAAAAAACCAGCAAAATTCAATTTATCCCTTATTAATAAAACTCATTCTGAGAATTATGTTAATCAAGTAGAAAAATCATTTCCTAAAAAAGGTTTAGTATTTTTAGACGGAGATACAATTATTTCTCCTGGAAGTAAAGATGCAACAAAAGATGCAGTAGGCTCAATAATTGCGGCAATAGATGGAGTAGAAAAAAAAGAATTTAATAATGCATTTTGCGCTGTCAGACCTCCTGGTCATCATGCTGAAAAAGATAAAGCTATGGGATTTTGTATTTATAATAATGTAGCTGTTGGCGCTAATTATTTAATTGAAAAATATAAATACAATAAAATAGCTATAATAGATTTTGATGTTCACCATGGTAATGGAACACAAGATATTTTCTACAATAACGAAAAAGTTTTATATATTTCAACCCATCAATACCCATACTACCCAGGTTCAGGGTCAGAAAAAGAAAATGGTAAATTTAATAATATATTAAATATTCCCCTTAAAGCTGGAACAACGTCTGAGGAATATTTAAATGCTTACGAAAATGTTTTAAAAAAATTAAAGAAATTCAAACCTGAATTTTTATTGTTTTCTGCAGGTTTTGATGCTCATATTGATGATCCTCTAGCTCAACTTATGCTAAATTCAGAAGACTTTTATAAAATTACCAAAAGAACTTTGGAGTGCTCTAAATCTTTTTGTAAAGGTAAAGTAGTTTCAATTCTTGAAGGAGGCTATGATTTAAGAGCGTTACAAAGCAGTACTAAAAGACATGTTGATGCATTAATAGAATTTAATTGATAATTTTTTTCTAAATAATAAGTAAAGAAATATGAAACCATACAAAATTAAAAAGTCAGATATAGATAAAAAAGGTAAAGGACTTTACGCTACACGCGATATAAAAGAGGGTGAGAAGATAATAGATTATATTGGAAAATTAATTACAAAGAAACAAACAGAAGAGTCAGATAAATACGATAATAGTAAACCAATATATTTATTTACTGTAAATAAAAAATATGATCTTGATGGAGACTTTCCATGGAATACAGCTGGACTAATAAATCATTCTTGTGAAAATAATTGTGATTATGATGGAAAAGGACTTAAAATATGGGTTAAAGCAATTAAAGATATAAAAAAAGGTGAGGAACTAACTTGTGACTATGGTTTTGGCTATGATAAAGATTACAAGCAGTTTCCTTGTAAATGTAAATCAAAAAATTGTTGTGGCTTTATTGTAAGAGCAGAGTCTAGGTGGAGAATTAACAAAAAATTCGCAATGAGTAATATAAAAAATTAGTAATTAACTTTTACTAAATACAATCCCTCAGCAGGTGCAGGAGGAGCACATAATTTTCTATTCTTTGACTTTATTACGTTCACAAATTTTTTAATAGACCATTTTTTTTCTCCGATAAATTTTAAACAACCTACCATCGACCTTACTTGCTGTTTTAAAAATGATTGTGATCTAAATTCAAATTCAATTTTAGTTTTTAATTTTTTTATTTTTACTAATTTCATTAATTTAATAGGACTTTTTGCATTACATCCCGAAGCTCTAAATGACGAAAAATCATGAGTTCCAATTAATTTTTTTGCTCCCATTTTCATACTTTCAAAGTCAAGTTTTTTTATAACGAACCAACCTCGCTTATTTTGAATGATAGGCTTGGTTGATTGATTATAAATAATATACTTATACACTCTTTCTTTTGCTGAAAAGCGTGCGTGAAAATTTAAACTTTGTTTTTTAATTTTTAAAATAGCTATTTCTTTTTTATTTAGAAAATAATTAATAGAATTTAAAAACTTTTTCAGATTTTTAATTTTATTCATACAGTCAAAATGTGCAGATTGTTCAATAGCATGAACGCCAGCATCTGTTCTTCCAGAACCAGTAACAATTATTTTTTCATTTAGAAGTTTTGAAATCTTTTTTTGAATTAATCCTTGAATAGTTTTGCCTTTTTTTTGAACTTGCCATCCTATAAAAGAGCTACCGACATACTCAATTAAAATTTGATAACGAAACATATCTAATTCAAATTGGTACCCTTCTTAATTTGGCTACCTAGCAAAAACTCCCCGGTTTTTTGGACTTTTTTTCCTTGTCTTTGAATTTCAATAATTTTTATAGAATTTTCACCACAACCAATTTCTAAATTATCTGACAATACGTAGCCTGCTTTTCCAGTGTTAATTGATAATTCAGCTTTATGGATTTTATATCTTTCTCCTTGAAACTCAAACCATCCGCCTGGATTGGGATACAAACCATTTATTTTTCCTATAATTTTTTTATTATTTTCTTGCCAAATTATTTTTCCTTCTTCTTTTTTGATTTTTTTTGCATATGAAGATTGACTATGATCTTGATTTTTGAATAAAGCCCTATTTTCTAAAATATCATCAATATTATCTAAAATTTTTTCAGAAGCTAAATTACTCATTCTTTTAGACAAATCCTCACTGTTTTCATTATCTAATATTTTTATTGGATATTGATTGCAAACTGGACCTGAGTCCAGACCCTCATCCAACTTCATTATTGAAACACCTGTCAAATTTTCATTGTTCATAATGGCCCTTTGGATGGGAGCTGCTCCACGCAATTTTGGAAGAAGTGAATAATGAATGTTAATCCATCCGTATTTTGGAAGTACTAAAATGTCTTTTTTAAGAATTTGGCCATACGCAACGACAATACCTAAATCAATATTTTTACTTTTGAGAAATTTTTTTTCTTCAGGATTATCTAATTTTATTGGAGTTCTTACAGGAATATTTAATATTTCAGCCATGATATGAACTGATGATTTATTTAATTTATGTCCTCTATTTGATGCAACAGGTGGCCGAGTATATACAATTTCAATGTTAAAACCATTTTGATAGAGTGATTTTAATATTTGACCCGAAATACTCGGTGTACCCATAAAAGCAATTTTTTTGCTCATTAAACAATAATACGATCAGGATTATTTTTCTTTTTTGATAATTTTTTGACAATCATTGTTTTTTTTAATTTTGATAAATAATCTATGAAAAGTATTCCTTCAAGATGATCCATTTCATGTTGTATACAAGTTGCAAGAAGTCCATCGGCTTTTAAAGTTTTACTTTCCCCACTATAATCTAAGTATTCTACTTCACAATATTTAGGTCTATCAACTTCGGCAAAATGATTAGGGACAGATAAACACCCTTCTTCATATGTTGTTTTTTCTTTATCTTTACTTTTTATTACTGGATTTACAAAGAACATTGGATTTTTATTCCCATCTTTTGAAATATCCATAACTATAATTCTTTTTGGAATTCCTATTTGAATTGCTGCTAAACCAATACCATTAGCTGCATACATTGTTTCTAACATGTCATCCATCAGCTTTCTTTCTTCATTACCAACATTTAGAACTGGTTTTGAAACTTGTCTTAAAATTTGATTTGGTTCCGTTATAATATTCTTTATTGTCATGATGAATGAGGTATTTTAAACCTTAAGTGGAAGAATTTCCATTAATAGTTCATTTCTCAAACTAATTAATTTTGTTCTATTCATAATTTCCACTATAAAATTCAATGATCTAGTATTTAATTCATCTAATTCTTTTTCACCAATGATTTCGACTAGTTTTAATAATATCATCCCTGATTCATTATTTTCTATCATTTTATCTAATTCAGGATTTAATTCGGATTTATATTGAGAAAGTTCATCGATTTCACCTATTTGAATTCCATCCGACCTAAGTGATTGTAACAAAACTATATCTTTAAAATCAAAAGAATAGTTTTTATCTTTTTTCATCTTTGACAATAAATTGTCAGTCAGTTTTTGGGTTTTGGGTAAGCTTTGTTTATTCAAAAAATAATTTAACACTTTTGATTGATGAAACACTTCATCATTAAACTTAATTTTATTTTTTTTGTTTGCATCAGTTATTAAGTTATTTTGGTAAAAAGAGAAATATTTTGAGGGGATTTCTTCTTTATCTATTTTTTTTAATAATTTAGACAACTCGTCATCAAATGATTTTCTGAAATTTGATTTTTCAAAAGAACTATTCAATTTAGATAATAATAAAAGTTTTTTTTCAATATTATCTGTGAGTAGAAACCTCTGATATAGTAGAGCTCTTCCTTCATAATCAGGTAAATTTTTATATGCTTTCTCATAATTAATTAAGTCATCAATCTCAAATTGAAATTTTTTGTACAAATTTAATAAGTCTCTTTCTTCAAAGATACCTTCACTAGTTGCTTTTTCTAAAAACTTTACCTGATCAATGTCACTGAGATTAAAATCATTTAAATTTTTGAGTAAATTCGAATTAGATAAATATTTCCAAATAAATTCCTGAGAGTCTACTGATGGATAATATATTAACTTTTTATCTGTTTTGTGAGATAAGTGGAAATAAAGAACATTATCATCAGATAGTATATAATTACTATCTTCATATCCCATTAAAACTTCAAACTTTTGAACAAAAAAATTGTCTAAAGCATCGATCTCAGAGTTTAGATCAAACAACAACTGAGCCTCATTTTTTTTATCCTGAATTATTAAACAATATATTTTGTAATACGTTAAGTATTCATCTTTTATCATGCTTAAACTGTCAATAGCCGCACATGAATTTTCTATTTTGTTCAATGACAAATAATAATCAGCTACATGTTTTATAAGTCTTTCTTTATCTTTTATTGTTGAATTTTTTTGTATGAACTTTTCAACTAAATTATAATCTTTTTTTTTAATTAGATGATCAAGTGTGTAACTTTCAAATTCATCCAACGAGAAATTTAGATTTGGAATATAAGAGTTTGTTAATAATGCTACATCCATTAATCTTTCAGAGAAACTAGATAAATTTTTTGACTGTATTCTTTCAAGTTGCTTTTTAATTTCTATTCCATCTGTTTTTGACCACATATCAAGTTTCAAATCATTGTCATCGGGGTCAAATAATCCAGACAACAAAATATTAGAGCTATCTAAATTTTGTTCTACTAGAATATTTTCATCAGAAAGTTTGACTTTGACTCTTTCAATTTGATTTACAAGACTTGTGCTATCATCTTTATTAGTTAATTCATTATTGGAGTTCTCTTTTTTTTCTATTTCAGACCAAATCTCTTTTATTTCCTGTGCCTTAGCAGGTTGAATTAACAAAATAAAAAATATAAAAATTAAAATATTACTTAATTGTTTTGAAATTTTCATTTGGTATGATTTTTTCAATTTGTTTAACTGGTGCAGGCAAATTAATCTGATTTATTAAAATAAAGCCAAAAATAATTAAAAAAATGACGATTAAAATTTTTGAAATGAATTTCATACTAATAACTTTGCCTTTTGTTGTATTTTTAGTAAATTGCATATAATTTAATAATTTCAAAATAAGACATATTTGTGTTTTTTCAATATAGAAACTCATGAAATCAAAAAAAAATATTGTTTTAATTGGTATGATGGGTTCTGGAAAATCCTCGATTGGGAAAATTTTATCAAAAAAATTAAATATAAATTTTGTAGATATTGACAGAAAGATTGAAGAAGTTGAGACCATTAACATATCAGATATTTTTAAAAAGTATGGAGAAGAATATTTTAGAAATATTGAAGAAAAATTATCTTTAAAATACTTAAATTCTGACAGTTCTGTAATTTCATTAGGAGGTGGAGGATTTATTAATCCATCAATTAGAAAATTCTGTAAAAAAAGATGTTTATCTTTTTGGCTTAATTGGAAAAATGAAACAATAATAAAAAGAATATTTAGAAGTAAAAAAAGACCGTTGGTAATGGGACTTAGCGAAAATCAAATTAATAACTTAATAAGAGAAAGATCAAAAATTTATGAATTATCAGACTACAAAATTAATTGCGATAAATTAGACAAAGCTCAAATTATTAATAAGATAATAGATATTTATGAAAATAAGAAAAATTAAGATTAAAACTAGGTCCAAAAATTATCAAATTATAGTCGGTAGAAACTTAGTTAGTATAATTAACAAAATTTTAAAAGATAATAATTTATTATTTGAAAAATGTTTAATTGTTGTAGACAAAAATATTCCTAGAAAATCTAAAGAGCTTTTATATAGAAGATTAAATTCAAAAAAACTTTTTAAAACAGAGATTGCACCTTCTGAAAAAATTAAAAATTATAAAACAATAGATAAAATTCACGAAATATTATTTAAAAATAGATTTAATAGAGAAGATTGCGTAATTTCTTTTGGTGGAGGTATTGTTGGAGATATAGCTGGTTTTGCCTCAAGTACTTTTAAAAGAGGAATTAAATTTATAAATATTCCATCAACATTATTATCACAAGTAGACTCATCTATAGGAGGGAAAACAGGCGTAAACAATAAATATGGAAAAAATTTAATTGGGAGTTTTTACCAACCAGATTTAGTGATATCGGATATAAATATATTAGGCTCATTACCTAAAAGAGAAATAATTTGTGGATATGCTGAAATATTAAAAAGTAGTATTATAGAAAATTATGACAGTTTCTTATATCTTGATAAAAATTTAAAAAAAATTTTAAATTTAAAATCACCCTTCATTGAAAAATCAATTCTCAAAAGTTGCAATTTAAAAAAAATTGTAGTTGAAAAAGATGAAAAGGAAAAAAATTTTAGAAAAGTGTTAAATTTAGGTCATACTTTTGCCCATGCTTATGAATCAACATTAGGTTTTTCAAAAAAATTGAATCACGGAGAAGCAGTTATTTTAGGCATAAAAAGTGCAGCAGAATTTAGCTATCAAAATAAATTTTTACCGAAATATAAACTAGAAATGATTTTAAAACATATTAATAAGATTGGCTTAATCCCTAAAATCAGAAAGTTCTTTAAAAAAAAGGATGTTAAAAAAATATTAAATTATATGAAAAATGATAAAAAAAATAATTCTAGTAATATTAATTTAATATTAATAAATGATTTTGGAAAAATAAATATAGACTTTCAGATTAGATCATCAACATTAGAAAAATATATATCTAATAGTTTAAATTAATTTAATTTGTAAAGAATGAATATAAGCCTTAAGTTCATTATCTAGAATTTTATAAATAAATCTTGTCGAATATAATTTTTTTTTTCTTTTCAGTTCAGGGGATTCAATTGACAATGAAATGTGAAATTTCCCTTTTTCATTTGATTTATGGTTTTTATGAAGGAAGGTTTTATCTTCAATCTTTACATTCAAAATACAATCATGCGACAAAATCTTTTTTTCAATAATTTCAATAAGTTGTTTAATATCCATTATATAATGTATTATATACCATGAAAAATATTTGTGATTGGAATAATTGTTCGGAGGAGGGTCTATACAAGGCACCGAAAGAAAGAGATAATAGTAAAGATTATAGATTGCTTTGCCTAAGCCATGTAAAGGAATTCAATAAAAACTGGAACTATTTTACAGGTATGAGTGATCAGCAAATAATTGATTTTTTAAGATCCGATATGACCTGGCATAAGCCAACTCAAAGTTTTAGTTCATCTGATAATTTTTTCAAGGTTCTTTGGAGTAATGCTTTGAAAGATGAAATGGATAAAGCTAAATTTAATTATGATTTTAATAACATGAATAAGTTTAAATTTAATAACAATGACGTAAAAGCCTTTAATATATTAGGAATAAGTGTCGGATTAAAATGGGAAAAAGTTCAAGAAAAATTTAAAAAGCTTGTTAAAAAATTTCACCCTGATATGAATTCTGGAAATAAAAAATTTGAAGACAAGTTAAAAGTAATTACCTTAGCTTATACACAATTAAAAAACACATATAAGGAAAAAATTGACACCAAATATTGAAAATATACCCGATATAAAACTATCTATTAAGCAAACATTTGGCATTGATAGTGAAATGGAAGTAGATGCATTTTCTAAGCCAAGTGAATATGTTCCGGAATTGGATAAAACTTATAAGTTTGATAAAGACACAACTTTGGCAGTATTATCTGGTTTCTCTTATAATAAAAGAGTTTTAATACAGGGTTATCATGGAACTGGTAAATCAACACATATTGAGCAAATTGCTGCTAGACTAAACTGGCCATGTATAAGGATTAACCTTGATAGTCATGTAAGTAGAATTGATTTAATAGGCAAAGACTCAATCGTCATAAAAGACGGAAAACAAGTAACTGAATTTAAAGAAGGAATACTTCCTTGGTCAATTCAAAATCCAGTTGCTTTGGTCTTTGATGAATATGATGCAGGAAGACCAGATGTAATGTTTGTTATTCAAAGGGTATTAGAGTCCGAGGGTAGTTTTACACTTTTGGATAAAAATAAAGTTATAAAGCAAAATAAGTATTTTAGACTTTTTGCGACTACAAATACCGTTGGTCTAGGTGATACAACAGGACTATATCATGGAACACAACAAATAAACCAAGGACAAATGGATAGATGGAATATTGTTTCCACCTTAAACTACCTGAGTTTGGAAAAAGAAATGGAAATTATATTAAGTAAAAATAAAAATTTAAATAATTCTAAAGGAAAAGAACTAGTTTCAAATATGATAAAAGTTGCTTCACTTACCAGGAAAGGCTTTATGGCAGGTGACATATCAACAGTAATGAGTCCGAGGACAGTTTTGCATTGGGCAGAAAATTCAGAAATTTTTAAAGATATCGGTTATTCATTTAGAGTAACATTTTTGAATAAGTGCGATGACTCTGAAAAAAATACAATTGCTGAATATTATCAAAGGTGTTTTGGAGAAGAACTGCCAGAATCAATGATTAATATTCAAATTTGATGAATAAAGAAGATAGTATTAAAGAAAAATTTAGGCAAGCACTTCAATCTACTTACAAAGTATTATCAAACGACTTTAAGAATAATAAAAATAAATTAAATGAAGGTAAAATTTATAACATTGGAGATATTGATAGTATTAATGACAAAAACCAATTCAGAAGACTTAGGGCAGAAACTGACTCTGAGGCCTTAAAAATAAGATTTTCAAACAAAAAAACATTAGAGAAAAATAATCCACAAAATCCCTCATGTAGAACACTGTATAACTTTGCAGAAAAAATAAGATATGAACTACTTGGTTCAGAAATGCTTAAAGGAGTATCAAAAAATTTTAAGGATAATTATAAATATAGACTGCAATCTATTAAGCAAGAAAAAGTCACAAATAAAGAAGATACAAATATTATTGATGCCTTTGAGATTTATATGATCAATAAATTTTTTGACATTGAACTAAGTAAAGAAAACAAAGAGATACTAAAGTTTTGGGAGAAAGACTTTAAAAGATCTATAGATATACATTTAGATTTCTTAAATAAAAATTTACATCATCAGGACGCTTATAATACAAAATTTTCAGAAATTTTAGAAAGTATGGATATATTTGAAAATGATGACACCACTGAAAAACAAAACGATGATAATGAAAATAATCAAAATCAAGATAATTCAAGTAATGATGATGATAAAGAAAATAATGACTCAACTGAGAAAAGTGAAGATAAAAATGTATCCCAAGGAGTGGATAGTGAGGATGATGTAAATGAGTTTAGACTTGAAGACCAACTAGAAAGTGAAAACAATGAAGATTCAGAAGCTGAAAACATAGTCCAAAAAAAAAATTTAAGTGTAAGTGATAAAGAATATAAAATATTTACTACTGAGTTTGATGAGGTTGCGAAAGCCGAAAGTTTAGAAACAGCTGAAGAAATACTTAAACTAAGAAAAAATCTTGACCAACAACTAACAAGTTTTCAGGATTTGATAACTAAGTTAGCAAATAAATTACAAAGACAATTAATGGCAAAACAAAATCGATCTTGGGAATTTGATCTAGAAGAAGGATTATTAGATAGTTCAAAATTACCTAGAGTAATAATTGATCCCTACAACTCTTTGTCATTTAAAAAGGAAAAAGATTTAGACTTTAAAGATACTGTTGTAACACTTTTAATAGATAATTCAGGTTCGATGAGAGGTCGACCTATCACAATAGCTGCAATTTGTGCGGATATTCTGTCACGAACTTTAGAGAGATGCTCCGTTAAAGTTGAAATTTTAGGTTTCACAACAAAAAATTGGAAAGGTGGAAAAAGTCGTCAGGAATGGAATAAACTTGGAAAAAAGAAAAATCCAGGCAGACTTAATGACTTAAGACATATAATTTATAAAGGAGCGGACTCTCATTGGAGACAATCAAAAAAGAATTTAGGACTAATGTTAAAAGAAGGTTTATTAAAAGAAAATATTGATGGTGAAGCTATAACATGGGCATTTAATAGATTAAAAAAAAGAAGTGAAGAGAGAAAAATTCTTATGGTAATATCGGATGGTGCTCCTGTGGATGACTCTACTCTGTCTGTAAATTCTGGGGATTTTTTAGAAAAAAATTTAAAAAAGATAGTAAAATTTATAGAAAATAAAAGTGATATTGAGATACTAGCAATTGGAATAGGGCATGACGTGTCTAGATATTATGAGAAAGCTATAAAAATTTCAGATGTTCAAGAGTTGGGTGATGTTATGATAGATCAGCTAAGTGGGCTTTTTGAAAATAAAAAAAAGTTGCACTAAATATTAAGCAAATCTTTATTATTCCATTCAATTTTAATTTCTGCCCCTCCTCTTGTCTCAGAATTTCTTACCATAAGCTTTGCATAATTTTTTTCTAACAACGTCTTTCCAATAAAAATTCCTAAGCCCAGCCCTCTTTGCGATTTATTTCTTTTATCTAACGATTTGATGTACGGTTCACCTATTTTACTTAAGATATCTTTTGAAAATCCAGGACCGTCATCTTCAATTGATATTGACGAAATTTCACTATCGCTATTTATAGATATAAATATATTTTTTTTTGAAAACTTATTTGCATTACCAATGAAATTTCTTATTCCATAAACAATTTCAATTGATTTAGAAATTTCGAAAGAATTATAGTTTTGTTCTGTATTTATAATAAAGTTTTTTTTAGAAATTTCTTTAAAGGAGTTTACTATTTCCTTAAGGTAATCTTCTAAACTTAAGTTTTTATCAATAAAGTCGTCCTCAATATTTGGATTTAGTGATAATTTTTTTAGTATTTCATTACACCTATCAACTTGACTAATTAGTAACTCAAGGTCCTTATTTAATTCCTTATTATCCTTTAAATTATCAAAGAGGTCTTGTGAAATAATTTTAATTGTCGAAAGAGGAGTACCCAAGGAATGTGCTGCTGCAGCTGCCTGACCACCTAAAGAAACTAACTCGTGTTCTTTAGAAATAACTTCTTGAATTTTATCCAATGCATCTTTTCTCATTTTTGATTCAGTTCCAAAAGTTAATGCAAAAAAACTTAAAAAGATTAGTGCGATTATAAGGGCAATCGGAATCGAATAATAGTAGTATTTATTAAACACATATTGATTAAGAGGTGAAGGCAATTCAAAATGAAAATAGGTCAAGGCTATAATAGATATTATAGTTAAAAATAATAATAAAATGTTTGATTTTAAGTTCATGCTGTTAGATGCAAAGATACTTGGAATTAATAAAAAGATTGAAAAAGGGTTTATAATTCCACCTGTTAAGAATAATAAAAAACTCAATTGAAGAATATCTAAAATTAAAAATATTAAAGACACTTTTTCTGGTAATTGATTTTTTTTAAAGAAATAGAATAAAAATATATTACTTAGAGCTCCAATAAGGACAACAATATTTGCTAGAAAAAAATTAAATTCAAACTTAAGGATAAACGCAACTGTATTAATTGTAATAAATTGTCCAAAAATACCGATCCATCTTAAATTTACATATGTTACTTTATTTAATGGAGAGGATTTTGAGGAAGCGCTTAACTCCATTAATTAAATGTCTAAATTAACAATGTTTAACGCGTTATCTACAATAAAATCTTTTCTTGAAGATACATCGCTTCCCATCAAAGTTTGGATAAGATTTTGATCTTTTTCAGAATTTTTTGAGTATTGAACCTGAAGAAGACTTCTTGTTTCTGGATTTAGTGTTGTATTCCACAGCTCTTCTGGATTCATTTCTCCTAAACCTTTAAACCTTTGAATATTTAGTTTTGATTTTTCTAATTGAATATATTTTTCATAATCTTTTGAATTTTTCTTTATGTTTTTTAATTCCTTAGAATTTTTGGTAATATAGCTTTCAAGATGTTTTTCATCTTTTATATAAATTCCTTTAGACCCTTTATTTATTTTAAATAAAGGTGGTTGAGCTAAATAAACATGACCTTTTTCTATTAACTTATTAAATGGAACATTATTAAAAAATGTTAAAAGAAGTGCTCTTATGTGAGATCCATCAACATCAGCATCTGTCATAATTATAATTTTGCCATATCTTAAGTCTTCTAAATCTATTTCTTCAGTTTTGGGACTTAAACCAAGGGCATTTATTAAAGTTACTATTTCGTTGGATGAAATCATCTTAGATAAAGATTTTGTTCTCAATTCATTAATATTACCATTTTTTTTAACACCATTAATTTCTGTAAATGTGTTTAAAATCTTACCTCTTAAAGGAAGAACTGCTTGAAATTTTCTATCTCTTCCCTGTTTAGCGGATCCGCCAGCTGAATCTCCCTCAACAATAAATAATTCTGTTCCTTCTTGTTTAGAATTTTGACAATCAGCAAGCTTTCCTGGTAATCCTGTTAATTCTAAGGCACCTTTTCTTCTTACAGTTTCTCTTGCTTTTTTAGCAACATCTCTGGCAACTGCAGCTTGAATAATTTTAGTTAGAATTATCTTTGATATAGAAGGATTTTGATCAAACCATATGGATAATTTTTCATTTACTATGCCTTCTACTATATTTCTTACCTCTGATGAAACTAATTTATCTTTTGTTTGTGAGGAAAACTTTGGATCAGGTATTTTTACCGAAAGTACACAAGTTAATCCTTCTTTTATATCGTCACCAGATAGAACAACTTTATTTTTTTTTAATAAATTCTGCTCTGAAGCATACTTATTAATGACTCTTGTAAGCGCGCTTCTAAAACCTAGAATATGCGTACCACCATCTTTTTGAAATATATTATTTGTATATGGATACACATTTTCATTATATGCTGCATTCCATTTAAGTGAACATTGAACATCAATATTACTTTTAGTACCCTCAATATAAATTGGTTTCCTAAATAAGTCATTGTCATTTTTATTTTTCAATTTTTCTCTATTTTCATCTAAAAACTCCACAAATTCATTGATTCCTCCTTCAAATTTAAATTCTAAAGTTTTTGTTTTTTTTAAAGTAAAATCATTTAAAATTATTTTAATTCCTTTATTTAAAAATGCTAATTCTCTCATTCTATTTTGTATTGTTAAAAAACTAAATTTTGTAGAGGAAAAAATCTCTTTAGAAGGTAAAAAATTTATTTTTGTTCCATTAGTTTTGGACTTACCAATAACTTTAAGAGGATTTTTTGCCTCTCCATTATTAAATTCGACAAAATGTTTTTTTCCATCTCTTTCAATATGAAGTTCTAATTTTTGTGACAATGCATTAACTACAGAAACTCCAACTCCATGCAAGCCTCCTGAAACTTTGTATGACTCGTGATCGAATTTACCACCTGCATGAAGTTGAGTCATTATTACCTCTGCAGCAGATTTATTTTCTTCTTTATGAATATCTACTGGTATTCCTCTTCCATCATCCTGGACCGTTATTGACCCATCAGGATTAATACTAACTTCAATTTTTTTACAATATCCTGCTAATGCTTCATCAATAGAATTATCAACAACTTCGTATACCATGTGATGAAGACCTGTGCCATCATCTGTGTCTCCAATATACATGCCTGGTCTTTTCCTGACCGCTTCAAGGCCTTTCAAAACTTTTATGGAATCAGCTTGATAAGTATTAAGGTTATTTTTTTTCATTAATTATTTAAATGGAAATAATAATAATCTATACCATTTTTAAAAATTTTAATAAAATCTCATTTATCAATAAAGTCAAATAAGTGACTATTTTCAAGGCTTATTTACTTAAATTATAAAATATTTTCTATTTTTTTTTTTTATCTCAATACAAGCAGTTTTTTGTCACAATAATGGCGGAGAGAATGGGATTCGAACCCATGATAGAGTTTCCCCTATACACGCTTTCCAAGCGTGCGCCTTCAACCACTCGGCCACCTCTCCATTATTTTTCCTTGGAAATTTTAAGCACACCTATAAAGGCTTCTTGTGGAATCTCTACTTTTCCAAATTGTTTAGCTCTGGCTTTACCTTTTTTTTGTTTTTCTAATAGTTTTCTTTTTCTATCAACAGCTCCTCCACCATGAATTTTTGTTAAAACATCCTTTTTAAAACCTTTGATTGTTTCTCTTGCAATAACCTTTCCCCCTATTGCAGCTTGAACTGGTATCATGAAATTGTGCCTAGGAATTAAATCTTTTAATTTTTCACATACTTCTCTACCAGTTTTTTGAGCAAAGTCTTTATGAATCATCATTGCTAAAGCATCTACCGGCTCACTGTTAACAAGAATATTCATTTTAACAAGATCACCTTCCCTGTGTCCTATTATTTCATAGTCAAAACTGGCATAACCGCTTGTCATAGACTTTAATCTATCATTAAAGTCAAATACCACTTCATTTAATGGCAATTCATAATTTACAACAGCTCTATTTCCTGAGTAGCTAAGATTTGTTTGAATTCCTCTTTTATCCTGGCATATTTTTATTATTGGTCCTAGAAACTGATCTGGGGTAATAATTGTAGCTTTTATCCAAGGTTCCTCAATAAATTTTATCAAAGTAGGATCTGGTAAACTTGATGGATTTTGCAAATCTTTTAACTCACCATTGTTCAAATGGATTTTATATACAACACCTGGTGTTGTTGTTAGTAAATTGATATCAAATTCTCTTTCAAGTCTTTCCGTAACAATTTCTAAATGCAATAAACCTAAAAACCCACACCTAAAACCCAAACCTAAAGCAGAAGAAGACTCGGCCTCATAAGAAAAACTAGAGTCGTTTAGTTTAAGTTTAGCCAATCCATCTTTTAACTTTTGATATTCAGAACTATCCACAGGAAATAATCCACAAAAAACTACTGGCTTACTTGGTTTAAAGCCAGGAAGTATTTCGGTTAACGGTTCTGAAGCATCACAAATTGTATCTCCAACTTTGGTTTCAGATAAAACTTTTATGCCAGTCGTTATAAATCCAATTTCTCCTGAATTAAGTTCGTCAACATCTTTTGGTTTTGGAGTAAAAACACCAACTTTTTCTACAAAATATTCTTTTTCAGTAGACATCATTTTAATTTTCATATTAGTTTTAATTTTACCATCAATTACTCTGACTAAAATTACTACACCAAGGTAAGTGTCATACCAACTGTCAACTAATAAACACTTTAATTTTTCATCTTTTTCACCTTTAGGTCCAGGTAGAGTTTGAATAATTTGCTCTAAAATTTCGTCAATTCCCTCACCTGTTTTTCCTGAACATGGAACAGCATTAGAAGTATCTATGCCAATAACATCTTCAATTTGCTTATTTGTTCTATCTATATCCGATGCAGGTAAATCTATTTTATTTAAAACTGGAATTATTTCATGATTAATCTCTAATGCTTGATAAACATTTGCTAGTGTTTGAGCCTCAACACCTTGTGTGCTATCTACTATTAATATTGAGCCTTCACAAGCATACAATGACCTACTAACCTCATAACTAAAGTCAACATGTCCTGGAGTATCTATAATATTAAGTATGTAATCTTTTCCATCTTTAGACTTATAATTTAATTTTACTGTTTGAGCTTTTATAGTAATGCCTCTTTCTCTTTCGATATCCATTGAATCGAGGACTTGAGCCTTCATTTCTCTATCAGTTAATCCACCACACCTATGTATTATTCTATCTGCTATAGTGGACTTGCCATGATCAATGTGAGCAATGATTGCAAAGTTTCTTATATTATCAATTTCAGTGGACATTTAGGATCTAATTTTTGCCCCAGATTTAGTTTCAACAGTTGAAATGATTAATTTGTTAATTTTTTCAAGATCATTTTCATCTAATGTTTTTTCGGATGATTGAATTATAACATTTAGAGCTATTGATTTTTTTCCATCCGGAATATTTTCACCTTCATAAATATCAAAAATTTTAATTGATCTTATAAGATTTTTATCAATTGATGATATAATTTCTATTAAATCCTGTGCTTTGTAATTTTTATCTACAATAAAAGCAAAATCTCTCTCTGATTTTTGATAGTCCGAATATTCAAAATTGGACTTTTGATCCTTTAATTTAATTTTGTTATCTTTTAAATAATCTAGATAGATTTCAAAACCAACTACTTCTTCAGTTTTTATATCAAGCTTTTTAAGGATATTCGGATGAAGTTCTCCAAAATATGCAACAGGATCAATATCATCCTTATCAAGATAAACTGAGCCAGATTTTCCTGGATGATAGTATGTAGGAGATTTATCTCTTATAAAAAAACTTTGTTTATCGTATCCAGCTTCCATTAATGTTTGGATTAAATCTTTTTTCACATCAAAAATATCAACTGATCTTTCTTCTTCATTCCAGTTTAATCTTGAAATTTTCCCTGATTTTATTGCACCTATTACCGTCAGCTGTTCACCTGGCTGGTTATTTTTGAAAATTGGTCCAATTTCAAAAAGCGAAATATCTTTAAATCCTCTATCTAAATTTTTCTTTAAATAAAAAGCTAAATTTGAAAAAATTGAATTTCTTAAAACATCTAAATCTGAGCTTATTGGATTTACTATTTTAATTTCTTTTAAATTTTCTTTAAAAAAATTATTTATTTTTGAGTCTGTGAATGACCAAGTAACAGTCTCAAAATAACCTTTTGATGCTACAGAACGTTGTAAAAAATGAAAGAGTTTTTGCTGTTTATTTAATGTGTCCTTTAATCTATTTTTCTTTGGCTCTATAGTGTGAATATTATCATACCCTTTAATTCTAACAATTTCTTCAACTATATCTATTGGTTGACTTATGTCGGGTCTCCATGAAGGAACCCTTAGGTTTAATTCTAATTTCTTTTTGGAAACCTTAAAACCTAGATCATTCAAAATTTTAATGATCTCATTATCTTTGATCTTAAATCCTGTTATTTTTTCGAATAACGATATATTAAATTTAATTTCAGAGTTTTTATATTGTTTAATTTTTTGAATATCAAATTTACTAATCTTTCCTCCACAAATTTCTGATATTAACTGAGAGGCTTTTAGCAAACCTGTCTCTACTGATTGAGGATCAATTCCTCTTTCAAATCTAAATTTAGCATCGGTATCTATATTAAGTAATTTTGAAGTTTTTCTTATTGATCTTGGAATAAAGAATGCAGACTCCAATAAAATATTTTTAGTTTTTAATTCAGTACCAGAACGTGTTCCTCCAATTACCCCTCCTAGGCCTAACACGCCAGATTTGTCAGATATAACACACATACCGTCGTCTAATTTATATTTCTTATTGTCTAGGGCTTCGAAAGTTTCACCCTTTTTTGAGTTTCTAACAATGATTTCTTTATCAATTTTATCTGCATCATATGCATGAAGAGGTCTATTTAAATCTAGCATGACATAATTTGTGATATCTACAATTGCTGAAATTGGTTTTTGACCAAGGGCCTCTATTTTCTCTTTCAACCATTTTGGACTTTCTTTGTTGGTTACCCCTTTTATGAGACAACTACCAAAAATTGTACAACCTTGATTTTTATCTTTAGAAATCGAAACTTTTATATTTTGGGATCCATCCTTCTTGATGTTTTTATGTGAAATACTTTTTAATTTACCGGCTCCTGCTGCGGCTAAATCTCTGGCTATTCCTCTTACTCCTAAACAGTCAGGTCGATTTGGGGTTACTGACAAATCAACAACTTTTTCAGTAAAGTTTTTAAAAAAATTTTTGCCTATTTTGTCTGAATATTTGCTAGATTTTAGCTCTGTTATTCCCTCACTTTCATCTGATAATTTTAATTCTGACTCCGAGCATAGCATCCCATATGAAGTTACTCCTCTAATCTTACTGACTGTAAGTTTCATATTATTTTTTGGAATTATTGATCCAGGGCCAGCATAAATAGTCAAAAGATCTTTTTTAGCGTTTGGTGCTCCACAAACAACTTTAACAATATTTTTTTGCCCTATATCGACGTCACATACCTTAAGCCTATCAGCATTTGGATGTTGTTCAGCATTTATAATTTTTGCTACTTTAAAATTATCCAAATCAGAGCTAATATTTTCAAAGCTCTCAACTTCAAGCCCAACACCAGTCAATTTATCAATGATCTGAATATCTTTATATTTGGTTTCAAGATGTTCTTTTAACCAACTAATTGTAAATTTCATCTGCTTAGACCTCTATAATTTGATGGAACATCCAGCGGATCAAAACCAAAGTGGTTAAGCCATCTATAGTCAGTCTCAAAAAAAGCTCTTAAATCATTAATACCGTATTTCAGCATTCCAAGTCTATCAATACCTATTCCAAAAGCATAGCCTTGGTATTTATCTGGATTTACATTTACATTTTTTAGGACATTTGGATGAACCATACCACATCCAAGAATTTCCAACCATTTATCTCCTTCACCAATAACTATTTTTCCATCCTTTAACTCGTAACCAATATCAACTTCTGCTGATGGTTCAGTAAAAGGAAAATGGCTAGGTCTAAATCTCATTTTTATTTTATCTATTTCGAAAAAAGATTTTATAAAATAGTTTAAACAGCCTTTTAAATGACCCATGTTTATGTCTTTATCAATATGAAGTCCTTCAACTTGATGAAACATTGGGGAATGTGTTTGATCACTATCAGACCTATATGTTCTCCCAGGAGCAATTATCTTAAATGGAGGTTTTCCATTCAACATAGTTCTCACTTGCACAGGAGATGTGTGGGTTCTTAATAGTATTTGTTTATTATTATCTAAATAGAAAGTATCATGCATATCTCTTGCTGGGTGATTATCTGGAGTATTAAGTGCAGTAAAATTATAATGTTCATTCTCTACATCTGGCCCCTCTTCAACACTAAAACCAATTTCAGAAAATATTGAAGATATTTCATCAATAACTTGAGAAACAGGATGTATTTTTCCTTGATTTATTTCTCTTTCAGGTAAAGTTACATCTACTTTTTCATTCTCCAGCTTAGAATTAATCTCTCTTATTTCAATTTCTTGAAGTTTATTATTTATTTTTTCTTGTAGTTCTTCTTTGATTGAGTTTAAATCTGATGCAAATTTTTTTCTTTCCTCATTAGGCAACAAACCTAATTTTTTAAAAGAATCTGAAATCTGGCCGTTTTTACCAAATAACTCGGTTTTTATCTTATTTACATTTTCAATATTTAAATCACTGTTTAATTTCTTTAAATATTCATCTTTAATTTTTTTAATATCAGACATATTCGTAGAATATTTGTTAACTCTAGAAAAACAACAATGAAAATTAATTTAATGCTGCTTGAGCTTTTTTAACTATAGTTTTAAATGCTTCTGGATTATCGTAAGCAATTTCAGCAAGTATTTTTCTATCTATTTTAATACCTGTTTTACTCAGACCATTTATAAATTTAGAATACGTTAGACCCTCAGATCTAACTCCAGCATTAATTCTTTGAATCCAAAGTGACTTAAAATCTCTTTTTTTATTTCTTCTATCTCTATAAGCGTACTGCATTGCCTTTTCCATTGCCTGCCTAGCTACTCTTATTGTATTCTTCCTTCTTCCCCACTGACCTTTAACCGCTTTCAGTACTTTTTTATGTTTAGCTCTACTTGTTACACCTCTTTTTACTCTAGCCATATTATCCTCTTAGATTATACGGCATATAAGATTTCACTATCTTACCATCTTGTTTAGACATCACCGTAGTACCTCTTTGTTTTCTTATCTGTGAATTAGTTCTTTTGATCATACCATGCCTTTTACCAGCTTGAGCAGTTATTACTTTACCTCTAGCTGATATTTTAAATCTTTTTTTTGCTGAACTTTTTGTTTTTAATTTAGGCATAATTTTTGAGGGGTTATACAAATATTAATATTAATTTACAACCAGAAATAAGGCTTATAAAGGCTGGATAACCATAATCATTTGTTTGCCATCAAACTTAGGCTGGAGCTCAACTCGTCCAACGGTCTCCATATCTTGTTTAATCTTATCCATTAACTCATTTCCTAAGCTTGAATGCTGTAACTCTCTCCCTTTAAATCTTATTGTAAATTTTACTTTATCTCCTTTAGCTATAAATTTTTGTGCATTTTTTATTTTAAAACTGTAATCATGTACTTCTGTAACAGGTCTTAATTTAATTTCTTTTAATTCAATCTTTTTTTGCTTTTTCTTTGCTTTGTTTGCTTTTTTTTGTGCATCATATTTATATTTTCCCATATCCATGATTTTGCACACAGGAGGTTTTGCATTTGGAGCAATTTCAATTAAATCTAAACCTTCCTCTTTTGCTCTGTTAATTGCATCTTGTAAATTTAGAATACCTAAATTATCTCCATCACTTGCAATAACTTGAACATCTTGGGAGGTTATTCTTTGATTAGTTCTAGGACCTTTTGGCTTGGTTCTTTTCTGAAAGTAGTTTTGTTTAAAATCTGCCACTTAAATTGAAGGTGCTTTATTTAACGCAGAATATTTTTTTAAGAATTCTTTTAATTCCATAGTTTCTTGTTTTTTAGAATCCAATCTTCTAATAGTTACTGTGTTACTGTCAACTTCTTTTTTTCCACATATTAGTAGCATTGGGACTTTAGATAATGAATGTTCCCTAATTTTGTAATTTAAATTATGATTTTTTAAATCAACTTCAGAACTTAAACCGACTTTTTTTAATTCATTATTTACTTGTTTTGCATATTCATCAAAATCACTTGAGATTGGGATAACTATAGTTTGGACTGGACAAAGCCAAAAAGGTAACTTTCCAGAATAATTTTCAATTAAAATTCCTATAAATCTTTCTAATGATCCAAATAAAGCTCTGTGTAACATAACTGGTACTTTTTTGTTTCCGTCACTATCTACAAACGATGCACCTAATCTACCTGGTAAATTAAGATCAACCTGTAAAGTTCCACACTGCCAATCTCTTCCAATTGCATCTCTTAAAACAAATTCTATTTTAGGACCATAAAAAGCACCTTCACCTTTATTTATAGAGTATTCTAATTTTGTAGCTTTTATAGCCTCCAATAATGCTGCCTCTGATTTATCCCAAACTTTATCATCCCCGACTCTTAAGTCTGGTCGATCAGAATATTTCAAAATTACATCTTCAAATCCTAGGTCTTTATAAATTTCCAAAATTAAATTTGTTACGCTCAAACATTCTTCTGTGATTTGCTCTTCTGTACAAAAAATATGTGCATCATCTTGGGTGAATGCCCTAACACGTAATAATCCGTGAAGAGCACCAGAAGGTTCATATCTATGAACTTTTCCAAATTCTGACATTTTCAATGGTAAATCCCTGTAACTTTTTAAACCTTGATTAAAGACCTGAACGCAACCAGGACAATTCATTGGTTTTATAGCAAAAACTTTTTCATCAGGAGTAGTAGAAGTGTACATATTTGCACCAAATTTTTCCCAATGACCAGATTTTTCCCAAAGTGATCGATCTAATATTTCTGGAGTATTTATTTCCTGATATCCTGAAGTCTCTTGCTTCATTCTCATATAAGAAATAAGTTTTTGAAATAAGTTCCATCCTTTTTGATGCCAAAATACTGATCCAGGACTCTCTTCTCGGAAATGAAACAGATCCATTTCTTTGCCAATTTTTCTATGGTCTCTCTTTTCTGCTTCTTCAATTCTAGTTAAATAATCGTCTAACTCTTTTTGAGTGGACCAACTGGTACCATAAACTCTTTGTAACATTTCATTATTTGAATCGCCTCTCCAATAAGCGCCAGAGACTTTTGTTAATTTAAAAAATTTTCCGATTTTACCAGTTGAAGTTAAGTGGGGACCTCTGCATAAATCATGCCAATCACCATGGAAATATAAAGATACTTCCTCGCCTTCTGGAATGCTCTCAATTATTTCTGCTTTATATATTTCTCCCTTTTTTTTAAAATGTTCAATTGCATCTTTTCTTTTCCAAACTTCTCTGTAAGTTTTTTCGTCTCTATCTACAATTTCTCTCATTTTATTCTCTATTTTTTCTAGATCTTCAGAGGTAAAAGGTTCCTTTCTAGCAAAATCATAATAAAATCCGTCTTCAATAACAGGACCTATTGTAACCTGTGTACCTGGAAACAATTCTTGAACTGCCATAGCTAATATATGTGCAGTATCATGCCTTATAGTTTCCAATCCCTCTTTATCTTTTGATGTAAATATCTTGATTGAGGAGTCTTTTGAAATATTATGATTTAAATCTTTTAATTCTCCATCAACACTGATTAATAATGCCTGTTTTGATAAAGATTTACTAATTTTTTCAGCAACCTCAAAACCTGAAATACTTTTTTCAAAATTTATTTTTTTTCCGTCTGGTAATGTAATATTTGGCATTAATTAAATAGTTTTTTGTACTCTGAATAAGTAGAAAAACACATTTTTTCAACATTAAATTTTTTTACAGCATTTTCTCTTCCAAAATTACCCATTTTTGAAAGTTCATTAGGATCAAAGTTCATTACTTGTATAATTTTTTTTGATAAATCATCAGAGTTACCTGCTTCAAACAATATTCCAGACTTTCCATCAATAACTGTCTCATTTGATCCACCAATATTACTGGCAAGAATTAATTTTTGCATAGATTGAGCCTCTACTGCAACTCTACCAAAGGCTTCGGGCTCGATTGAGGTAGAGACAACAATATCAGATATTTTGTAAGCTAATGGCATATTTTTACAGTGGTCTATAAATCTAATTTGTTTAGTAAGTCTATATTGTTCAACAAGTCTAATTAATTTTTTCCTGTATAAATCTCTACCTTGGTCATTACCCAAAATTACAGCAATGAAAGAGTCATTACCTAACTGAATATTTACTTTGCTTAATGCTTCTAAAAACATCTCTTGCCCCTTCCAAGCTGTAAGTCTTCCTGGCAACAAAATTATTTTTTTTCCAACTATCAAATCCCATGACTTAAATAATTTATCTTCATCAGCTTCTAATGTAGTGGAAGAGTCAAAATAATCTGTATTTATACCTCTAAATATAGAGAGCAATTTTTTTTTATCTGAGAGATATTCTGCGTAGTTTTCTTTAATATGTGAAAAAATAAAGTTAGATCCAGCAATAATTAAATCCGATCTAACCATAACCGAATTATAAAGTTTTTTTAATTTACTTTTAAAGTTATAGGTTCCATGAAAAGTCGTAACAAACTTTCTTCTTGTAATTTTTGTTGCAATTAAACATGACCACGCAGGTGCTCTACTTCTAGCATGAACAATATTTATCCCATTTATTAAAATAATTGCAGAAATAATTAATGAATTTATAAAGATGAGTATTGGATTTTTTGAGTGAACAGGAAGTCTTATGAGTTTGACTTTTTTTCTGTCTACATATTGTAGGAGTTCACCGCCACTCGTAATGAGATATGATCCAACATTATTTTCTGGCAAGTAATGTGCAATGTCGTAACAACCGGTTTCTGCGCCACCATAACCTAACTTAGGAATTACCTGTAGTACTTTTAATTTAGACTGCATGTGATAATAATATATACCTAGTCAATATGAATACTTTATATGAAAAAAAATAAATTTCTAAGAATTTCTAAATATAAAAAACTAAGATATATCGCAAATAATTATAAGAAAAATCTCTACATAGTTTTTTTGCCAGGTTTTGCATCAGATATAGATGGAGATAAACCTAAGAAATTTTTAAACTTTAGCATTAAAAATAAATTAGGGTTTTTAGCTTTGGAATATTTTGGTCATGGAAGGTCTTCAGGAGAGTTTACAAAAGGTAATATTACAAAATGGTCAAATGACGCTAAGACAGCGATTTATAAAATAGTAAAAAAAAATGATTTTATTCTAATTGGCTCCAGTATGGGTGGATGGATTTCGATGATAATGCACAGATATTTTAGTTCTCAAATTAAAGGTTTCCTAGGTATTGGATCTGCACCTGAGTTTCTTACAAGAATTATGTGGAAAAAATTTCCAAAGAAAACAAAGGATGAAATAATCGAAAAGGGAATATCTAAAATTAAAAATGGCGATTATGAATACTTAATCACTAAACAACTTATTTTTGATGGAAAAAAAGCTAGAAATAAAGTTCTTAATAAAAAATTAAATAATACCATCCCTGTCACAATGGTTCACGGGCAAAAAGATGAGGTGGTGCCTGTAAAATACTCAAGAATGGTTTTAAAAACTTTTCCTAAAGCAGATAAAAAGCTTTTAATAATAAAGAATGGAGATCATAGTCTCTCCTCAGGTAAAAATTTAAGTATAATTTGTAAAGAATTAGAAAAAATAATTGAAAAAATTAACTAGCTTTACCAACAATACTTTTATTAGTAATTGGATTTGCAAGTTTATCTACCATTTCTTTAGGGCAAACTTGTAAAAAATTATTTACCTCCACATCAAAATTTTCGAGTATATTTTTAGAAACATTAGACTCTGTTTCTTGACAATGTTTTGAGACTAGTTCTTTTAAATTATTTTTCCAAAACTCTGTCTCGAGTGTTTGCCAAATAATTGTCTCTGGATTTGCTTTTTTTGTAAATTCATTGTTAGGATCATATACAAAAGCCATTCCACCAGTCATTCCTGCTCCAAAATTATCTCCGACATCACCTAATATTACAATTGATCCTCCCGTCATATACTCACATCCATTTGAGTCACAACCTTCAACTACCGCAGTTGCTCCTGAGTTTCTTACTGCAAATCTTTCACCCGCTTGTCCTGCCGCTAATAAAGTTCCCGATGTTGCCCCATATAAGACTGTATTTCCTATAATAGTATTTTCGTTTGAGACTAAATTACTTTCCTCAGGAAGTTTAACTATTACAGATGCACCAGACAAACCTTTGGCAACGTAATCATTGGCATCTCCTTTTAAAATTAATTTAAGTCCTTTAATCCCAAATGCACCAAATGATTGTCCAGCTGATCCTTTAAAATTAAGTGAAAAAGTATTTTCCTGTAATTTATTATTTCCAAATTTTTTATATAAATGATAAGAAATTCTTGTACCTACTGCTCTATCAGTGTTTTTAATTTCATATGTTTTATCTAATGGAGAATTATTATCTATTAAGTTTTCTACCTCTGGCCAAATTTTTTGATCCAATGTATCTGGAACCTCATTAATTATAGGTCTCTCACAATATCTTTTATTTTTACCGGGGTCAGCTTGCACAAATAAAGGATTTAAATCTAGATCATCCAAATTTGGTGATCCTTTACTCACTTGTCTTAATAAGTCAGTTCTACCAATAACTTCATTGAGAGACTTAAATCCTAAACTTGCTAGAATTTCTCTTACTTCTTCCGCTATAAAAGAAAATAAGTTTACTACCTTGTCTGGTGTACCAGTAAATTTTTTTCTAAGTTCATCATCTTGAGTACAAACACCGACTGGACAAGTGTTAGAGTGACATTGTCTTACCATAATACATCCCATTGCAACTAGCGCTGTAGTAGCTACACCAAACTCTTCTGCACCCATCATTGCTGCCATAACTACATCTCTTCCAGTTTTAATTCCTCCATCCGTTCTCAGAGTAACAAGGTGTCTTAGTTTATTTAAAGTCAAAACTTGATTTGCTTCTGTTAATCCCATTTCCCATGGAATACCAACATATTTAACACTTGTTTGAGGAGTAGCCCCTGTTCCACCATTATGTCCAGAAATTAAAATGATATCAGCTTTTGCTTTAGCAACTCCTGCAGCAATAGTTCCTATTCCAGATGAAGCTACTAATTTTACACCAACTCTAGCTTTAGGATTGATTTGCTTTAAATCATAAATTAGTTGTGCAAGGTCTTCTATAGAGTAAATGTCATGATGTGGAGGAGGCGAAATTAGTGTCACTCCTGGAGTAGAGTGTCTTAATTTAGCTATTTCTTCTGTAACCTTAAACCCAGGTAATTGACCACCTTCACCAGGTTTTGCACCTTGTGCAATTTTAATTTCAATTTCATTACAATTATTTAAATAATTTATAGTTACTCCAAATCTTGCAGATGCTATTTGTTTTACTCTTGAATTAGCGCTATCTCCATTTTCTAAAACCTTGAATCTCTTTTCATCTTCTCCACCTTCACCACTACAAGAAGCACCCTTGATCCTATTCATACCCATAGCAAGAGTTTCATGAGCTTCTTTTGATAAGGCACCATGAGACATACTTCCACTTCCAAATCTTTTCATGATTTCACTTATTGGCTCAACTTCATCAATTGCTATTGCCTCTTGATTTTTAAAGTCAATTAAATCTCTTAAGTTAATTGGTTTTAAACTGTAGATTCCTTTAGTATATTTTTTATAAGTATCATAAGAATTTGATCCAACTGCAGCTTGCAAAAGATGAATTAATTTTCCTTGATATTGATGAGTTTCTCCATTTTTTCTATATCTATAAATTCCACCTATGGGTAAAATATTTGAATGAATGTCAAAAGCATCCCTATGTATACCTCTTATCTTTTTTTCTATACCACTTAATCCAATGCCAGAAATTTTAGATACTACCCCTGGAAAATAATCTTTAACAATTGTCCTACTTAGTCCTACAGTCTCAAAATTACATCCTCCTCTATATGAACTTAAAACAGAAATACCCATCTTTGACATTATTTTTAACAGGCCAAAGTTAACAGATTTAATATACCTACTTACACACTCATCAAAAGAAAATTTACCAAAAAGTTTTTTAGAGTATCTTTGAAATAAACTATCGAATGCAAGATAAGGATTTACAGTTGTTGCTCCAACACCTATAAGTGTAGCAAATGAGTGTGTATCAAGAGCATCTCCTGTTTGAACATTGATAGAAACATATCCTCTTAGGCCTAATTTTATTAAATGAGTGTTTATTGCTCCAATACATAGAAGCATTGGCATTGGCAGTTTTTTTTCGGATATATTTTTATCTGACAAAATAAGTTGTGTTACACCTTCCCTGACTGCTTTCTCTGCATCCCTTTTTAATTTATCAATTGAATTTTCTAGTGTTTCGTCTTTGTCGAATATACAATCTAAAATTCTATAATTATCACCAAAGTACTTTACAAACTTTTCAAATTGATTGTTTGAGAGGATAGGACTGTCCAAAACATAAATATTTTCCTCAGTAAGATCTGAAAAATCCAGAATATTACCCAGATTTCCAAACCTAGTTTTTAAACTCATAACCTTATTTTCTCTTAAAGAGTCTATTGGAGGATTTGTTACTTGACTAAAGTTCTGTCGAAAAAAATGGTAAAGAGGCCTATATTTATCAGATAATACAGCAAGAGGTGTATCATCACCCATTGATCCAGTTGCTTCTTTGGCATCTTCAGCCATAGGATGAAGGATTAGTTCTAAATCCTCAAGGCTATAACCAAAACAGTGTTGTATTTTTTTTAAATCAGAGCCTGAATGCTGGTTTTTTTCATTTTCTATTGGAAATTTTTTATCAAGATCAATGATCTGGTTATTAAACTTTTTAAATTCTTTTGCTAAATAATTCTTAATAGCATTGTTAGTATAAACTTTTCCTTTTTCAATTCTAACACCCAATATTTCACCAGGGCCAAGTCTTCCCTTCGAAACAATTTTCTTTTCATTTAAATCAATCATCCCTGTTTCAGATCCAGCAAACAAAAGTTTGTCTCTTGTGACAGTATATCTTAGCGGTCTTAGACCATTTCTGTCACTTCCAACAATTACCCACTCATTATCTGTCGCTGCAACAGCAGCGGGTCCATCCCAAGGTTCCATTGTGCTATTTAAAAAATTGAATAATTGTTGATGATCTTTTGGCAAAACTTTACTTTTTTTTGACCACGCATCTGGAATTAGCATAAGTTTTGCTAAAGGTGCTGAATGACCAGAAATATTTAGTAATTCAAAAACATTGTCTAATGATGCAGAGTCAGAATTTCCAGCAGGAATAACCGGTTTCAAATTTTCCATATCATCAAACAATGGACTGAACATTTCTTCTTGGTGTATATTCATCCAATTAACATTACCTTTAAGTGTATTTATTTCACCATTATGAGCGATAGCTCTAAACGGTTGAGCTAAATCCCAGCTTGGTGCTGTATTAGTTGAAAACCTTTGATGAAAAATTGCGTATCTTGAAATAAAACGTTCATCTTTTAAATCTGTATAAAAGTCTGACAAAGCTTCTGCAAGAAACATTCCTTTGTAAATAATTGATTTTGAACTAAATGAGCAAATATAAAAATTATTTAATTGATTTTTTAAAGCTTCTTTTTCAATTTTTCTTCTTGTCTCGTATAGTATTCTTTCTAAATCTTTACCAACAATTGATTTATCATTATGAGTAAACAAAACTTGAGCAATTTCAGGTCTTGTTAATTCAGCTTTTTCACCGAGCACAGATGGATCAACCGGGACTTGTCTCCATCCATATATATTAAAATTCTTTTTTGTAAGTTCACTCTCTACTATTGTTCTACATTGCTCTTGACCACCAAAATCGTTCCTCGGAAGGAAGATCATTCCTATACATAAATCTGAATTATCATGTTTATGTCCAGTAATTTCTATTTTCTCTGCAAAAAAATCCTTTGGTATCTCAATATGTATTCCTGCTCCATCACCTGTTTTTCCATCAGCATCAATTGCACCCCTGTGCCAAACAGCTTTCAAAGCTTCAATTCCATATTCAACTACTTTTCTTGATTTAAGCCCCTCAGTTGAAGCCACAAGACCTACTCCGCATGCATCATGTTCCATTTTTTCATCATAAACATGATGTTTTTTCAATAATTCTCTATTTTTTTTTTGGATATCCATTATGCAACTTTCATTTTTTGTTTTAATTGAAGAAAACTCTGGATTGAAGTTGCTGCATCTCTTCCATCTTTAATAGCCCACACAACTAATGATGCTCCTCGAACGATGTCTCCTGCTGCAAATACACCAGGAATACTTGTTTCCAATGTATCAAAGTCAGCCTTAATAGTTCCCCATTGTGAAACTTTTAATCTTGGCTCTTGAAAAAGAATAGGTAAGTCCTCTGGATCAAATCCTAGAGATTTAATCACTAAATCTGCTTTTATTTCAAATTCTGAATTTTCTTCTACAACTGGTTTTCTTCTTCCGCTCTCGTCAGGATCAGTTAATATCATTTTATCAACTACAATACTCTTAACTTTATTAGATCCTTTAAATTCTTTTGGATTACTTAACCAAATAAATTCTACACCTTCTTCTTCTGCATTACCTACTTCTCTAGCAGAACCAGGCATATTTTCTCTATCTCTTCTGTATAAACATTTTACAGATTTAGCTTTTTGTCGAACTGATGTCCTTACACAATCCATTGCTGTATCTCCTCCACCGATAACTACAACATCTTTTCCTTCAGCATTAAGTGTACCGTTATCAAACATTTCAACTTTATCACCCAAGCCTTTTTTATTTGATGCTGTTAGGAATTCCATTGCAGGAAAAATATTGCTTAAGTCATTTCCTGGTAAATTTACTTCTCGGGGTTTGTAAACACCTGTTGAAATTAAGATTGCATCATGTTTTGATTGTAGTTCTTTTAAAGTAGAGTCTTTACCAACTTCAAAATTGTTTACAAAATTTATTCCTCCATCTTTCAGAAGTTTAATTCGTCTTTCAACTACATGTTTCTCTAGTTTAAAGTTTGGAATTCCGTAAATGAGTAATCCACCAGCTCTATCATATCTATCGTATATTGTTACTTGATATCCTTTTTTTCTAAGCTCTTCTCCACAGGCTAACCCTGCTGGACCTGCACCTATAATTCCAACACTTTGTTCATTTTCAATTTTTACTTTTATTGGTTTAACCCATCCATTTTCCCATGCTTTGTCGGTTAGATATTTTTCAATTGATCCTATAGTGACAGTGCCATGCCCTGACTGTTCGATTACACAATTCCCCTCGCAGAGTCTGTCCTGAGGACAAATTCTTCCACATACTTCCGGCATATTATTTGTGCTTTGAGATAAGTGATATGCCTCTTCATACCTTCCCTCCGCAGTAAGTTTTAACCAGTCTGGAATATTGTTACTTAAAGGACAATGAACTTGACAAAAAGGGACACCACACTGTGAGCATCTGCTAGACTGCTCCTTAGCCCTATCATGTATAAATTCTTGATATATCTCTCCAAAATCCTCTTTTCTTTTAGATTTATCTCTTTTAGGTGGATTTTGTTGACCTATATCCACAAATTTAAGCATTTTATTTGTCATCGAAGTCGGCTTATATACGAATTTCAAATATGTATAAAGTACAACTAGGTAATACATTATGACATATATTTTTAAAAAACCCTATTTTTCCTAATTTTTCTCAAATTTGCATAGTAGCTATGCATAATAGTAATTGCCTTATTTAAGTAATCTTTTAACTATCTATTGGGTTCTCAAATGATTTCAAAATATATAGAAGCATCAATATTAGCATTCATTCAAGGATTTACTGAGTTTATTCCCGTAAGTTCCTCAGCTCATCTCATTATAATCTCAAAGATTTCTAATTTTAATGTTAGCTCACTTCAACTAGATATAAGTCTTCATTTAGGATCGCTTTTAGCAATTATTTTATATTTTAGAAAAGATTTATTAAATATAACCAAAAATAAATCTTTATTCCTTTTAATAGTTTTAGGATCAGCTCCATTAATTGTTTTTGGCTACTTTTTTTATTCATCGGATATAATTGA
>CACHKZ010000001.1 GCA_902580535.1 uncultured Pelagibacteraceae bacterium | reverse complement strand
AAATTCTCTGGTTTGAAAAATAGCTCTTACAAGAATTGCGACTTCATTTAATGAAAATTTATTTTTAAAATCCTCAATATTAGAACCAATTTCAGTTGCCTCATCTTTTACATTTCTAAAACAGTTTAAAGTCACAAGTTCACCATCTTCTTGGTCTGTAAAAAGTTTTTTTCCAACTCTATTTTGATTATTTTCAATAATATTTGATGCTACATTTAAAATATTTTGAGTGGATCTATAATTTTTTTCCAATCTAATTATTTTAGTATTTTCATAAATACTTTCAAATTGTAGAAAATTTTTAATTTCTGCTCCCCTCCAACTATATATTGACTGATCATCATCTCCCACACAGCAAATATTTTGATTATGTTCTGCTAAATATTTTAACCATTCACTTTGAATAAAGTTTGTATCTTGATATTCATCGACTAAAATATATTTAAATTTTTTAGAATACATTTTTGATATATCTCTATGTCTTTCAAAAATTTTAACAGTGTGAAGTATTAGATCACTGAAATCAGCAGCATTTAAATCTATTAGTTTTTGTTGATATATTTTATATATCCCAAGAAAGCTTTTTTCTAATATGTCTTTACGCTTAAGTATTACTTCATCAGGGTAAAAGCCTTTATTTTTCCATTTATCAATTACTGCCAAAATATATCTTGGGGATATTTTTTTTGTATCTATATTCTCAGATTTGCAAATATTTTTTATTAATCTTACTTGGTCATCTTGATCAATAATTGAAAAATTTGACTTTAATCCAGCTGCTTCTGCATGTTTTCTCAATATTTTTGCGCTAATTGAGTGAAAGGTACCTAACCAAGGGAGACCAGTTGCCTCTTTTCTTAAGAATTTAGAAACCCTTAATTGCATTTCTTTTGCAGCTTTATTTGTAAATGTTACTGCTAAGATTTGATTGGGAAATGCCTTATGTTGTTTAACAATATGGGCAATTCTAGCTGTAAGAACCCTTGTTTTTCCAGACCCAGCTCCTGCAACAATCAAAAGGGGTCCGTCTAAATGTAGAACTGCCTCTTCCTGACTTTCATTAAGATTTATTAAATAATCTAAATTCATCGTTTATTTTTTCTTAATTTAAGCGATATTAAATTAATGAGAAAAACAAATAAAATCCCTTTTTTTGTTAAAGGTATTTTTTTATTAATTGCTGTATTTTTCTCATTTGGCATATATTTATCAATACCAGTTTTATTTGATTATAAAAGTATAGAAAACATTATTGAGGATAAATTTTATTCTGATTTTAATATAAAGCTAAATATTAATGGTGACATAAAGTACCAATTGCTGCCAAAACCCCATTTATTAATTAGTGATTCATCTTTATCAATAGATAAAAATAGCGAGGATATTTATAAAGTTGAAATCGATAAATTAATGGTTTTCTTAAAATCAAATAATTTATATCCAAAATCCAAATTTGATTTTGAAAAATTCGAAATAAAAGAAAATAACTTTTCATTAAAAGTAAAAGAATTTAATACATTAAGAAATTACTTCCATAGCAGTAAAAGTAAACCATTTCATATAAATAAAAGTAAAATATTTATATTGGATGAACAAGGAGAAGCTTTGATCATATCTCCAATACAGAAATTATCTTTTACAACTTCAAATAAGGATAATTTTAAAAAGTTAAATATTACTGGAAATATATTTGATCTTAATTTTAAATCTACATGGAAAAAAGATTTTAATTCACAATTTAATTCTCAATTAGAAATAAATTTCAAAGAACCTAATTTATATATTAGAAATAAATTAAATTATGATTATAGTTCAGATTTTAAAGGATCAACACTTATAAGCTTTTTAAATAAGAATATTGAGACTAATTATCAATTTAAAAATAATAATATATTTTTAAAATCACCAGAAAATAAAAATGATATTAAAATCGATGCTAAAATTGAGTTAAGACCATTTTATCTAAGCTCAAATATAATATTAAACAAGCAAAATTTAAATTTTTTGATAGATGAATTAGTATTTTCTATATTGAATTTAAAATCTAATTTAATTGGTAATATAAATGGAGATTTAAGATTATCCTTAACTAATGTTGAACATGAACTTTTGAGGAATGGATATATTAATTTTGCTATTAACGAAAAAACAATAAAGTCTAAAGAGGTTATATTTAATTTAGGTGAGATAGGAATAATTGAATCTACAATTAACTACGTAAAAAATAATGATGAAATAAATTTTATTTCTTCAAACATTTTAAAAATTAAAAATAAGAAAAATTTTGCAAAAAAATTTCAAATTAAAAAAACTAAAGTTGAGAACATAAATCAAATTAATTTTAAAATAAAAAAAAATATCAATACAGGTTTAATTTCAATATTTGATATAAAACTAAATTATTTAGAAAATAGAACAAAACAAAAGGATTCAGCAACATACAACGTAAAAAATACACAAGAATTAAAAGCTATCGTTAAAAGAATATTAAATAATTAGACAGGTTTAATCATTTTATAAGGATCTACAATTTTATCATATTCTTTCTCATTAATAAGACCCGTCTTCATAGCTTCAATTTTGAGGGTTGTTTTATTTTTAAGTGCGCTTTTTGCTATCTTCGCTGCATTGTCATAACCAATTTTTGGAGATAGTGCTGTGACTAACATTAAAGAATTATCGACCAAATGTTTAATCCTATTTTTGTCAGCCTTTAACCCATTCAAACAATATTTTGCAAAACTTTTTGTACTATCCGATAATATCTTTATGGATTGTAAAACATTATGAATTATCAAAGGTTTGAAAACATTTAATTCAAAGTGTCCATGGGATCCAGCCATTGTGATTCCATTGTGGTTTCCTATTACTTTAACACAAACCATTGTTACTGCTTCACATTGAGTTGGGTTTACTTTACCAGGCATTATTGATGATCCAGGTTCATTTTCAGGAAGAATTAATTCTCCATATCCAGCTCTAGGACCAGATCCTAAAAATCTTATATCATTCGCAATTTTCATTAAACATACTGCTGTTGTATTAAGTGTTCCTGAATAATTTACTATTGCATCATGAGCCGCCAAAGCTGCAAATTTATTTTTAGCGGGTTTAAATGGTAAATTTGTAATCCTCTTTATTTCATTTACAATTTTTCTATCAAAATTTCTTTTTGTATTTATCCCTGTTCCAACAGCGGTACCACCTTGAGCTAGGAAATAAATTTCATTAAGAGATACTCTAATTCTTTTTATACATTCTTCTAATTGTGATTGATAACCTGAAAATTCTTGTCCTAATGATAGAGGAGTTGCGTCTTGCAGGTGTGTTCTTCCTATCTTAACTATTTTATTAAATTCTATTACTTTTTTTTTTAATTCTTTATTTAATATCATTAAACTTGGCAATAGTTTCTCCCTAGTTTCCATTGCTATAGCAATATGCATTGCAGTTGGAAATACATCATTGGTAGATTGAGATTTATTTACATGATCGTTTGGATGAACAGGCTTTTTTGATCCTTTTTTTCCTTTTAATATTTCAATAGCTCTATTAGATATAACCTCATTTACATTCATATTAGTTTGAGTACCAGAGCCAGTTTGCCAAACTTTAAGTGGAAAATGACTATCTAACTTCCCATTAATTATTTCATCAGCAGCTCTAACAATTGATTTATAAACTTTTGAATCAATATCTTTGTTCTTATAATTTGTTATAGCTGCTGCTTTTTTTATTATAGCTATTGATTTTATAAGTTTTGGTCTAACTAATGTATCTCCAATATCAAAGTATTTTTTTGATCTTTGAGTAGAAGCTCCCCAATATTTATCCACAGGCACCCTAATAGACCCAATGCTGTCGTATTCTTTTCTGAATTTCATAATATAATTTTGAGAGTATATTTAACATTTATACAATAAAAAATATTAAAAGCATATAGGAGTAAAATGACAAATTTTGAAAAGGTTGGATTGTTTATGAAAACTTTTAATCAAGATGTAAAAGTTTCATCAAGTTTAAGTACAGAAAAAATAAATTCTTTAAGAATATCACTAATTAATGAAGAGCTTGAAGAGCTAAAACAAGCCATATCAGAAAAAAATTTGACTGAAGTTGCTGATGCTTTAACAGATATATTATATGTCACTTATGGTGCAGGACATGCCTTCGGTATTGATTTAGATAAATGTTTTGATGAAGTTCAAAAATCTAACATGAGTAAACTAGGAAAAGATGGAAAACCTATATTTAATGAATTTGGAAAAGTTATGAAAGGACCTGATTATTTTAAACCCGATTTATCAAAATTTATAAAATAATTTAAAACCAGTATGGTTTAAGTGCTTTAATTTTTGCATCACCACATTTTAGATCAATATCAAAATCAAATTTTTTATTTTCTAGTTTAAGTAGAGCAAATGGATATTTATTATTTATTAACAACTTTCCAATATTTTTATTTTTAAAAGTTATTTCTTCACTATTGATTTGGCCTTCCAAAACTTTGATTGCAAACAATCTTTTGTTAAGTTTGTCTTTAAGTTTAATTCTTGCAGTATTCTCTTGTCCAACATAACATCCTTTTTTAAAATCAATCCCATTCAATTCCTCAAAGTTACACTCAATTCCAAAAATTTTGTCTTGTAAATATTTTGTATCAATTTGGGGAATCCCTAAATGATAGCTATGATTATAGTATTCATGAACTTCTGAAACTTCCAATCCTAATTTTTTCAAAGATAGATATAATTTTTCTAAATTAATTATTAGTCTAGCTCCTAATTCTTTAGATCTTGGATCCAAAAAAATAGGATCTTCTCTAAATTTGATTGTCGAACCTTCTTTATCTTTAGAATTTTCTATTTCTAAAAATTTTTCTTTACTTAAGCTTGCCACAACAAATTCATTACTAAGATTTAGTATTTCTACCTTTGACCTTAGTTTGTAAAGATTTAATTTTTTATATAAATCATCAATAATCTCTTTTTCACAATCTAAAAGAAAGCCTGATTTATGTTTAATAATTATAAAATCGTAAAGATATTTTCCTTGCGGAGTTAGAAGAACGGAAAAGCAGGTTCTATCTTCTGACACGTTTTCAATATTGTTTGTAACTATATTTTGTAAAAATTCTTTTGCTTCGTCTCCATTTATATAGAGAAGGCCTCTATCTTCTAATATGTAAACTTTTCTATTCATATTGTAATATTATAACGAATGATATAAGTACTTTTTCTAATAATGTTAGATCTTATTATTAAAAATGGAAAATGCTATATCGATAAAGATCTAAAAGATGTTGATATAGGTATTCAAAATAGCAAAATAGCAAAAATTGGAAAACTAGAGGAAAAAGCTATTCAAACAATAGATGCAAATGGACTTATAGTTCTACCTGGTTGTATAGATACTCAAACACATTTTAGAGAGCCAGGTTCAACAGATACCGAGGATTTGCACACAGGTAGTAGAGCAGCAATAGTTGGTGGTATCACTTCAGTTTTTGAAATGCCAAACACTAATCCAGCAACTACAAATCAGAAAGAATTTCAAAGAAAAATAGATCTAGCAAAAAATCGAATGTATTGTAATCATGCATTTTACTTTGGTGCCACTCCTACCAATCAAAGTGAATTAGCCAGTCTTAAAGGTTTAGAAGGGTGTTGTGGTGTTAAGTTATTCGCAGGTTCTTCAACTGGAACTCTTTTAGTGCATAAAGAAGAAGATATAGAAAAAGTGTTTGAAAGCACTTCAAAAATTGTTGCAGTCCATTCAGAGGATGAAGACATTCTAAATTTAAGAAAAAAATTAAGAGAAAAAGGGAACGTTCACTCCCATCCAATATGGAGGGATGAAGAATGTGCAATTTCATCGACAAGAAAAATTGTTAAAATTGCAAAAAGATTAGGAAAGAAAGCTCATATCTTACATATTACTACTAAACAGGAAATAGATTTTTTATCTCAGAATAAAGGAAATATTACTTTTGAGATAACTCCACAACATTTAACCATATTTGCGCCCGACTGCTATGATAAACTTGGAACTTACGCTCAAATGAATCCGCCCTTGAGAGATAAAAGTCATTATGATCGTTTATGGTATGCAGTGAGAAATAATTATAATGATACAATTGGCTCTGATCATGCTCCACATCTAAAAGTGAATAAAGACAAAGAGTATCCTGATACGCCGTCAGGTATGCCAGGAGTCCAAACTTTAATGCCTGTAATGCTTAATCATGTAAATAATGGTAAATTATCACTTGAACAATTAATGAATCTTGTATGTGAGAACCCTGCAAAAATTTTTGGAATTATAGGAAAGGGTTTCATAAAGGAAGAGTATGATGCGGACTTTACAATTGTGGATATGAACAAAATTATTGAGATTAAAAATGATAAAATAGAAAGTAAGTGTGGTTGGTCGCCTTTTGATGGATATAAGTTTAAGGGAACCCCAGCTTATACAATTATAAACGGAGAGATTAAAATGAAAGATGGTAAGATCATTGGAGAACCATCTGGAAAACCAATTAAATTTGAAGATTAATTAATTTTATTCTTTAAGAATTTTATTATCAATTAAACTTTGAGTAATCTCACTTAGAATTGCTGGATCATCAATTGTCGCTGGCATTTTGTAATCCTCACCATCAGCTATTTTCCTTATAGTTCCCCTTAAAATTTTTCCAGATCTTGTTTTGGGTAATCTTTTTATTACGATGACAACTTTAAAAGCTGCTACTGGTCCAATTTTATCTCTAACCATTTTAATACATTCTTTTGAGACAGTATCATTATCCTTTTCAACTCCGGTTTTTAGAACAACTAGGCCTATTGGTAACTGTCCTTTTAATTTATCTGCAATTCCAAGAACGGCACACTCTGCAACTGATTGATGTTCAGACAAAACCTCTTCTATTGCCCCAGTAGATAATCTATGTCCAGCAACATTAATGATGTCATCTGTTCTTGACATAATCCAAATGTAACCATCTTCATCAATGTGTCCTGCATCATACGTTTGGTAATAACCTTTATAATTAGACATATAATTTTCCTCATATCTTTTATCTGCATTCCAAAGCGTTGGAAATGTTCCTGGAGGTAAAGGTAATTTTACAACTATGTCTCCCATTTCATTTGGTTTTGCAATTGAATGATCTGGTTTAATAATTTTGACATCATAACCAGGAACAGCTTTGCATGCTGATCCGTATTTAGTTTTTTGCATTTCTATTCCAGTACAATTTGAACTAATTGCCCAACTAGTTTCTGTTTGCCACCAGTGATCAATTACAGGAACATTTAAAAGATTTTCTGCCCACTTTAAAGTATCAGGATCAGCTCTCTCTCCAGCTAAGAATAATGACTTAAATGAACTTAAGTCATATTTAGAAAAAAAATTTCCGTCTGGATCCTCTTTTTTAATGGCTCTGAAAGCAGTTGGGGCAGTAAACAAAGATTTTATTTTGTATTCAGAAATAATTCTCCAAAAAACACCCGCATCAGGTGTCCCAACTGGTTTACCCTCAAACAATACAGTTGTACATCCTTTGAACAAGGGAGCATAAACAATATAAGAGTGTCCTACTATCCATCCAATATCACTTGCAGACCACCAAACATCATTTTCATCTACATTATAAATATTTTTCATAGTCCACTTTAGAGCAACAATATGACCACCAACATCTCTAACTATACCTTTTGGTATTCCAGTAGTTCCTGATGTGTATAAAATGTAAGCAAATTCATTAGCTCCTATTTCTACACAATCTTTATCTTTTGCATTTACTAGAGACTCTTCCCAGCTTATCTCAAGAGGTGAATTAATTTTCACCTCATAACCTTTTCTTTGAAAGAAAATTACTTTTTCAACTTTATGTTTTGCAAGTTTAAGTGCTCCGTCAACTAAAGGTCTATATTCAACTGTTCTCCCTGGCTCAAATCCACAAGAGGCAGTAATTAAAATCTTAGCTTTACTATCATCAATCCTACTTGCTAGCTCATTCGATGCAAATCCACCAAAGACAACCGAATGTATTGCTCCAATTCTTCCACATGCAAGCATTGCTATAACGGCTTCTGGTATCATTGGCATGTAAATAATTACTCTATCACCTTTTTTGATACCTTGATTATCAAGTGCTCCTGCAAATTTTGAAACTCTATTTCTCAATTCATTATAAGTGAACTTTGATTTGTTGTTTGTAATTGGACTATCATATATTAAGGCAGTCCTTTCTCCCTTGCCATGATCAATATGAGTATCAATTGCGTTGTAACAGGTGTTCGTTACTCCATCTTCAAACCATTTATAAAATGGAGGTTTAGATTTATTTAAAATTTTTTTTGGTTTCTTAAACCAAAAGATATCCTCAGACACATTTTGCCAAAACTTCTCAGGATTTTGAATTGACTCTTGATAAATTTTGTTAAATTTGACTGTCATAGTGATTTGTTTTTTGACCCACTTTTATAATGATTTTATGTAACAGGTTGTATTTAATTTCACAAAGTAAGTAAAATCAATACTTTTTAGAGGTCAAAAACTCTTCAATAAACTAATTTTTTTTGCTATCTAACCCTAACTTTAGGCTAATCATTAGATTAGTCTGTAGTTTAAATTTAAACTAATAAAAAAAACTAACTATGAGGGAGTTTTTTATGAAGACAATGAAAATGTTAGCTTTAGCGGCAGTGCTTTTTGGAGCAACTACGGCAGCTAACGCGGCAACAGCCTTTTTAGCTACAGACGATTTCGTAGGTATTTCGTTTTGGTTAATTTCAATGGGTATGTTAGCAGCTACAGCGTTTTTCTTTATGGAACAGGCTAACGTCGGTTCTCAGTGGAGAAAATCAGTAAACGTAGCTGGATTAGTAACTGGTATAGCATTTATCCACTATATGTATATGAGAGCAGTATGGGTTGAAACAGGTGATACTCCAACTGTATACAGATACATTGACTGGTTAATTACTGTACCGCTACAGCTAGTAGAATTTTACTTAATTCTTTCAGCAGTAAGAAAAGTTGACACAAACATATTCTGGAGAATCTTAATCGGTTCACTAGTTATGTTAATAGGTGGATATCTTGGAGAAGCTGGATTCATTAACGCTACACTAGGTTTCATAATCGGTATGGCTGGATGGATTTACATTCTTTATGAAATCTTTTCAGGTGAAGCAGGAAAAGTTGCTGCTAAATCTGGAAATAAAGCTTTAGTAACTGCATTTGGAGCTTTAAGAATGATTGTTACTGTAGGTTGGGCAATTTACCCATTAGGTTACATTTTTGGTTACCTAACAGGCGGAATTGATGCTAACGCATTAAACGTTATCTATAACTTAGCAGACTTTGTTAATAAAATCGCATTTGGTTTAATTATCTGGTCTTGCGCGGTTTCTAACTCTACAAGAAGAGCATAGTAACAGTCAGTTACGATATAAAATAGGGCAAGTTTAATTACTTGCCCTATTTTTTTTTGTGCTTATATAAATTCAATGGCTAAAATTAAATATATAGAACATAACGGTAAAGAACATTTGGTTGAGGTCAGAAATGGTCTTACTGTGATGGAGGGTGCAGTCCAAAACGATATACCTGGAATTGATGCTGATTGCGGAGGCAGTATGTCTTGTGCAACTTGCCATGTTTATGTCAAAGAGGATTGGTATGATAAATTACCAAAAAAAGAAATGGGTGAGGATGACATGCTTGATCAAGCATATGAACCAAATTCAAGAAGTAGATTGAGCTGTCAAATTATGGTATCGGATGAATTAGATGGATTAATTGTTCAAATGCCGGAGAAACAAGTTTAATGATTGAAACAGATGTTGTCATAGTTGGAGCAGGTCCAACAGGATTGTTTTGTGCTCATCAATTAGGAATAATTGGACTAAAGTGTGAGATAGTTGATAATTTAGATAAAATTGGTGGACAATGCATAGAACTTTATCCAGATAAACCAATCTATGATATTCCTGCAGTACCAGAATGTACAGGAGAAGAACTTACTAATAATTTAATAAAACAAATTGAGCCTTTTAACTTTAATTTTCACTTAAATGATAGAGTTCAAAATCTTAAAAAAGAAAATGAAAGTTGGATAGTAAAAACAACTAATGGAAAAGAGTTTAGAACACCAAATATCGTAATAGCAGGTGGAGTTGGGTCATTTGAACCAAGGAAATTTACAACAAAAAACGCTGAAAAGTTTGATGGTAAGTCCGTATTATATTCAATTAAAGATAAATCAATTTTTAAAGACAAATCTGTAGCTATTTTTGGGGGCGGAGATAGCGCTTTAGATTGGGCAATTGAATTATCAAATACATCGAAGGTTTCACTTATACATCGAAGAGATGAGTTTAGAGGCGCCCATGCAAGTGTTAAAAAAATTAAAGAACTTAGTGATAAGAATGTTATCAATTTATTTACTAAATATTCAATTAAAGATGTTAAAGGTAATGGATCTCTAGAAGAAGTAGAAATTAAAAGTGAAGATGGTGAGAGTAAAATATTGAAGACTGACTATGTTTTAGGTTTCTTTGGTTTAATAATGCAACTTGGGCCAATAGCAGAATGGGGGCTAAATTTAGATAAAAAAGTAATTCCAGTTAATACAGAAAATTTTGAGACTAATAAAAAAGGTATTTTTGCTATTGGTGATATCTGTACATATCCAGGAAAACTTAAATTAATACTTTCAGGTTTCCATGAAGGAGCTTTGGCTGCAAGAGGTTGTTTTAAGTATGCAAGACCAAATGAGAAATATAGATTTGAATTTACAACAGCATCCAACACAATCAAAGATAGATTGGGTGTCAAATAGTGATAGAGCTATTTACAGCTGATACCCCTAATGGCTGGAAGATTAGTATTATGTTAGAGGAGATAGGTTTAAAATATAGAGTGACTAAAGTTAATTTAAGTGAAGGTGAACAACATAAGCCTGAATTCAAAAAAATAAGTCCTTTTAATAAAATACCAGTGATCACAGACCACGAAAACAATAAATCAATATTCGAGTCAGGAGCAATACTGATGTATTTAGCTGAAAAAAGTAAAAAACTTTATCCAGAAAAAAATAAATTAGAGATAAATCAATGGCTTATGGCACAAATGGGCTTGATCGGTCCAATGATTGGTCAACATCATCAATTTCATTATTATCATCAAGGTAAAAGTGAATGGGGAGAAGACAGATATTTTAAAATAACAAGAAAGTTATATGAAGATTTAGAAGCAAGACTTTCTAAAAGTGAATATTTAGCTGGAAAAGAATATTCGATTGCGGATATTGCAACGTGGTCCTGGATTGCACGTCATAAAAGACATGATATCGGATTAGTATATTTCAAAAGTTTATCAAGATGGTTTGTTGAGATAGCAAAGCGCCCTGCAGTTATAAAAGGATTTAAAGTTTTAAACAAAGATGCTGAAATAGACTATCCTTAAATATCTGCGTAAACTTTTTCTTCTTTTTCGTGTTTCTCTTGAGCTGATATACATAAAGTTGCAACTGGTCTTGCCATTAATCTTTTAAGACCAATTGGTTCAGCAGTTTCCTCACAAAATCCATATGTTCCATCTTGAATTTTTTTCAAAGCTCCATCAATTTTTGAAATTAATTTTATTTGTCTGTTAATTGCTCTCATTTCAACATTTTTCTCTGTATATGAACTTGCTTGATCAACAATATCGGCTGAAGCACTATTGTCATCCATCGAAGCGTTAAATATTGCCTCATTATTTGTTCTCTTAAGATCTTTTTTCCAGTCCATTAGTTTCTGTTTAAAATATGCAAGATGTTTCGCACACATATATTTTTCAGTTTCTTTTGGAATATATTTTTTAGAGATTTTTACCATACTCAATTTTATAAATTTGGTGAATATATTCATCATTTATTGAGTGTCAAGAATGCATTAATTGTATAAATTAATAAAAATGGTCATTTATAAAAAGAATACAAATAATATATTTTATATTTTTATTACATCACACCTGTTAATCTGGACATTGACTCCAACTTTTACAAATCACAATTTGCCATTAGATACAATCGAAGCCTTGGCGTGGGGTAGCAACCTAGATTGGGGATTTAATAAACATCCTCCTATGAGTGCTTTTTTAACTGAAATAATTTATTTTATATTTGGACCACAAGATTGGGCGTATTATCTATTAAGTCAAATTTGTATTGTAGTTTCATTTTTCGTTATTTTTAAATTAGCAGAGGATTTTTTCGAAAATAAAATTTATTGTTTTCTATCTGTTTTATTATTAGAGGGTATTTATTTCTATAACTTCACTTCACCTGAGTTCAATGTAAATGTATGTCTTGTCCCTTTTTGGTCTCTTTCATTGTTTTATTTATGGAAAGGAATTACAAATAACAAAATCATAGATTGGTTTTTACTTGGATTATTTTCAGGATTTGCTTTCCTTTCAAAATATTTATTTGTCTATTTAGGTTTAGCAATAGCTGTACTTTTAATTTACCTAATCTATAACAAAAAAATAAATTTTAAATGTCTGGTATCTATAATTCCTTTTTTCATAGTTTTATTTCCACATATTATTTGGCTATCCGAGAACGATTATATAACTATGACTTATGGACTAATGAGAACTGGATCAGAGGAAGCAAGTATTTTAAGTCATTTAAAGCATCCATTAATATTTTTACTAAAACAAATTGGAATATTGATTCCATTTTTCTTAATGATATTTTTTTTAATTAATAAATTTAAAATAAATATTAATTTAAATGATGATAAGTTATTATTTTTACTATTAATAAACTTAATTCCTATTTTATTTATTATTTTAACATCTTTTACTATGGGTGTAAAAATTAGAACAATGTGGATGACTCCGTTCTATATAAGTTTTGGTTTGCTATTTATCTATATTTTTAAATCTGAAATTAATTTTGAAAAAATGAAAACTTTTACTTCTGTCTTTTTAATCTTATTTTTTATTTCACCAATCTTATATGCATATGTTTCTATTTCAAAAACTGACAAAAGAACTGATTTTAACGGAAAAAATTTAGCAAAACAGGCTAAAAATCTCTACGAAATAGAAGCAAATGATTTTGGAAAAATGGAATATGTTAAGGGTAATGAGTGGATTGCAGGAAATATATCTTACCATCTTCCAGAAAGACCAAAGTGGATTTATGATCCAAAGGATATTTACATGTGTAATAGAGACATGGAGTGTGTAAAATATAAATGAAATTTCAATTAAACCAAAAAAATAAAAAACTTTTTTTCATTATTGGAATAATTGCTTTAATAGAACTTTCAGGATATGGTTTTTTTGCCTCTTTGTTCAGATTAATAGGCTCAGTAGGTTAATGAATATTATAATATTAATTCCAGTATTTAATGACTTTAGATCTACATCAAAATTACTTGAAGAAATTAATAGAAATATTTCTGATTTAAATGTTTCATTTTCAGTAATTATAATTAATGATGCATCGACAGAGGAAAAAAATTTAGAAAATAAAAATTTAAATAATATTAAATCACTAAAATTAATTAATATGAGAAATAACAGAGGTCATGCAAGATGCATTGCTGCTGGATTAAAACATATTTCAGAAAATGAAGATTTTGATTATGTAATACCTATGGATGGTGATGGGGAAGATAGACCTGAAGAGATAAAAAACTTTGTAGAAAAGATTAAGGATAATCCTAAAAAAAGTATCGTTGGAGAAAGAGTGAAAAGATCAGAAGGTTTAATTTTTAAAATCTGTTATTTTTTGCACAAAATAATTACTTATGCATTTACAGGAAAATTTATAAAATTTGGAAATTTCACTTGCCTTACAAAAGAAACTGTTAAGAAATTAATTGAAGAGAAAGCAACTTGGAGTAGTTTTTCTGGTTCATTAGCCAAAACAGAAAATAATTTAATTAAATCTTCCTCAATAAGAGGCTCAAGATACTTTGGCCCCTCAAAGATGAGTTTCATAAATTTGATAAATCATTCTTTAGCAATAATAGCTGTCTTTAAAACAGGTGTTATTTTTAGATCGATAGCATTTTATGCAATATATTTAATAATAATTGCTGATTATATAAGTGTAATTACAGCTATACCTTTAGCGCTAATCATTATTTTTGGTCTAGTTATTTTAAAAATCTCAGGAAGAGAAAATATGACTGAATTTAATAATTCTTTAAGCTACATTGAGGATATTGAGAATTTGAAATAAACTAATCGGATAAAATGAAAAATTTTTTTAGAAAAGTAGCTTTTGGTTTAGGTCCTGATGAACAAATACCATCTGATCCTTTAAATTGGGCACAAAGCCAATTTACAGATCAAATACCTGAATTTGCCTTTAAAGGAAAAATTTATCCAGAAAAAGAATTAAGAAAACATTATAATAAGTATGTTTATCAAGACAGAAAAGTTTTAAGAAAAAAATTTAAAAATGATAAAATGGGTTATAAGGCTGCAAAAAATAAAGCTAGAGCGGACACAGGACAGAAGTTTTGGAGAAACCTAGAAATTGCCATTAGACATAAAGAAGCTACATCAGGAAGTCACCCAGTTCTTGCAAAACTTTGGTATTTTTGGGGTAATCATTTTACAATAAGTGAAAAAGATTTTTTGGCTCATTACTCAACTGGAGCATATCAAAGAGAAACTATAAGAGCTAATATGAACCAAACTTTTGAAAAGTTGGCATACGAGTCAACTGTTGCCTGGGCCATGATCCATCATTTAGATAATGCTGAAAATGTTGGTCCTAAATCAGAAGATGCTAGAGCAGAATGGAGAAAAAGAAAAAAAAGACCAGCCACAATTAACGAAAATCATGCAAGAGAATTATTAGAACTTCATACAGTGTCCCCAAATTCTGGATACACGCAAGAAAATATAACTGAGCTAGCTTACATCATGACTGGTTGGGCTCCAGACGATAAATATCATAAGACTAAGCTTGAAACTGCAGATATTAAATTCCAGAGAAAGTACCATCAACCAGGAAAAAAAATATTTTGGGGTCAAAATTTCCCAAAAGGTAAAAAAGGTTTGCCAGCTGCAATTAAATTTTTATCAGAGCATCCTTCGTGCAGGGAATTTATAGCTTACAAACTATGTAGATATCTAATAACCGATTATCCTACAAAAGAAATGACTGATCCAATTGTTAAAGCATGGGAAAAAAGTGGAGGTTATTTACCAGAGGTACACAAAGCTGCTATTGAAGTAGCCTTTAGATTCAACGATGAATATTCAAAATTTCAAAATCCTGAAAATTGGTGGTTACAAATGAGTAGAATGACAGATGCAAAGTGGCCTCCTAAAGAGGAAAAATTTGATAGTTTTTTATTAGGTTATGGTCTTGATCCTTATCAAGCTAAACCACATAAATTTATGAAAGATATGGGTCATCATCCTTATCTTTCGCAGCAGCCAAATGGATATTCTGATCTAGCAGAAGATTGGATGTCTCCAGAACTTATAATAAGAAGGCTTTTATATGCTAGACAAGGTTATATTAATTTAAAACCTGATAACAAAAACGATGAATTTTTTAAAAGTGTAGTAGAAAAAAACTTCGATAATTCTGATAAAATAATGAGCATCTTAAATCAAAATGAAAAAACAATTGATAAGCATATATTGTTATTTAACTTACCGGAGGTTTTAAGAGCATGAGAATTTCAAGACGAGGTTTTTTAAAAGGATCTTTGGCAACATTGTTTTTAGCAGGAACTGGTCTTCCAGTTTATTCATCAACAAAAGCTAAAAAAAATCTAGTTGTTATTATGTTAAGAGGTGGAATGGACGCTCTTTGTGCAGTTCCAGTTATTGGAGATAAAAATTTTGAAAAAAGAAGGAAACAATTAATTTTAGATGATACAATTAAATTAAACTCTGACTTTTCATTACATCCTGTATTAGATAATTTCCATGATTTATGGAAAGAAAGCAAAGGAGCAATAGTTCATGCAACAAATATTCCTTATACAGAAAGATCACACTTTGATGGACAGAATCTAATGGAGTCTGGTGGCAAAGTTCCTTACAAAGTAAAAACTGGCTGGTTAGGAAGAGGAATGAAAGTTGCAGGTTTAAAACAAGAGGGATTAGCTTTAGCGTTACCAATGCCACTCATTTTAAGAGGTGTTCCTCAAAACAATAATTACTTTCCAACAAAAGGAAAATTACCAACTGATAAAGTTCTGTCATTACTTAAAGATGTTTATAAAGAAAGATCTGAAGATGAGCTTATCGGAATGTTAGAAATAATCAAATCTAGACCTAAAGAAAGATCGTATGCTGCAGATGATTTATACTCTCTAGCTAATGAAGCAGGAACTTTATTAAAAAAACCAGATGGTCCAAGAGTTGCAGTTTTTGAAGTTGGAGGGTTTGATACTCATGCTGCACAAGGAGGTGTACATGGAACGCATTCAGATTGTTTAAAAGAAATGGATCTAGTATTTGGTACTTTAAAGAAAAGATTAAAAGAAGAATTTGATAACACTTTAATTGTTACGCTGACTGAGTTTGGTAGAACAATTAAACAAAATAGTGGTTTAGGAACTGAACACGGATATGGATCTGCTATATTTATGGGAGGTGGTTTGCTTAAAAATAATCAAGTTTATACCGATTGGCCTGGTTTAAAAAGTAAAGAGCTGTTTCAAGGAAGAGATTTAAATTCTACAATTGATGCAAGATCTGTATATGCATCTGCTATGTCTACTGTCTTTGATATTGATTTTAATACAATTAAAGACAAAGTTTTCTGGGGTGAAGACCTACAAAATTTATCTGATAAGCTTTTTAAAGGCTAATGAATAAAATTTTTATAATTTTATTATCTTTAATATCAATAATATTTTTAGTTTCGTCTTATTCGTATGCTGAAAAGAAGCATATCAATATGAAGAAAAAAGAGAAAAAGGACTTTGCTCATTATGTACTGAAAGCTCAATCAGATAATAAAATGGTTTTTACTTTAAGAAATATTAAAAATCCAAATATTTATAAATTTTTTGACAAGCTTGAGGATAGACTTGGTGTTGCTGAAAAAGGAATAGAATTCGATTTAAAGTATTCATATAAAGGTCATAAACTCGATTGGAAAAGATTTGGCATTGAGGGTCATGCTCAAAGATTTCAAATCATGGAACCTTATAAAGAAACTACAAAAAAAAATAAAACAAAATGGTATAGGGTTGGTTATTTCGTTCCAGTGGATATAAGAACTGACAAGCATACAATATCTTTATTTGATTTTAAAAAACTTTACGGTAAAGGAGAAAAAACCCATGATGGAGCGTTTAACATTGTAAATAATAGATTTACATGGAACTTTAACTCTCCAAATTATACAGCTTATAAAAATGAAATGGGTGCTGAATACTTTTATCCAGAACACTATGTTGTTAATCTTGATCCTAACTTTTCTCCATTAAAAGGTAAGTGGGTTAATATTTTATTAAATATTAAGTGGGCTGAAAAAGGTTTTATGCATTTATGGATTGATGGCACTTTAAGATCTAGTTATTTCGGGGATACTTTAGCAGGGGCGTCAAGTGTTAGATTTAAATTTGGACCATACAGACACCATATGCATCAGGCAACCAATGAGGGTTTAGAAGTTCCAGATCTTAAAATTAGATATTCTAACGTTGGTAAAGCTGATAATTGTGAAGATCTCTGGAGTGGATGCAATGAAATTATAAACCAACTGTCAGATCAATCTCAACTTAAAGGGGTTAGGGTTGTTGTATTGTGTAAAACTGATACACAATCTGCAACTTGTAAAAATTTAGGTTATCCAAAAAACCCAAGACCTTTTTAATGATAAAAAAATTTTTATTATTTTTTTACTAGGCTCTAATCGTTGGTAGTAAATAGAAATCAGCTGTATCTATTTTAGAAGAATGTTCTCTTCTCATGTTCCATCTTTTTTGAACACCAGCACTAGCAAGACTTAAAGTAGATCTTCCATATCGATAGTTAGTATTATCAATAGACCTCATTAAACCCTTTATTTTCTCATCTTTTTCACAAGAAAATAGGTTCTTACTACCATCTTCATTGGATAAACCAGTAAGCATCACACCTGCTTTTTGATAACGGTAACCATTTTTAAAGATAGAGTCTAAAGCAACTAAAGCAGTTTTAACTATTTCAATACTATTATTTGTTGAAATTGCAAAATCTATAGTCTTTGAGTTTGAATAATATCCAAATCTACTTTGGAAAGGACTTGTTCTGACAAAAACAGTAATTGATTTTGCTATTAAAGACTCAGATCTAATTTTTTCAGATGCATTCAAACAATAACTTGCAACTGCTTCTTTTAATTCTTGGTATTTTTCAATTCTTTGACCAAAAGAACGAGATACTACGCAACTTTTTCTTTTTGTTTGTGTTGTCTCTAAATCAATACAAGGAACTCCTCTTAACTCCATTGCAGTTCTTGAACCCAAAACATTAGAGTTTTTCTTTATCCATGTGTTTGACTTATTCTTTAGTTGTTTTGCATTATAAATTCCATTTTTATGATAAAATTTTGTTAACTGTCTTCCCACACCCCAGACATCGTTAATATCAACTTTTTCTAATATAGGATCAATATTTTCAATTCCTATCAAACTTGTTACACCTGACTTTTTTTTCTTTGCAATATGATTTGCAACTTTGCTTAAAGTTTTTGTTTTGGCAATACCAATACTAGTTGGAATACCTGTCCACTTTAAAACTGTTTCTCTGATTTCCCTTCCAACCTTTTCAACTTCATCATCTGAAAAATTTGATAAATCTAGAAATGCTTCATCGATAGAATATACTTCGATGGCAGAGTTAAATCTTTTTAATGTTCTCATTACTCTTCTAGATAAATCTCCATACAAAGAATAATTAGATGAAAAAACATTTACTTTATTTTTAATAATAATATCTTTTGCTTTAAAGTAAGGCTCTCCCATTTTAATACCTAAAGCTTTTGCTTCAGTTGATCTTGAAATTATACAACCATCATTATTAGATAAAACGACAACAGGTTTTTTTCTTATCTTAGGATTAAATAATCTTTCACAAGAAACATAAAAAGAGTTACAATCGATAAGTGCTATTTTTTTAGTATACTGAATGGATGACATAAGTTACAACCCCCCAAATAAATATATCTTCATCTTCATTAATTAAAATTCGATCTGCAAATTCTTTAGAACCTGATGTTAAAAATTTTTTATCTCTTTCTTGAACTAAACTTTTAACAACTAGTTCATCATGAACATTTGCAATAACTGTTGAGAAATTTTTTGGTGTTAAACTCTTATCAACAACTAATAGATCGCCATCATTAATTCCCACATCCATCATTGATTTTCCCTGAACTCTTATGATGAAAGTTGCTGGAACATTTTTGATTAAATGAACATTTAAATCGATATCTTCTTCAATATAGTCTGTGGCAGGTGACGGAAAACCCGCACCAGCTTTATGTAAATAGTAAGGTATAGTTAGCTTCATAAATGTTCTTATTTTGTTCTAATTAATATCTAAGTTATTCAATAGTGTCAATCAGGTTGTATTTTGAGTCTGTAACTGAATCAAAAGTGAATCAAAACGTGAACATCGAAACCACATGTTGTATACATGTGGATAACTTTAACCATAAATAGTTTGAATATAATAAATGGAAAAAAAAGAAAGCTTAACTGGAAGATGTATTTGTGGTCAAGTTAAATATAGAATTACTGACAAACCTTTATTCACGCAAGCTTGTCATTGTAAAGATTGCAAAATTATAACTGGGTCTTCTTATGTTATTAATACAAGCGTCTTAGACAACACTTTAATTATAGAAGGAGAAGTAGCATCAACAGAACTCAAAGCAGGAAGTGGCGCCACTTCTAATGCATATTTTTGCACCAAGTGTGGAACTTATATTTATACTGATTATGCCTCAGCCGTTGGTAGATTAACAGTTAGAACTAAAACTTTAGATAATTCAGAAAGTTTTCCACCACAAGTGCATATTTTTACAAAAGATAAAGACCCATGGCTGAACCTTACAGATGATGTAATTTGTTTTGAAAAGATGTATGATCCTAAAAAAATATGGCCAGAGGAAAGTTTAAAAAGATACGGAGAATATTTAAAAGTTATTAATAAATAATTTTAATAGGAGATTAAAATATGAAAAAGTTAACTTGTCACTGTGGAGCAATTGAAGCCGAAGTTAAAATTCCAATAGGTGGTGTTGAAAAAATCATGCGTTGTAATTGTTCAATTTGTAAAAAGAAAGGTTACATTATAGGAGTGCTTGGACCTGATGATTTTAAACTTACAAAAGGAGAGGATAAGTTAACACTTTATCAATTTTATACTAATACAGCTAAGCATTATTTTTGTTCTATCTGTGGAATTCACACTCATAACAGGCCTAGAAGTAATCCAAAAATATATGGTGTAAATATTGCTTGCATAGAAGGTGTGGAGCCATTCGAAATTGATGATGTACCAGTAAATGATGGTAAAAACCATCCCCTTGATCAAAAACAATAAATCTTTTTATGCAACTAGTTGTAGATTGTTATAAAAAAGTAAGCAAAGATTGTTTTAAATTTATTAAATCTCAAGAAACATCCAAAGAAAAATTTAAAAATAAAGAAAAAATGATAAAAACTTTTCTAATTCCAATAAGTTTCTGGATTTCAAATAAAGCAAAAAAATCTAAACCTTACTTAATTGGTTTGGCAGGAGGGCAAGGAACTGGAAAAACAACTATTAGTTCAATTTTAAAAATCATTCTAACAAAATATTTTAAACTTAATGTTTTTAAAATTTCTATTGATGATTTATACAAAACCAGAAAAAATAGAATCAAGTTATCAAAAACAACTCATCCACTATTAAAGACCAGAGGAGTCCCAGGAACTCATGATGTAAACTATATGTTTAATCTTTTAAAAAAAACAAAGAGCAAGAGATTTATTAAGTACAGAATTCCTAAATTCAATAAGGCTATTGATGACAGACAAAAAAAAAAGTCTTGGTATTTAGTAAAAAGAGTACCAGATGTCATAATTTTTGAGGGTTGGTGTGTAGGGGCTAGGGCAGAAAAACAAAAAACTTTAAAAAAAGCTATAAATTCTCTTGAGAGAAAAGAGGATAAAGATTTAAAATGGAGAAAATTTGTAAACTATCAATTAGAAAAAAAATATAAAAAACTATTTTCAAAATTAGACTGCTTGTTATTTTTAAAAGCTGGAAATTTTAAATTATTACAAACTTGGAGACTTAAACAGGAGGCACTACTAAAATTAAACTCAAAAAATAAGGCAAACAGTAAAGTAATGGATAAAAATGAAGTATTAAAATTTATGCAGACATACCAAAGGGTTACTCAAAATATGTTTAAATTTGCTCCAAAATATTCCTCAATCGTGCTAAATTTAAATAGAAATCATCAAATTAAATCAATAAAATATAACAAATGAAAAAAATATCTTTATTAGTTTTCTGTTTAATATTTTTTAAGCTAACAGCTAGTGCAGCAACTTTAAGTGATGCACTAAAAATTACTTTTCAAAATAATTTAGAGTTACAAGCTGAGAGAAAAAACTTGGAAGTTCAAAAGGAAGTTTTAAATATTTCAAAAAGTGATTTTTTTCCAACATTAACCTTATCTGGCACTAAGAATTTTGAAAATACTAATGAACTTACAAATCAAGATGGATCTGATGCATCAATCACAGATACAGATACAATGACGTCATCAGTCAAATTAGAGCAAACTTTAATTGATGGTAGTGCTAGAAGTACTAAGTATGAAAAAAGCAAGTTGGGTCTCAACCTTTCTGAGGCCAAGCTTATTAAAAAAGAACAAGATGTTTTTATGAAAGCAATTGAAGCTTATACAGGTTTAATACTTGCTTATGAAAAATTAAGTATAAATCAAGAAAATGTAAATTTACTACAAAGACAGTTTGAAATAGATAATGCTAGATTATCAAGAGCCCAAATTACTGCAACTGACCTAGCACAGTCACAATCTTCTCTTTCAGGTGCACAAGCTGGGTATATTGGAGCGCAAAATAATATTATTACCAGTAAATTGACTTACGAAAATATAATTGGACCAATAAATACAAACGAAAAATTAAAAAAAATATATAATTCAGAGGTGCAAATACCTACAAGTTTGATTGAAGCAAAAAAAATATCTGAACAAAAAAGTCCAGATCTTATAATTGCAGAAATAGAGTATGGACAGTCTGAATTAGATGTAAAAATAGCAAGATCAGATTTATCACCAACCGCAAAACTTTCTCTTGAAAGATCATATACTGATGACCTGAGTGCTACTTATGATGAGAGAGAAAAAGATGTTCTTCAAGCAACAGTCAGTTGGCCTTTTCAATTTGGTGGAAAGAATAGATCTAGCATTAACAAAAATCTTCAAGTAAAAGGTATGAAAAAATTGTTACTTGAAAATGCTTTTAGAAATAATACCCAAGGTGTTACTGCTGCTTGGTCTACTTTAGAGTCATCTAAAAGTCTTTTAAGAGCTGTTCAATCTCAAGTTAAGGCTGCCGAAATTGCAAATGAGGGAATTAGTTTTGAATATGAGAGTGGTTTAAACAGATCAACTTTTGATGTGCTTCAATCAAGATCAAATTTAATAAACGCAAAAATAAATCTCGCAGAAGCCGAGAGAAACTATTTATTAGCACAATACAGATTGTTAAAGTCAGCTGGTTTATTAAACAGCGAATACCTAAAACTTAGATAAATAGAGCTTTTTTCACTTAAATCTAAAAAGATATTGCTAATGAGAACAAAATGTGTACATTTATTTACATGATTCGATTGTTAAAAAACGTAAAAAAAAAGGCAAAAAATGACTAAAAATAACTTAAAAGTGGTGAAAACCGCTAAAGACAAAGATTTGGAAGATAAGGAAAAAAATAAAGCGTTAGACGCAGCAATTAGCCAAATTACAGATAGTTTTGGAAAAGGCTCTGTAATGAAACTTGGAGAGCAAAAGGCTATGGATGTTGAGTCTATTTCAACTGGATCTTTAAGTCTTGATCTAGCACTTGGGATAGGTGGTTTACCAAAAGGAAGAATTATTGAAATTTATGGACCAGAGTCATCTGGAAAAACTACATTAGCTTTGCAAGTAGTTGCTGAAGCACAAAAAGCTGGTGGAATTTGTGGATTTGTTGATGCAGAGCATGCATTAGATCCAGTTTATGCAAAAAAATTGGGTGTTAATACTGAAGAACTGCTTATTTCACAACCGGATACAGGTGAACAAGCTTTAGAAATTACGGATACTTTAATTAAGTCTGGCTCAATGTCAGTGCTTGTTGTTGATTCAGTTGCTGCATTAACTCCAAGAGCTGAAATTGAAGGAGACATGGGAGATCATCATGTTGGTCTTCAGGCAAGACTAATGTCACAAGCACTAAGAAAATTAACAGGATCAATATCAAGAACTAATACAATGGTTATATTTATTAACCAAATTAGAATGAAAATTGGTGTCATGTTTGGAAGCCCAGAAACAACATCTGGTGGTAATTCTTTGAAATTCTATTCTTCAGTCAGAATGGATATTAGAAGAATTGGTGCGATTAAAGATAAAGAACAAATAATTGGAAATACAACAAGAGTTAAAGTTGTTAAAAATAAAGTTGCTCCACCATTTAAAGTAGTTGAATTTGACTTAATGTATGGAAAAGGAATTAGTAAAGTAGGGGAACTAATCGACCTTGGTGCTAAAGCTGAGATTGTAGAAAAATCAGGAGCTTGGTACGCTTATAAAGGGGAAAAAATTGGTCAAGGTAGAGAGAACGCTAAACTTTACCTTGAACAAAACCCAAAAGCTGCAGCTGAGATTGAAATGGCTATTAGAGAAAAAGCAGGCGTCATTTCAAAAAAGATAGAGGGAAACCCTTTAAGCGAAGAGAAGGTTGAGGCTCAGAAAAAAGAGGAAGAAGTTCCAACTAAAAAAAATTAGCAGATAACTTTTAGTTATTAAGAAAAGGCGCTCAATTGGGCGCCTTTTTTCCCTTCAGAAGTGTAGACATCATATAAAAATGCTGTATTTTGGCAATATATGGCCAAAACACTAAATGAAATTAGATCAGCATTCCTAGGTTATTTTGAGAAAAACGATCATAAAATAGTTGAGTCTAGTAATCTGGTTCCAAATAACGATCCAACATTGATGTTTGCGAATTCAGGGATGGTTCAATTTAAAAATGTTTTTACTGGGTTAGAAAAGAGAGATTATTTTAGAGCTACAACTTCACAAAAATGTGTAAGAGCAGGTGGGAAACATAATGACTTAGAAAATGTAGGTTACACCCCAAGGCACCATACTTTTTTTGAAATGTTAGGCAACTTCTCTTTCGGAGATTACTTTAAAGAAAGAGCTATTGAGCTTGCCTGGAAATTAATAACTAAGGACTTTGGTTTAGACAAAAATAGACTGTATGTAACTGTGTTCCATGAAGATGATGAAGCATTTAATTATTGGAAAAAAATCGCTGGTTTAAGTGAAGATAGAATTATTAGAATAGCAACTTCAGACAATTTTTGGTCTATGGGTGAAACAGGACCATGTGGACCATGCTCTGAAATTTTTTATGATCATGGTGATCATCTTGAAGGTGGTTTGCCTGGAACAAAAAATGAGGATGGTGATAGATACATAGAAATTTGGAATTTGGTCTTTATGCAATTTGAACAGATTTCAAAAGATAAAAGAGTAAATTTACCAAAACCTTCAGTCGATACTGGCATGGGTCTTGAAAGGATTGCTGCATTACTTCAAGGAACTCATGATAATTACGAAACTGACCATTTTAAAAAAATAATAAATTCAGCATCAGAAATTTTAAAAGTTAAACCAAATGACGACAATTTAGCAAGCTTTAGAGTAATTGCTGATCATTTACGAGCAAGTTCTTTTTTAATTGCTGAGGGAGTTTTGCCATCAAATGAAGGCAGAGGTTATGTTTTGAGAAGAATAATGAGAAGAGGAATGAGACATTCTCATTTACTAGGTTCGAAAGAACCTATTTTTTATAACATATTTAAAACGCTCAAAGATGAGATGAAAGGAAATTATTCAGAAATAGAAAGAGCAGAGTCTTTAATTAAAGAAACATTAAAGATGGAGGAAGAGAAATTTTTAGTATTGTTAGATAGAGGTATTAAAATTTTAAATGATGAAATAGAAAAAATTGATAAAATATTGCCTGGAGAAGTAGCCTTCAAATTGTATGATACTTATGGTTTTCCACTAGACCTCACTCAAGACATTCTAAAAAATAAATCTTTAACTATCGACATTAAAAAATTTCAGAGTTTAATGAAAGAAAGTAAGGAACTGGCCAAGAAAAATTGGAAAGGATCAGGAGATAGTACTGTTGATGATATATGGTTTTCTATTAAAGATAGATTAGGACCTTCAGAGTTCTTGGGATATGAGACAGATCAGGCTGAAGGAATTATTCTTTCATTATTAAAAGATAATAAAGAGGTAGAAGAGCTTAAAGAAAATGATGAGGGAATAATTATTGTTAACCAAACCCCTTTTTATGGTGAATCTGGTGGACAAGTTGGAGATACTGGAGAAATAATTTCTGGTGATTTCAAATTTGAAATATCTGATGTACAAAAGAAATTAGGAGATTTATTTGTACATTACGGAAAAGTAAAATCTGGAAGTATAAAAATCAAAGATAATGTTGAAATGAAAATTGACGTTGATAGACGAAATAATATAAGGGCATATCATTCAGCAACACACCTTCTTCATGAATCCCTTAGAAGAGTATTAGGGACACACGTTACTCAAAAGGGATCGCTGGTTGCACCAGACAGACTAAGATTTGATTTTAGTCACATGAAACCAATTTCTGAACAAGAGATTGAAAAAATTGAAAGTCATGTTAATTCGATGGTAGAGAGAAAATCTGAAGTCAAAACAAGAATAATGACCCCTAAAGAAGCAGTTGATAATGGAGCTCTTGCACTATTTGGAGAAAAATACGGAGAAGAAGTAAGAGTTTTGTCAATGGGTGATGAAAATGAAAAATATTTTTCTACAGAATTATGCGGAGGGACTCATGTGAGAAATACTGGTGACATTGGAAAATTCAAAATTATAAGCCAGTCATCTATCGCTGCTGGCGTTAGAAGAGTTGAAGCGCTTAGAGATAATCAGTTAAATAATTTTCTTCAAAATAAAGAAAAATTATCTGATCTATCTGCACAAAAAGATGAGGAATTAATTAACAATCTATCAAAACAAATTATTAACCTAGGTGGTAAACCAAATTTAGAAAATGAGGATAATAAAAGCTTAATTAAAGATTTATCAAAACAATTAGAGCAATTACAATTTAGCTCAATTTTAAATGATAATTCTTTAAATAAAATTCAAAATAAGAAAATTAAAAATATCAATATTAAATTTCAAAAAGTTGAGGGTCTTCCAACAAAAGAACTTAGAAAATTAGTTGATATAGGAAAAAAAGAATTAAAAAATGGAATAATTATTGTATTTGCCAGTCTTGATGGAAAAGTGGGTCTTGCAGTTGGTGTAACAGAAGAATTGATTGATAAATACGACGCCGTTAAATTTGCAAAAACAGGTTCTGAAGTAATAGGCGGTAAAGGTGGTGGTGGTAGAAAAGATTTTGCACAAGCTGGTGGACAATTTAATGACAAAATTGATGAAGCTTTTGAAAAAATGATTACTCTAATTTAATTTTTGTCTCAACTTACCATCAATTGTATCTAAAAATTGATTAGTTGTAAGATACTTGGTTGAAGGACCTATTAAAATAGCCAAGTCCTTTGTCATAGAACCCTCTTCAACGCAATCAACACAAACTCTTTCAAGAGTTTCTGCAAATTTTATCAATTCTTCGTTTCCATCTAGTTTTCCTCTATGAGCCAAACCTCTTGTCCAGGCAAAAATAGAAGCAATAGGATTTGTAGATGTTTCTTTTCCTTGTTGATGCATTCTAAAATGTCTGGTTACTGTACCATGAGCAGCCTCTGCTTCCATAGTTTTTCCATCTGGAGCAAGAAGTACACTTGTCATTAAACCTAAGGATCCATACCCTTGAGCAACAGTATCTGATTGAACATCTCCATCATAATTTTTACAAGCCCATATATATTTACCATGCCATTTCATGGCACAGGCGACCATATCATCAATTAATCGATGTTCATAAATAATTTTATTTTTTTCAAATTTATCTCTAAATTCTTTTTCAAAAACTTCTTGGAAGATATCTTTAAATCTTCCATCATATCTTTTTAAAATCGTATTCTTTGTAGATAGATACACTGGCCATTTTTTTATTAAACCATAGTTGAAGCAAGATCTTGCAAAATCTTCTATTGATTTATCTAAGTTATACATAGATAAAGCGATCCCTGGACCAGGAAAATTGAATACCTCATACTTTCTTTCATCTGTTCCGTCCTCAGCAGTCCATTTAATTTCTAATTTGCCTTTACCTGGAACAGTGAAATCTGTTGCTCTGTATTGATCACCAAAAGCATGTCTTCCAATAATTAACGGATCAGTCCAAGACGGCACAAGTTTTGGTATATTTTTACAAATGATAGGTTCTCTAAAAACAGTTCCTCCAATAATGTTTCTTATTGTTCCATTAGGCGATCTCCACATTTTTTTTAGATTAAATTCTTTTACTCTAGCTTCATCTGGTGTGATGGTTGCGCATTTGATGCCAACACCATTTTTTTTAATTGCATTAGCACATTCTATAGTGATTTTATCTTCAGTCTTATCTCTACTTTCCATTCCTAAATCGTAGTATTCAATTTTTAGATCAAGGTAAGTTAGGATTAACTTATTTTTTATGAAGTCCCATATGACTCTAGTCATTTCATCACCATCAAGCTCTACAATGGGATTTTTAACCTTTAATTTACTCATTTTTTTGATGTATCTTAATAGTTGAATTTATCTTTTTTGTATACATATTAATTCAAAATTATCAATTATAGGATTGTCATGAATAAAATTTTTCCAAAATTACACAATGAAGGATACAAATTTATTATTATTTTTGCAATCACAACTATAATTCTTTATTTCATAAATGGTTTTCTTGGCTTTATCGGGTTGCTACTAACAATTTGGTGTTACTATTTTTTTCGTGATCCTGAAAGAACATCGATTGGAGATGATAACTATCTTACTAGTCCAGCTGATGGTGTTGTACTGCAAGTAAAAGATACCAATGGCCCAAAGGAACTTGGTTTAGAAAATAAACAAATGAAAAAAGTAAGTATTTTTATGGATGTATTTGATTGCCATGTTAATAGATCACCATGTTCTGGAGCAATCTCTGAAATACTTTACAAACCTGGAAAATTTTTTAATGCATCACTAGATAAAGCTAGCGAAGATAATGAAAGAAATTATTATAAAATAAAAAATCCCGATGGAGAAGAGATTATTGTGGTCCAGATAGCGGGATTAGTTGCTAGAAGGATTGTCACTGAAGTTTCTAAAGACGAGCTTGTAGAGCAAGGTTCAAGAATAGGAATGATTAGGTTTGGAAGTAGGGCAGATATGTATTTTGAAAACTACAATCCTTTAGTTAAGGTCGATCAAAAGACTATAGCTGGTGAAACCTTAATTGCAAAAAAATAATTTAATGAATTTACAAGATAAAAATATCAAATTAGTTTCAAATAAAAAAACTAGAGTAATTTTGCCAAATATTCTAACACTTATTGGTGTATGTATTGGGCTTACATCGATCAAGTTTGCATTTGATGGTAAATTTGAGTTGTCAATTATTGCTGTGATAGTGGCTGCAATTATTGATGGGTTAGATGGAAGAATTGCAAGATTGATTAAGGGAACCTCTAAAGTAGGTAAAGAACTAGACTCTTTAACTGATGTGATAAGTTTTGGTGTTGCCCCAGCATTTATTATGTATTTTTGGGCTTTATCAGAAATAGGTAGATTAGGTTGGTTGATTTCATTGATTTATGTAGTTTGTGTTGCACTTAGACTAGCAAGATTTAATGTTTCATCAAATGAAGAAAGTTCTTGGAAAGATAATTTTTTTGAAGGCATACCCTCTCCAGCAGGTGGTATTTTAGTTTTAATGCCATTAATTCTAAGCATCAGTGAATTTAAGTTTTTAAACTTAAATTATCAATTGGTTGTGCCAATTATGTTTATTGTTATTTCAATATTATTAATAAGTAAAATACCAACTTATTCATTTAAAAGAATTGTTGTACCAAGAAGTGCTTCAATATTTTTGTTGTTTGGAATAATCTTATATTTTGGCCTAATTCTCGTATATACGTTTAATGCAATAATTGTCTCAGGATTAATTTACATGTTAATGGTGCCAATAAGTTCAGCGCATTATGTTATGATTAAAAAAAATAAGGAAATCATCACCAATGACACTGATCATCATGAAGATGTGTTATAAATGAAGGAAAATACAATAATTTCGTTAGCAGACTCAAATTATTTTAATCTTTTAAACGAATTAATAGACTCAATAAACAGATTTGAACAAAGTAAGCAGATAGATATATGTATAATGGATGCTGGATTAACTGAAGATCAGATAAAAGTTTTAGAAAAAAAAGTATTTAAAATCAAAAAGGCAGAGTGGGATATAGAAGTTCCAAATTTTAAAGTGAAAGGAAGAGAGTGGTTAAAAAGTCAGGTATCAAGAGCTTATTTACCTAAATATTTTCCTGGATATAAAAAATACCTATGGATAGATGCAGATGCTTGGGTTAATTCATGGTACGCAATTGATCTTTACTTAAAAGGATGTGAAAATAAAAAATTAGCAATAGCTACATCCGCTGATAGATCTTATGGAAGAGTTCTAAGAGCAGAGTGGGTAATAGGGAGTTTCGCAAGGATAAAATCGCAAAATTATAAGCATGCTAAATCATCTGGATTTTCAGAAAAAATTTCAAGAGAAGTTGCTCTTAAACCTCATTTAAATATTGGATTATTTTCTTTAGAGGAAAATGCTCCACACTGGGAGGTTTGGCAAAAAAATTTGAGAAAAGCATTATCGTCAGGAAAGATTTGGGGTTCTGAACAAATAGCGATGAATATAACTATATATTCAGATAATTTGGGTGTTGAAATTTTACCAGCCTATTGTAATTGGACACTTATTGAGGCATTAAGATTTGATAAAAAACAAAATACTTTTGTTGAACCATATTTACCAAATCATGAAATAGGAATTATTCACTTAGCTGGAAAAAATAATGATATTATTAGAAATGATAAAAACTATATTTCTAAAATTAAAACACTTGACGGTGATATAATTGAAAAATCATTAAGATTTGAGAACTAATTGAAAAAAAATAAATTTTCTAAAAATTGGATTATTAAACAAAAAAGAGATATTTACGTAAAAAAATCGAAGTTAGAGGGATATAGATCAAGAGCTGTTTATAAATTACAAGAAATTAATGAAAAATTTAAATTAATAAAAAATAACACTTTAGTTGTTGATTTAGGTGCTGCTCCTGGAAGTTGGTCACAGTATATATCTAGAAATTTTAAAAGTTCTAAAATTATTTCAATAGATTTAAAAGATATAGAACCTATTAAAAATTTATTTCATATAAAAGGAGACTTCACAGAAGATGATCAAAAAATAAAAATACAAAATTATTTTGGAAAAAAAGTAGATCTCATAATTTCTGATATGGCTGCAAATACCACTGGAAATAAAACAGTAGATTCCCTTGTAACTGGTGAATTATGCATAGAAGCAATGAATTTTGCTGTTGAATTACTAAATAAGAAAGGAACTTTTATTTCTAAACTTTTTATGGGATCATCTTTCAACGAGATTGTCGCATTTGGTAAAAAAACATTTAAACAAGTGGATATTTTTAAGCCTCCCTCTAGTAGAAAAGACTCAAAGGAAAATTTTATAATTTGTAGAAATTTAAGATAGTTTGTCTTTTATTTTTTTAAGAATCATTTATATAAGGACATGGATACTATCAAAGAAGCTTTAACGTTTGATGATGTTACATTAGCTCCAAATTACTCCGAAATTTTACCAAATGAAGTCAATACATCAACAAATCTAACAAAAAACCTAAGTATAAGAATACCTCTTCTATCATCTGCAATGGATACAGTAACAGAATCATCAATGAGTATTGCTATGGCAAAAGCTGGTGGCTTAGGAATTATCCATAGAAATCTAAATATAAATGATCAAATCAAAGAAATAAGAAAAGTAAAATCAAAAAAATACCCAGTAGGAGCAGCAGTTGGGGCGAGTGAAAAAGAATTAAAAAGAGCAGAGAAAATACTAAAAGAAAATATAGATATAATTGTAGTGGATACAGCACATGGACATACAAAAAAAGTTGGAAATATAATTAACAAAATTAAAAAAATAAAACCAAAAGGAACAGCAATTTGTGCAGGAAATATAGCCACAGCTGAAGCTGCAAAATTTCTAGTTAGACTTGGTGTAGATATAATCAAAGTTGGAATAGGTCCTGGATCTATTTGTACAACAAGACTTGTTGCAGGAATAGGAGTTCCTCAATTGAGTGCAATTTTAGATGTTAAAAAGGGAATTGGGAAAGGCAAAACAAAATTGATTGCTGATGGCGGTGTAAAATTCTCTGGAGATATAGCAAAAGCATTAGCTGCAGGTGCGGATGCGGTTATGATAGGGTCACTATTTGCAGGAACTGATGAAGCACCAGGAAAAAAAATAAAGAAAAATGGTAAATTGTATAAATATTTTAGAGGTATGGGATCAATAGGTGCAATGAATAAAGGGTCAGCAGATAGATATTTTCAATCTAAACAGAAAGATACGTCAAAATATGTTGCTGAAGGAGTAGAAGGATACATTAAGTACAAAGGTAGAGTTGATAAAATCATATATAGCTTAGTTGGAGGTTTAAAATCTTCTATGGGTTATTTGGGGGCTAAGAAAGTAATTGATTTAAGAAAAAAACCAAAATTTGTGAAAATTACTAAAGCAGGTTTCTATGAAAGTATGGTACATAACATAGATCTAGTAAAAAAATAATTATGAAATATTTAATTTTAATTATAGCCCTCTGTGTATTCAGTATAGTGGCAAAAGCAGAAAAAAATAATTATTTCATTGAAGCTAAAGATTTATTTGATAATGAAAAATATGAGGAATCAAAGTTTTTGTTTCACAGGAATATAGTCTATAATCCAAAGGATGCACCATCTTACCTCTATTTAGCTAAGATTTTCAAAATTGAAGAAGATAAAAGACAAGAAGAAAAAAATATAAAAACTACTTTGCTCTTAGATCCAAAAAATGAAGAGGCAATGTACCTATTAATAGACATGGAATTAGAAAGATCGAATTTTTCAAAAGCAGTTGAGTTAAGTAAAGATTTTGAAAAAATTTGTGTAAATTTGTGTTCAAAAATTCTTTCAATTGAAAGTCGTTTAAAAGATTTTGAAAGAAAAGATGCGTCTTGAGGACACTCTTAATAAGATATTGATTGTTGACTTTGGTTCTCAATTTACACAATTAATAGCACGTAAAATAAGAGAACTTGGCATCTATTGTGAAATAATCAGTCACAAATCAATAGAAAAACGTAAAAACTTCGATAAAAATATCAAGGGTATAGTTTTATCAGGCGGTCCTTTAAATGTTTATGAAAATAAAAAAGTAAAATTTAATTATAATCTTTTAAAACTTGAAATACCTGTATTAGGAATATGTTTTGGACACCAAATTATTTCAAAAGTAATGGGTGGAAAAGTAAAAAGTTCTAAATTTAGAGAATTCGGGCTAGCTGAAGTAAAAGAGATAAAAAAAAGTAAATTAACAAAAAATTTTTTTTCTAACAAAAAAAATAATGTTTGGATGAGTCATGCAGATCAAGTAACAAAATTACCAAAAAATTTTAATGTAATTGCAAAAAGTAAAAATTCTAAAATGTGTATTATTGAAAATAAGAAAAAAAATATGTTTGGAATCCAGTTTCATCCTGAAGTAAGTCATACCAATAAAGGAAAAATAATACTTAGAAATTTTATATTTTCTATATGTAAATTAACTAAAAATTGGTCTGCTAGTGATCAGAAAAAAAAATTAGTTAGCGAGGTAAGAGATATTGTTGGAAATTCAAAAGTCATTTGTGCATTATCTGGCGGCGTTGACAGTAGTGTAGTTGCAAAACTGTTGTCAAATGCAATTGGAAAAAAATTGACATGTATTTTTGTTAATACAGGCTTACTGAGAAAAGGTGAGGAAAAACAAGTTATTAATACTTTTAAGAAACGATTTAAAATTAATTTAATTTATGTGAATGCTGAAAACTTATTTTTATCAAAATTAAAAAATATTTCTGATCCAGAAAGAAAAAGAAAAATTATTGGAAATCTATTTATTAAAATTTTTGAAAAATATGCAAAAAAAATTAAAAAAGTAAAATTTTTAGCTCAAGGAACTCTCTATCCAGATTTAATCGAAAGTAAATCAGTTACTGGAAGCCAAACTTCAAAAATTAAATCACATCACAATGTTGGAGGTTTGCCAAAAAAAATGAAACTTAAATTAGTAGAACCTCTAAAATATCTCTTTAAAGACGAAGTTAGAAAGCTAGGATTAGAAATTGGATTGAATAAAGAGATTATCTCTAGACATCCATTTCCAGGACCAGGTCTTGCAATTAGAATGCCTGGAAATATATCTAAAGAAAAAATTAAAATTCTAAAAGAAGCAGATAATTATTTTATAAAATCGTTAAAGGATAATAATTTATATGATAAAATATGGCAGGCATATGCTGCCTTACTTCCAGTAAAAACGGTAGGAGTAATGGGTGATAATAGAACTTATGAATACGTTTGTTTGTTGAGAGCAATTACTTCTGAAGATGGTATGACTGCAGATTTTTTTCAATTTAACAAAACTTTTATGCAATCAGTATCTAACCAAATTATAAACAATATAAGAGGAGTAAATAGAGTTGTTTATGATATAACATCTAAACCTCCAAGTACTATTGAATTGGAATAATAAGGCTATATAAGTAACCTATATGAAATATTTACATACAATGATTAGAGTCTCAAACATAGAAGAGTCACTAAGATTTTTCTGTGAAGGGTTAGGTCTTAAAGAAACAAGAAGAAAAGACAGTGAAAAGGGCAGATATACTTTAGTATTTCTTGCTGCTCCAGATGATGATAAAGCTGAAATAGAATTAACATACAATTGGGATGGAGATAGTTTGGGTGATGGTTCAAGAAACTTCGGACATTTGGCGTACAGAGTTGAAAATATATATGAGACTTGTCAAAGATTAAGAGACATGGGTTATACAATTAACAGACCACCAAGAGATGGTCATATGGCATTTGTTAGATCTCCAGATAAAATTTCTGTTGAAATACTTCAAGATGGCTACTTGGAACCAATAGAGCCATGGAAATCTATGGAAAATACAGGCACTTGGTAATAAATATTTATGCCTTCGAAAATAAGTAGGCTTATATTTAAAAAGAAAAATAAGTCAAAAATAGTATGCTTAACTGCTTACTCAAAAAATATTGCTGAAGAAGTTGACAAAAACACTGACCTTATACTGGTTGGAGATTCTTTAGGTTCTGTTTTATATAATTTTGATACCACACGAAAAGTAAACCTAAAAATGATGATTGAACATTCTAAAAGTGTAAGAAAAGGAGTAAAAAAAAGTTTGATGATTGTAGATATGCCTTTCAATACATATAAAAATAAATTGCAAGCACTAAAAAATTGTAAAAAGGTAATTAAGGAAACAAAATGTGATGGAGTCAAATTAGAAGGTGGAAGAAAGATGAAAAGTATAATTGAATATTTAGTAAATAATAAAATTCCAGTGATGGGTCACATAGGTATAACCCCACAATCTGTAAGAGGCAGATTTAGATACAAAGGAAAAACTGAAAGAGAAAAAAAAAGTTTGTTAAAAGATTCAAAAATCTTAGAAGAAGCAGGTGTTTTTGCTATTGTGCTAGAATGCATTGAAAAAAAACTTTCAAAAAAAATAACTGAGACAGTTAAAATACCAACAATCGGAATTGGATCCTCGAAATTTTGTGATGGTCAAATTTTAGTTTTAGACGATTTATTAGGTTTGACTAATAGTAGAATAAAATTCGTAAAGAAATATGCTAATTTTAAAAGCAATATTAGAAATGCAGTTAAAAAATTTGGGTCAGATGTGAAAAGAGGTTCATATCCATCATTAAAGCATTCTTACTAAAAATACTTTTTAAATTCCTCATTAATTTTTAGAATTTCTAAATCTACAAGTCCACCAATGATTAGCTGTATTGCAAGTATAAGAATAAATGCTATTCCAATATAGACGACCCATAAATGTTTCTGAATATAATTAGCTAAATAAGTGGCCATGGCACCTGTAAGGACTACAGATAAAATTAACCCAAAAATCATAAACCCAAAGTTACCCTTAGAAGCACCAACAACACCTATAACATTATCAAAACTAATTGTTATATCCGCGAAAAGCACTTTGTACATACCCTTTGCAAATGAAGGTTCTAAGGATTTTTTTGTTGGTGATTTAACTTGCTTTTGTGCTTGTAAAAGATCTTTTCTAAGATCATTTACTATCCAAATTAGAAGCAAACCTCCAAGAATTTTTATGAAGTAAAATTTGAATAAATAGGTCGCAAATACTGCAAATAAAACTTTAAAAATTAAAGCTCCAACCACTCCCCAAAATATGATTTTTTTTCTGTTTTTCGGTACAAAATTAGCTGCAATTAGACCAATTATTATGGCGTTATCAGCTGCCAATATTATATCTATAAAGATAATTTGCAGTAAAATAAGGGCTTCTTCAATCAAGATAACTATATAATAGTAACAATTACTAATTTTTCAATAAATCTTGATAAAATTTTTATTGATTTAATAAATAATACATAATGAGATGTATTTTTTAAAAATTAAGGAGGATTAATGAAAATTTTAAAAACTTTGTTTTCTATTTTATTTTCTGTCTTATTAATAGCAAATGTAAATGCTTCTGAAAAGTGGGATATGGCTTTAGCTTATGGTGCGAGTAACTTTCACTCAGCAAATGCAGCAGAATTTGCTAAAAATGTTTCAGAGAAAAGTGGAGGAAAACTTACAATAGTTACACATCCTGGTGGATCATTATTTAAAGGTGGAGAAATTTTTAGAGCAGTAAGAACTGGCCAAGCACAAATGGGTGAAAGATTTATGTCAGCATTGGGAAAAGTTGACCCTATTCTTGAAATTGACTCACAGCCTTTTTTAGCAACTTCATATGACGATGCTATGAAACTTTATCAAGCTTCAAAGCCAGCAATTATTGAAAGTTTAAATCAAAAAGGATTAGTATTTTTATATGCTGTACCATGGCCTGCACAAGGACTATATAGCAAAAATGAAATTAATAGTGTTTCAGATTTAGAAGGCTTAAAGTTTAGAGCTTATAATTCAGCAACAATTAGAATTGCAGAGCTTACAGGTATGGCTCCAACAAAAATAGAGGCGGCTGAAATCAGCCAAGCATTTTCAACTGGAGCAGTTGAAAGTATGATTACATCGCCAACAACTGGTAAAAATAGTAAAATATGGGAGAACGGTGTTAAATATTTCTACGATATCGCTGCTTGGTTCCCAAAAAATATGGTTGTTGCGCATAGAGGATCGTGGAATAAACTAGATGCCGATACTCAAATGCTTATTAAAAGAGAAGCTGCTGCTGCAGAAGAAAAAGGTTGGATGCTTTCTAGGGTTGGAAATATAGAAGATAAAAAAGCTCTAGCTGCTGCAGGGATGGTAGTGGGTAAAGTAAATGCTGATTTAGAAAAACATTTCCAAAAAGTTGGAAAAAAAATGGCGAAAGAATGGAAGAAAAAAGCTGGCAAAACAGGTGCTAGCGTACTTGCCGCATACAAATAAAATAAATATAATAAAAAAGGCTGTTTAAAAAAACAGCCTTTTTTATGTTACAGAAATTAAATAAATCATTAAATAGTATTTATAATTATTCAGGGTATATAGCTGCATTTTTTTTAATCCTTATTGCAGTTTTTATATTAACAGGAATTGCATCTAGAATTTTCGGTTTTTATATAAGGGGGTTAGCTGAATACTCAGGGTACTGTATGGCTGCCTCATCTTTTTTTGCTCTTTCATATACATTCATAAATGGGGGACATATAAGAATTACGTTATTTTTAGAAAAATCTACAGGTTTTAAAAAAAGATTTTTAGAGGTTTGGAGCTTAACCGTCACAACAATATTCGCAGGTTATATGTCATATTATTTTATCAAAATGTTAAAAATCTCATACGAGTTTGAAGAAAGAAGTGAAGGTGCTGATGAAATTTTAATATGGATACCTCAGTGCAGTGTCGCTATTGGAGCAACACTTTTTTTTATATGTGCTTTTCATCTACTAATCTTAAAAATTTATAAAAATGATTGAAATTTTATTAGCTATTTTTTTTATTACAGTTTTACTGCTTTTTTTAAGCTCTGGAATATGGGTAGCAATAAGTATGATTGGTGTTTCTTCTATTGGAATGATTTTATTTACTTCTCGACCAGTCGGAGATGCAATGGCCACGACAATTTGGGGTGCATCATCATCATGGACTCTGACTGCTTTGCCTCTTTTTGTATGGATGGGAGAAATTTTATTTAGGACTAAATTATCTGAAAATTTATTTGAGGGACTAGCTCCTTGGTTACAGAAACTTCCTGGAGGTTTAATACATGTCAATGTTGTTGGATGTGCATTGTTTGCAGCTATATCTGGATCTTCAGCTGCAACAGTCGCTACAGTTGGCAAAATGTCAATTCCAGAGTTAAGAAAAAGAAAATATCCTGAAAAAATTTTACTTGGAAGTCTTGCAGGCTCTGGAACTTTAGGATTACTAATCCCTCCTTCAATTATTCTAATTATTTATGGAGTAACTGTTCAAGAGTCTATCGCTAAACTATTTATAGCAGGAATAATTCCTGGAATAATGATTGCTCTGATTTTTATGGGCTATGTAATCATTTGGTCTTTGTTAAATAAAAATAAAATGCCGTTAACTGAAGAAAATTACTCATTTTTAAATAAATTAAGTAAATCAAAACAGTTAATACCTGTAATTTTATTAATCCTTGGTGTAATTGGCTCTATTTATACTGGAATTGCAACAGCAACTGAAGCTGCATCTCTTGGTGTTGTGGGAGCTTTAATACTTTCTTATTTTCAAAAAAGTTTGAACTTAAAAACTTTTAAAGAATCTTTGCTTGGTGCAACAAAAACCTCGTGTATGATTGCATTCATATTAGCTGGAGCAACATTTTTATCACTCGCTATGGGATTTACTGGTCTTCCTAGAAATCTAGCAATTTGGATACAAAATATGGAATTATCACCATATGTTTTAATTTTCGTATTAATGATTTTTTATATAATTTTAGGAATGTTTCTTGATGGAATATCAGCAGTTGTACTTACAATGGCAATTATAGAACCAATGATAAGGCAGGCTGGTTTTGATATGATTTGGTTTGGTATATTTTTGGTTATAGTTGTTGAAATGGCTCAAATTACCCCTCCTGTTGGTTTTAATTTATTTGTTTTGCAAGGTATGGCTAACAAAGATATGGGCTACATCGCAAAGAGTGCATTTCCATTATTCTTGTTGATGATATTTGCAGTAATTTTAATTGTTTTGTTTCCTCAAATTGCCTTATGGATGCCTGAGCAAATGATTCAAAATATAAACTAATATTTTGATTTTTTTGTTCCTTCGATAATTTCTTTTAATTCTTGATACTCTTCACAGTTACAACTTTTTAAAACTTCTAGTCTTTCTTTTGCCAAATTTATTCTGTTTGTAACAACATATAATTCACCTAAGTATTCATTTATTCCAACGTGATTTGGTTCAACTTGTAAACCTAGCAAGTAATATTTCTCTCCAGCTTCAAAATCGCCGAGTTTTCTAGTTGTAAAACCTAAATAATTCAAAGTATCGGCTTGTAATGGTTTTTTTTTATCTAATTCTAATAAAATTTTTTGAGCTTTTTTATATCTTTTTATAGCCTTATCCATTTTATCTTTTGACTCATATTTTTTTGCAGCCTCAATTAATTTTACTGCATTTTTATAACTTGGTTTTTTATCTGATGAGCCTGTCCCAGCTGCAAAAGAGTGAGTAGCAAAGGTTAAAAGTAAAAATAAGGTTAAATATATTTTAAAAATCTTCATAAAAATTTACTCATTTTATTTAAAGGTTTTAAATTTAAATTATTTTCTAATAAGTTTTGCTTTACAAACATTGCAGTTTCTAATGAACTTTTATTATCACCATGTATGCAGACAGAGTCAATTTCACAAGGTATTTGTTTACCACTGTGACAATTAAGGGTTTGGTTTTTAACCATATTCAATACATGGTTTTTAGCTTGGGTAGGATCTGTTATTAAAGCATGGTCTTTTGTTCTAGAAACTAGCGTTCCATCATCTTCATAATTTCTGTCGGCAAATATTTCACAGGCAATTTTCATATTAAGTTTTTTTGCTGCTATTTCCATTTTAGAACCAGTGGGTACTAAATAAATGATATCTTTATCAATTTGGTATATTGATCTAGCTAAAGTTGTTGCTAGATCTAAGTCCTCACAAGCCATATTATTCAACGCACCATGCGGTTTAATATGTGAAACCTTTTCTCCTTGTAGGTTAGCTATATTTTGCAATATCTCATATTGATCAATAATTAGTTTATTTATTTCACTAGCCGAAAGGTTCATTCTTTTACGTCCAAAATTTTCAGGATCATTAAATGATGGGTGTGCTCCTATGCTAACATTATTTTCTCTAGAAATTTTCACCACTTCTTGCATTGTCTGCTCATCACCTGCATGATATCCGCATGCCACATTAGCAGAATTTACAATTTTGAGTAGCTCAGGATCATTTTCATTTGAATGATGCTTTGATTTTTCACCTAAATCGCAATTTAAATTAATTTCCATACTTAATAGCTTAAAGTATAACATGGCATGATAAAAAATATATCAAATCTTGGTGACGCAGCTTTATACTGTGACTTTGGAAATGATGTAAACAGGGAAATAAATTTAAATGTAATTCAATTTTTTAAAAATATAAAGAAAAGCAATATCCCTGGTATTACAAATATTACGCCAAGTTATAATAAATTAATAATCAGTTTTGACCTAAGTATTACTAACTTTAATAAAATTAAAACAGAAGTTGAAAAATTAAATTTCAAAAATGAAATAATTAACGAAGGTAATCTCATTAAAATACCTGTCTGTTGTGACAATGATTTTGCTCTTGATATAAAAAGATTAGAAAAATTATTAAATCTTGAAAAAGAGGAAATTTATAAAAAATTTTTTTCTAAAAAATATTATTGTTATATGACAGGGTTTATTGCCGGCATGCCATTTTTGGGAGATTTGGATGGTTCGTTATATGCTAGACGTCTAGACACACCAAGGGTTAAAGTACCAAAAAACTCTATAGGAATAACAGAACAATTTTGTAATATTTATACATTTGAAAGTCCTGGTGGATGGAACATAATTGGAAAAACTCCTTTAGATATATTCGACAATAAAAACAATACTTCACCAAATTTAATTAACCCAGGTGATACGATATCATTTTTTCAAATATCAAAATTAGAATTCGAGAAAAAATATGACTGAAAATTATTTTGAGGTTTTAAGACCTGGTATAAACACAACATTCCAAGATAATGGTAGAAAAAATTTCTATCATATAGGAATACCTTTTAGTGGTGCGATGGATAATAGAAATTTTGTTATAGCGAATGCTATCTCAAATAACAAAAAAAATAGTCCTGTTATAGAATTTGCACTACAAGGCCCAAAATTAAGATACAAAGGTGATAAAGTTTATTTTAATGTCACTGGTGATGTAAACTTTCAAATATTAAGAAAAAATAAAATAGAAGAAGGAGTTTGTTATCAAAATCTTGTTTTAGAAAATGATGATTGTATAGATATTATATCCACTAATAGATCTGTTTATGGTTATTTATCTATAAATGCATCATTTAAAATAAATTTTTATCTTGATAGTTGCTCAGTAAATACGAAAGCAGGAATTGGTGCTAACAATGGGAAAATATTACAAAAAAATCAAATAATTAAAATAGAAAATATTACAAAAAAATATTCTTTGAATAAATTAGATTACATAAATTCAAAAATTGAAAATATAAGAGTAATAAAAGGTCCACACTTCGATTATTTTTCCAAAACTGCAAAAGAATTATTTTTTAAAGAAAAATTTAGTATAACAAAATTGACTGATAGAATGGGAATTAGATTAGATGGACCAAAAATTGAAAACATAAAATATACAAACATCAAATCTGAGGGATTAGTTAAAGGAACGATTCAAATAACAGCTGATGGTGACCCAATTGTTATGCTTTCGGATCATGGAACTATTGGCGGTTATCCTAAAATTGGTGTTGTTATAAGTGCTGATTACGATAAGCTAGTTCAAATACCACCTGGAAGTAAAATAAAATTTAAAGAAATCAATTTAAAAGATGCTGAAACTATTTTCAAACTTTATGAAATGGAAACCCAAAATTTAATATCTAAAACTAAATGAATTTAATTTCAAAATTACCAGGACCATTATTAATTTTTCTTGGTGCATTTTGTCTTAGTTTTGGAGGTTTAATTGTAAAATCGTTTGAAGGATCAACTTTATGGCAAATACTATTTTGGAGACAAGTTTTTTTTATAATAACTGTAACTATATTTTTATTCTTTAGTTATAAAAAGAATGTATTAAGCAAAATTTACTTATCAGGAATTCCAGGATTAATTGGAGGTATTATTCTTGGTTTTGGTTTCAGCAGTTATGTTTTTGCCATGTATAATACTACAGTTGCCAATACTAATTTTATTATCCAGACGCAGACAATTTTTTTAGCAATTTTTGGTTATTTTTTCTTAAAAGAAAAAATTTCAAAAATTACACTAGCGTCAATTATTTTAGCAATATCAGGTTTAATACTTATGCTTGGAAATACCCTTTCAAGTGGTCAAATGTCAGGAAACATTGTTGCTTTTGTAATGCCTATTACATTTGCAATTTTAATTTTAATTGTAAGAAAGTATCCGACTGTGGATATGATACCTCTTCAACTAGTAGCAGGCATAGTTGCAATGATTATTGGTTTTTTAGCGTCAACTAAAATTTCTATATCTATGTACGACATATTTTTAGCATTTTTATCAGGTACTTTTCAAATAGGGCTTGGTTTTATATTTATAACAATTGGAGCTAAAAAAACATTATCTGCAATGGTTGGCATAATTATGCTTACAGAAGCAATTTTAGGTCCTATGTGGGCATGGCTTTTTGTAAACGAAAATCCATCATTTCACGTATTAATTGGTGGTGGGATAATAATATTTGCAGTTTTTCTACAATTTGTCTCATCATTTAAAGGTGAAAATAAATATAATCCTCAATAATGAAATTAGCAATTATAGGATCTGGTATTTCAGGTCTAAGTTCAGCGTATTATCTTTCGAAAAATCATAAAGTTGATCTTTTTGAAAAAGAAGATCACTTCGGTGGACATTCCCATACAATAGACATTAAAATTCAAAATAATGTAATACCTGTAGACATAGGTTTCATTGTATTCAATAAAAAAACATATCCAAATTTAATAAATTTTTTTGAGGAAAATAATATAGCCATAGAAAAAAGTAATATGTCATTTTCAGTATCTGTTAGAGACTCAGAAATTGAATATTGTGGAAAAGGAATATCAGGAATTTTTAGTAATAAATTAAATCTATTAAATATAAAATTTTTAAAAATGTTTTTTACAATAATTAATTTTTATAAAAAGAGTGAAAACAAAAATTTTATAACTGAAAACATTACTTTAGGAAAATATTTAGAAAAATTAAATGTTTCAGACTATTTCATAAAATTTCACATTATTCCAATGGTTTCAGCAATATGGTCAATGCCTCCTTATGAAGCAAAGCAAATGCCTTTAAGTTTTTTCTTAAAATTTTTCCAAAATCATGGTCTTTTTAAATTAAAAAATAGACCTCAATGGTTTACAGTTTCAAACAGAAGCAGAACATATGTAAATAAAATACTTAGTAGTATAAGTGGCGAATACTATAAAAATTATAACATAAATAAAATTAAAAGAATTCAATCTGGAATCCAGGTTTATTATGGTGATAAAAATGAGTATTTTACTTATGATAAAGTTGTACTAGCTACACATGCTGATCAAGCTCTTTCAATTATTGAAGATCCAGATGAAATTGAAAAAAAGATTTTGAGTAATTTTAAATATAGAACAAATGAGGCAGTTATTCATGAAGATATTAATTATATGCCAAAAAATAATAAAGCTTGGTGTTCTTGGAATTCCTCAATAGAGGCTGAAAACAGTGAGCAAAATTCTATCACTTACTGGTTAAATTTATTACAGAATCTGAATATTTCTAAAAATATATTTTTGACATTGAATCCTTATTTAAAAATACCTGAAGAAAAAATTATTAGAAGGGTGCAATTTACACATCCATATTTTGATCAAAAAGCAATTAATAGTCAAAAGGATCTTCATTTACTTCAAAATAAAAATAATATTTTATTTTGTGGAAGTTATTTTGGTTATGGTTTTCATGAAGATGGTATAAAATCATCATTAGATATGATGAATTATATTAATGTTTAAAAACTCAAAAATTTATACCGGGAAAGTAATTCATAGAAGATTTAAACCTAAAAATCACTATTTTAAATACAGCGTTTTTTCATTGTTGATTGATCTTGATGATTTAGAGAAAATTAATAAGAATATTGCAATATTTTCTTATAATAAATTCAACATTTTAAGTTTTTTTGACAAAGATCACGGTAATCGAGATGGAACATCTTTAAAAAATTGGGTTAGACATAATTTAAAAAATATTGGTATTGATGAAACAGACGTAAAAGTTAAAATACTGTGTTATCCAAGAATTTTTGGTTATGTATTTAATCCTTTAAGTGTTTTTTTTATATATAATAAAGATAACAAAATAATTTCAATTTTCTATGAAGTTAAAAATACTTTTGGTGAACAGCATACATATATTTTTAAAACGCAAGATACAGAGACTATAAAAAATAGTTGTACAAAAAAATTTTATGTATCGCCTTTTATAGATATGGAGTGTATTTATAAATTTAGAGTAAACAAACCTTCTGATAAAATATCAGTTATAATAGACCAATCTGATAAAGAGGGTAAATTATTATTTGCATCACAAGACGGTATCGCAAAAGATTTGAGTAACAAAAATTTGTTCTTTTCTTATATTTTTCACCCATTAATGACCTTCAAAGTTATTGTCGCAATCCATTATGAAGCATTTAAATTATGGTTAAAAGGAATAAAGTTTATAAAGAAAAAGTTAAGAATTAAAAATAATATTTCAGAAGAAAAAAATGAATTTGAATAAATTGTCAGACAAGATTGTTTTTAGCTCACTTAAATATATAAAACATGGTACGTTAAAGATAATCAATCATGATGGAAAAGAATATAATTTTGGAAATAGCAATGAAAGATTACATGCTCATTTAAAAATAAATAAACCAGGTATTACTCTAAAAATAATCAAAAATGGAAGCATCGGTTTAGCAGAAGCTTACATGGATAACAGTTTTGAAACAAAAAATTTAACCAACCTAATAGAATTAGCTGCCAAAAATATAAAAATAATACATAAATTTTCTGGATCCTTTGATATTGCAATATTTAACAAAATCAAAAATTTTTTTATTAAAAATAATAAATCTAGAAGTAAAGAAAATATAAGAAAACATTACGATTTAGGAAATGAGTTTTTCTCCTTATGGCTTGATAAAACATTAACATATTCGAGTGCAATCTTTGAAGAAGGAAATGACTTAGAAAAAGCACAAATCAACAAATATAGGAAACTTTCAAATTTAGTAAAGCCTAAGTCTGGTGACAAAATGCTAGAGATAGGATGTGGTTGGGGAGGCTTTGCAGAATACATTGGAAAAAATTATGATGTAAAATTAGATTGTATTACAATTTCTAAAAAACAATATGAATTTTCCAAGGAAAGAATTCATAAAGTCGGTTTAAATGAGAAGATAAACATACAAATGTTAGACTTTAGAGATATTAGAAATAAATATAATTCAATTGCATCAATAGAAATGATCGAGGCTGTTGGTCATAACTATTTAAAAAATTATTTTAATACTATAAAGCAAAATCTAGTAGATGGTGGAACAGCTGCCATACAAGCAATTACTATTGATGATAGTATTTACGAAAGGTATAAAAATAAGACTGATTTCATCCAAAAATATATTTTTCCAGGTGGCTTTTTGCCAAGCAAAAATGAGTTAGTTTCTCTATCAAATAAATCAGGACTTAAATTTGAGCAATGTAATTCTTACGGAGAACATTACTCTAATACACTGAGAATTTGGAGAGATGAATTTTTCGATAAGTGGGATCAAATATCATCCCAAGGTTTTGATAACACTTTCAAAAGAATGTGGAATTTTTACTTGTCTTATTGCGAGGCTGGATTTAAATCCAAAAATATCGATTTAATACAATTTGCTCTCCAAAAGTAACTTTATGAAATTAAAATATTTTTTATTGATAATAATCTCAGTATTGATTACAAATTGTTCATCTAATCAAGGGATGAAACCAGAAGATTTTAAAAACCAAAAACCAAGACTGATAATCGAAGAGTATTTATCTGGAAATGTAAAAGCATGGGGTATTTTACAAAATAGATCAGGCAAAGTTACTCGACAGTTTTCTGCAGATTTGAATGGAAGATGGGATGGTAAGCAATTAATACTTGATGAAAAGTTTATTTGGAATGATGGAGAAATTCAAAATAGACAGTGGACCATAGATAAAATTGACAAACATAATTATGAGGGCACTGCGGGAGACGTAGTTGGAACAGCAAAAGGATATTCTTATGGGCCTGCATTTAAATTTGAATATGTGTTACTTGTTCCTGTAAAAGGAAGAGAAATTAAAATTACGTTTGATGATTGGATTTTCATGCAGGATGAAAGAGTAGCGATCAATAGAGCGAAAATGACAAAGTTTGGAATTAAAGTTGCAGAATTAACAGTGATGTTTGTTAAAGACTAAAACTATTTTTTTTGTAATTTGGTCATTTTTTTAACTAAATAAAAATACAACCTGTCTGGAATTATTTTAAAAAATTTTAATATCAGGGTTAATGATTTTGGAAAATGTATTTCAAATTTATTACTATTAATTAGACCATTATAAATTTTATCCGCAGAATATTCAGGTGTTTTAAGAAATGGCATTTTAAAATCATTTTTATCAGTCATAGGTGTTTTTATAAAGCCAGGAGATACTAAACATACTCTCACATTGTATCTTCCAAAATCAAAGTAAAGACTTTCGGCAAGATTATTTAAAGCAGCTTTTGATGGGCCATAACCGGTAGAATTTGGCAACCCTTTGTAACCTGCAATAGAGGAAACTATTGTTATTACTCCATTTCTCCTATTTCTAAAGTGATCTTCAACAGATTTAATACAATTGAGGGTTCCAAAAAAATTTACCTTAAAAACCTTTTCAATTTGCTCAACATCAATTTCTCTTTCTTTTTTAGGATCCCATGTGCCTGTAGAAAAGAAACAGATATCAATATCTCCAAACTCATCTTTTATATTGTTCATAATCTCGAAACATTTTCCCTTATCATTTACATCTAAAGGAAATGATTTGATGTTTGGATTGATGTCCTCAACTTCTTTTAAAATATTTTCTCTTCTTCCAGAAATTGCAACTTTCCAACCTTGATTTGCAAACTTAATTGCTACTGCTTTTCCTATTCCAGTTCCACCACCAGTTATCCAAATTACTTTTTTCATCTATATTTAACGTTTTATCACATAAAAATACTTAGACATGCGACAAGAATTGAATAGTATTAATTATAATGAGAATTATATCAAGTTTATGTTTAAAATTATAATTGTATATGAATTAATTTTTGTATTGTTTTGGAATATTCTTTATTACTCTAATTCAGGTGTTGAGAATTGGTTCCAAGAAAAAATTTTAACAGCTATATTTGTTTTTCTATCGACAATGGCTTTAGGACTTACTTTGATTTATGTAATTTACTACAGTTTGAAAATTACTGGATTATCAAAAATATTAAAATCCTTAAAGGATCCTAGAAAGAGTAAAACGCAGTAATTAATTATTCGACGCACATTTCTTTGAACAATATTTTACTTTATCCCAGTTAAGTTTCCATTTTTTTCGCCAAGCAAAAGGACGATTACAAACTTTACAAATCTTAGTTGGTAAATTTTGTTTCTTCATTTTAATTGATTCCTATTTTTTAAAAATAAAAAATAAGCTGCAATTTCATAAAGATAGTGAAAAATAAAAAATAATGGTTTTATTGAGAAAATTTTAGATAAAAATTTATATTTTGGTATTTTTGACCAAATAATAATAAAAGCTTTAGCTCCTCCAACTACTTCTCCATCAACTATAATATGCAATCTTCTAAGTAATTCTTTTTGAGATTTAGATGTAATTTTTACAGCATCTTCGTTATTGGTGATATCAATCCACTCTAAATCAGTATTAGCAATTTTTTTATAGTGGTTAATTTCCATCCTACAAATATTACAAGAATTGTTAAAATATACTTTAGTTCCCATATGTATTGGTCTTAATAAATTTATCTGCCTCTGATAAGATTAATTTTTTTCGATCTTCCTTCATTTTATCAAAAATTCTCACCATCATTGATAGTCTAGGATTTTTTAAAAAAAACTTTCTATTTCTATCTATAAATCGCCAGTAAAGACCATCCATAATATTGCACCAACTGCCTTTTTTAAAGTCCATCATTTTCATAAAATAACTAGAACCACATATGTAAGGTTTGGTAGCGAATATACCACCATCACTAAACAATCCCATACCGTAGACGTTTGGCACCATTACCCAATCTGATGAGTCAACAAACATTTCCATAAACCATTTATAAACTGATTTCGGTTCAACTTCGCACAAATTCATTATGTTTGATAATATCATTAATCTTTCAATATGATGTGACCATCCATACTTATCAGCATTTTTAATAGAGTGATCCAATGGATCTAAGCCAGTAGTGCCATTGTAAAATGAAAGTTTCATTTTTCTAGAATGTTTAAAGAAATTTCCATTTTCCATTTCTTTATTATAATTTTGGTAAATACCTCTCATAAATTCCCTCCAACCAATAATTTGTCTTATAAAACCCTCCAAGGAATTGAGTCTTACACCTTTACTATGATGAAAATTCATAACTTTTTGCATAATAATATCAGGTGTAATTAAACCTAAATTTAGATAGGGACTAAGTGCACTATGGAACAAAATATTATTTTTTTGATCGACTGCATCTTCATAATCTCCAAATAAGTTAAGCTTTTCTTTTATAAAAAAATCCAACATTTTCAAAACATCTTTATATTCAGTAGCAAACCAAAAATTTTCTGTATGACCAGGATGTTTATTAAATAATTTTTGAATAACAGGTTTTAGATTTTTTGTATGACTACTTTCTTTGATACTTGGTTGTTTAGGAATGGAAATATTTTTTGGTAATTTTTTTCTATTATCCTCATCAAAACTCCATTTTCCACCTTCGGGTGAACCATCTTTGTTTAATAAAATATTTAATCTTTCTCTTTTATCTTTATAATATTTTGCCATAAAAGGTTTTTTTGTCTTTGATAAATATCTCTTAAAATCCTCGCGATTATCTAGAAACATAGGAGATTGTAAAATATTCCATTTTACATTCTGTTTTTTTAAAAAATTTTTTATTTTTGTTTCAAAAAATTTATCCTCTATTTCAAAACTTGTGACTTCCTTAATTTTATTTTTTTTTAAACTTAATTCTAATTTTTTAGTATAATCTTTTTTAAAATCACTCGAATCGATCTTTGAATAGTTGAGTTTAAATTTGTTGTCTTTCAATCTATCTGCGTAGGATCTCATCGAAGACAAAAATAATAGAATCTTCAATTTATGATGTCTCTCATAAGTGCACAATTGGTAGTCTTCCGACATAAAAAAAAGGTGGTCTTTTTTGAAGCGGTCAAGGTTTTTTAATGGAAATAATTGATTTCCAAGTATAAAAAATAATTTCATTATTATTTATATGGCAGAAAAATATCTAATTGTCGGTGCGACAGGTTCTATCGGATCTAATTTAGCAGAACAAATGCACTCTTCTGGTAGAGAAATTCACTTAGTTGGCAGAGATGAAGCTCAACTCAAAAATTTATCAGAAAAATTAAACTCTCCATATACTGTTGCAGATGTCTTGCAAGATGGATTTGCGGATAAGATAAAATCAGATATTCCAGAAATTAAGGGTTTAGCTTATTGTGTTGGTTCAATAGATCTAAAGCCCTTAAAATTGGCAACACAAAATGATTTTAATAAATGTATGAAACTAAATTTTTATTCGGCTGTAGATTTAATTAAAGGATTCCAAGATAATCTAAAACAAAATAATGGTTCAATTGTTTTATTTTCAACTGTAGCTGCTCAAAAAGGTTTCACAAATCACTCAATTATTGCATCTACCAAAGCAGCAATTGAAGGTTTAACAGTTTCTTTAGCTGCAGAATTTGCACCTAACATAAGAGTAAACAGTATTGCACTAAGTCTAACAAATTCTAAAATAGCTGAACCAATGTTGAAAAATGTAGTTCTAGCAAAAGGAATAGCCAAAGCACATCCACTTAAGAGGTTAGGAGAAGGCAAAGATGGTGCAGCACTTGCTAAATTTTTACTTACAGAAGAAAGCTCTTGGGTAACAGGACAAATAATTGCTGTTGACGGAGGAAGATCAAAACTTTCTTAAGGTGAAAATTAAATTTTTAATTATAATCTTAACTTTATTATTCACTTCGAAATCTTACTGTGAGAAAATAGTTTTAGAAAAATTAGTAGAATTAGATTCTCCGTGGGGATCTTCTTTTATTAGTAATAATGAAATTATAGTAACAGAAAAAAGTGGAAAAATAAAAATAGTAGATATTTTAACTTATCAAATACAAGAAGTGGATCATCAACTTGACTTTGTGGTTCATGGTCAAGGAGGATTATTAGATATAATTCATAAAGATAATATTGTTTGGGTCTCTTACACTGAAGACAGAGGTAATTATAAAACTAGTACATCGATAGCTAGAGCAGAATTAAATAAAAAAAAATTAGTGTTTAAAAATATTTTCCAGGCTAATCCACCAATTGACTCAGGATATCATTTTGGCTCAAGGCTAGCTATTAAGGACAATTATATTTACGCTTCTGCTGGTGAAAGAGGGCAAGGTATGATTGCTCAGGATGCATCAAAGCATCCTGGAAGTATAATTAGAGTCCATTTAGATGGGAGCATTCCAAATGATAATCCAAAGTTTGAAGGTAAATCAGATTGGTTACCAGAAATTTATCAAATAGGAATAAGAAATCCACAAGGTATGGTGTTATCTGCATTTGATGAAAAAGTTTACATAAGCAACCATGGTGCTAAAGGTGGCGACTGGTTTGGTGAGGTTAAAAAAGGAGAAAATTACGGATGGAAAATACTTGGGTGGGGTGGAAAAAATTATTCTGGAATTCCAATTGGCCCGAAATGGAAACCTGGTTTCACAAAAGCCATTCAGTATTGGGTGCCATCAATTGCTACAAGTGCGATAACTATATATAAAGGCAAAGAGTTTGAAGAGTGGAATGGTCATGCCTTAATAACTTCACTAAAAGACAAGTCTTTAAGAAAATTAATATTTAATGATTTATCTAACGTTAGGGAAGAAATTATTTTTAAAAATAAAATTGGAAGAATAAGAGATATCCAAGTCCACCCTTCAAATGGCAAAATTTACTTCTTAAGCCAAGATGCAATGTGGTTAATGCAAAAAAAATAGTATATATTAGAGTAAATGGATGATGTAGTTATAGTTGGTGGAGGTATTATTGGTGCTGCTACGGCTTACTTTATGTCTTTGGAAGGGCGAAAAGTAAAGGTAATTGAGAGAGACCCTACTTATAAGACTGCCTCATTTCCACTTTCATTAGGTGGTTTTAGAAGACAATTTTATCAAAAAGAAAATATTCTTTTAGGTAAATTTGCTAGAGAGTTTATTTTTAAAATCCCTGAATTACTTAAAACACAAAAAAATCCAAACCCAACAGCTAGCATGGTTCCAAATGGATACTTATTGATGTTTGGACCAGAACACGCAGAGGAACAATACAGAGCTTTAGAGAATCATAAAGAGTGTGATGCTGGCACAAAAAATATTAAGGGCTCTGAATTAAATAAAATTTTTCCATATATAAATAATGAAGGAATAGAAACAGCCACATACACTGATAACAAAAGTGAGGGATGGATAGATCCTTTTATGTTTCATAGCGCATTAAAAAGTAAGGCTATAGAGCTTGGTGCTGAATTTATAAAAGGTGAAGTTAAAGATTTATCTGAACTGAATGCAAAAACAATTATTTCTGCAGCAGGTTGTTGGACAAAAGAACTGTTATCGGATATCCCAGTAGAACCACAAAAACATACAGTTTTTAGAGTCAAATGTCCTAAACATTTTCCTGATATGCCATTGACTGGAGACTTAACTACAGGTGTTTATTGGAGACCAGAGGGAAAGGAATTTTTAGCTGGCTCACCGTTATCTGTGTTTGATGCAAAAGATTTAGAACCAGCATGGAATGATTTTGAGGAATTAGTTTGGCCTGCTCTAGCAAAAAGAGTACCTGCTTTTGAAGAACTTAAATTAACAGGAGGATGGGCAGGATTTTATGATTGCAATAAGTTAGACAACAATGCAGTTGTTGGAAAACATCCAAAGTATGAAAATGTTTATTTAGCTTCTGGATTTACAGGCAGAGGTTTAATGCAGGCACCAGGTATTGGTAGAGCACTAACTGAGTTAATAACAACTGGCAGCTACCAATCAATAGATATAAGTGTTTTTGATGTTGAGAGAGTTTTAAAAAGTAATGCTAGACCTGAGCCTTACGTATTATAATTTTTTAACATAATAGCCTAGAAAACCATTAAAGGAAGATACAGCCAAAATTAATAATTGTCCTTTAAATGAATAAAATTCAAAAGATGGATAGAAACTTATACCAATAGAAAAAAAAAGATAAGTTAGAATAAAAGGTTTGTAAAACTTTTTAAAAAAATAAATAATTTTCATTTACTTTCTTGTTGCAATATAAACACCTATAGTTGCTAAAACAAAACCTATTACATCTATATTTGATAGTTTTTCTCCCAGAAATAAATAAGCCATGACAGCTGTTGTAGGAGGAACAAGAAAAAATAATGTTGAAGTCTTACTTACTGAACCTGCCTTTATTAAAAACATTAAAATTGTAAAAGCTCCAAAAGACACCAGTACAATCTGATGTATCATTCCTAATATGAAACCTGTTGAAAAGTTAATATATGGAGTTTCTAAAAAAAATATTAAAATAAGATTAAAAACACAGCCACCAAATGCTTGAAAACCATTATTTACTGATAAAGGAACATTCCCACTTAATTTTTTTTGCCATAATGTCCCTGTAGTGATTGCTGCAAGGGCAATAAAACAAGTGATAATTCCATCTTTGGGAAACTCATTTCCGAAATCAATTCCGAGTACCAATAAAGAACCAACAAATCCAAAAATTATACCAATCCACTGTCTCCATCCAATAACTTCCTTATAAATTGGTCCTGATAATAAATTTGTTAAAATAGGTTGAAGAGTAACAATTAATGCAACTACACTTGCAGGAACTCCCACATGAAAGGCGTACCAACAACCACCAAGATACAATCCATGAAACAATACACCTGTAGTAATGCTTTCTAGGACATGTCTTATTTTTGTAAAAATTATTTCTTTTTTAAATAGTGCAAATAAAAAAAAACCTATAGTTACAATTCCAAATCTAAAAGCAAGCGCTGCAAATGGAGATGCGCTCTGAACTATAATATCACCTGATATAAATGCAGATGACCACAATAGTATAAATAGCAAAGGAAAGGTTTTTATCATTATAAAGGATTCATATTGTCATAAATTTTTTAACTAAATTTTGACAAGCATTTTACCAGTGTTCTTTCCCTTTAATAAATCTATAAATGATTTTGGGGCACTCTCAATTCCTGTATAAATAGTTTCTTTAAATTTTACTTTACCTTCGGATAACCATTTCAACATATCAGTTTCAAATGGCTCTCTTTCATTTTCATGATCAAATATTAAAAATCCTTTAATGGTCAGTCTTTTAACAAGTACGTGTGCCATATTCTTTATTCCAGATCCTGGTGTTGTTACATTCATCTGAGAAATTCTACCACAAACAACTATACGACCAAAATTTTTCATTTGGAAAATTGCGGACTCCAAAAAATCACCTCCAACATTATCAAAATAAAGATCAAATCCATCAGGACATATTTCTTTTAAATGTAACACAAGGTTTTCTACTTTTTTATAATTGAAAGCATAATCAACTTTTAGTTCGTTTTTTAACCAATCAACTTTTTCATCGGAACCTGTGCTAGCAATAACTTTACAACCAAGATTTTTCGCAATTTGACAAACTGTGGAACCAACACTGCCTCCAGCTGAAGATACTAAAACTGTCTGCCCAGCTTTTAATTCTCCATGTTTAAATAGTCCGATATAAGCAGTATGTCCTGTCATGCCAAGAGGACCTAAATAAGATTGTATGGGCATGTCAATAGCTTTAAGTTTTTTTAGTTTATCAGCATTGCAAACAAAATTGTCTCTCATACCCTGGCTGCTAAATACTAAATCTCCAACATTAAAACTTTTATCATTTGAAATCTCTATTTTGCCAATTGCATAACCTTCCATTTCCTCACCGATTTTAAATGGTGGTTTATAATTTTTTCTTTCGGTCATTCTTGCTCTCATATACGGATCAACTGATATCCACGAATTTGAGACTAATATATTTTTTTCCTTATTAATTGATATTTCTTTTGATTTTATCTCAAAATCAGTTTCTTTTGGTAAGCCAGTTGGAATATAATTTTTTAAAGCTACATATTTGCTGATTATCGTCACTTTAAGACCCCCAAATATTATTTAATGTTGCCTCACGCCTACACGCCTTTTTATATCTTAAATAATTAACAAAATTTATTTGGTAATAATCTTGATGGAAAGCTTCTGCCTTATAAAATTTTTCAAATTCTCTAACGTAGGTTACGACTTTTTTTTTAAATTTTTTTTCTATTTCCTTAATACTATTTTCTATTAAATCTTTTTGTTTCTCATTTTGATAAAATGCTACTGATCTATAGCTATATCCTTTGTCACAAAACTGTCCTGCAGAATCAAATGGATCGATATTTACCCAGAATTCTTCTAAAAGTTTTTCATAGCTAACCACTTCTGGAATAAATATTACTTCAATAACTTCAAAATGGCCTGTATTTCCATATGTGACTTCTTTATAAGTTGGATTCTCTGTAGTGCCACCTGAATAACCAGAAATAACTTTTGAAACACCTAGAATATTTTCAAATGATTCTTCCATGCACCAAAAACACCCACCAGCAAAATATGCTTTTTCAAAATTTGGTGAATTCGCAAAGCTAGTCGAAGAAAGTAATAAGAAAATTATTGATAAAAACTTTTTCATTAAAGGTAGCTATCTATTTTATTCATAGCTTACCTTTAATGATTTGTATTTAAAACTCTATTTTTTTTGATATTTTGCCGCTTCTTCAGAACCCCCAGTAGCACTTCCTTTACTATAAGAATGTGCACCCATACCTGCTAATTGTCCATCCTTTACAATTAAGTATTGGTTACGTATTTCACGACCTTCAAAAAAACATTCTAAAATCTCTCTAACACCATCAGCATATCTAGCTTGTGCTGAAAGAGAAGTTCCAGAAGTATGAGGCGTCATTCCATGATTTGGCATCGTTCTCCAAACATGATCATTTGGTGCTGGTTGTGGAAACCATACGTCTCCAGCGTACCCACTTAGTTGACCACTTTTTAATGCTTTAGCAATAGCGTCTCTGTTACAAATTTTACCTCTAGCAGTATTTACGATGTATGCACCTTTTTTCATCTTACTAATCATTTTATCATCAAATAAATTTTCTGTTTCAGGGTGTAGTGGACAGTTTATAGTTACCACATCACAAATTTTAACCATCGACTCTACTGTTTCATGAAAAGTTAAATTTAACTCTTTTTCAACAGACTCAGGCAATCTGTGTCTGTCAAAGTAGTGAAGATGCACATCAAAAGGTTTCATTTTTCTCAAAGCATCAAGTCCAATTCTTCCAGCTGCAACCGTTCCAATATGCATTCCCTCAACGTCATAGGATCTTTGCACAGCATCTGCAATGTTCCAACCGCCTTCATTAACTATTCTGTGTTGATTATGATAATCTCTCACCAAAGATACAATCATCATTACAATATGTTCAGCAACTGATCTTGAGTTACAGAATGTGACCTCTACAACATCAATTTTATTATCCATTGCTGCTTGTAGATCTACGTGGTCTGACCCAATTCCTGCAGTGACTGCCATTTTTAAATTTTTTGCTTTTGCAATTCTCTCTTTAGTTAAATAATAAGGGAAGAAAGGTTGAGAGATCACTATATCCGCATCTACAATATGTTTATCAGCCTCGCATCCTTCTCCATCTTTACTATTTGTTACAATTAACTCATGGCCATTACTTTCCAAAAATTTTCTTAATCCTAACTCTCCAGATACACAGCCTAACAATTCTCCTGGTGTAAAATCTCTACCTTTTGGACTTGGTAAAGTCATTCCATCTGGGTATTTTTCTAGTTTTGGAAGATCTGATAAGGCATAAGACTTAGGCATACCGCCTTTAGGATCATCATATAACACACAAAGTACTTTCATTTTTATCTCCTAATATTTAAGTTTAAAATCTCTCTATAGATATTTTCTAAACTAAGTCTAGCACAATTGGAACATCAATCAAATGAATAGTAAATGTTAAGGATATTTCTTTTGAGCAACAAATTTATTTAGAAGAATTCCAAATACTATTATTATCAGACATCCAGTTAATATTGGGGACAAAAGATATTCAAACGATACTGACCCTAATATGACTATAATGGGGTTTCCACCTGCAGGTGGATGAGTTACATTTAAAAATATCATTAATCCAACTCCAAAACCTACAGCTAAAGGTATCAAAATATAAATAGGTAAGGGAATGTAATTATAAAATAAAATTCCAATAGCAGAAGTAACTAGGTGACCAAATAATATATTTTTTGGTTTAGCAAAAGGGCTTTCAGGATAGCCATACAAAAGAACCATTGAAGATCCAAATGAAGCAATTAAAAAAAGACCAAAATTGGTCTTATATGTTAATAATGTTAAAATCCCAATTGTTATTGTAGAAAAAAAAGCTGCCAAAAGTGACTTATAAATTTTATCTTTTGTCATTTATTAAATTATTTTTTTTAAAGCTTTAATTGGCAATGTTATACAATCTTTCCTAGCAAAATTTTTTTTATTAAAAATTTTTTTAAAATCTTTCCATTCATTAGGAAATAAAATGTTTTCTTTATCATTAAACTGTTCTAATAATTTTAAAAAATTTTTAATTTTGCTTTTACTTTTCCTTTTAAAATTTTTTGAAGCTATATTAGCTGACGCATTGCAATATATACAAGATTGAGATTGATAGGTAAAATCTTTAATCATATTATCTTTTATAATTAAAAAAATTTCAATCTCGTCTCCACAAATCTGACTTTTGAACTTTGTTGAATGAGTACAGTTTCCAATATACTTGTTATTTTTAGTATCTGAAGCTAATTTTAAAATATTAATATCCATTAATTTAAATTTTATTTGATTGTTATTATGTAAATTTATATTTATATTTTCTTACTTCTTAAATAAAAAAATAGCACATGCTTGATTTAAAAAATCCTAAAGTAGCCATTCCAATTGTCCTAATAGCTGGAATTTTCTGGTCATTTGGCCCTTATGTTGTAAGGCACATCGATCAGCCGGAGACAGTTCCATGGCAATATTTATTTACTAGAGGATTAGTCATTTTTCTTTTATTAAATATGTATTTATTTCTTGAAGAAGGAAAAAACTTTTATAAGAATTATTTTAAAGTAGGTATATCTGGTTTTGTAGGAGGAATTGGCTTAGGAACTGCAATGATTACGTTCATATGGTCTATAACTAATACTACTGCAGCTATAACATTGCTTTGTCTTGCTGCAATGCCATTTATAACTGCTTTGTTAGGTTTTTTGTTCCTAAAAGAAAAAATCTCTTTAACGGTGTGGGTTGCAATAATAGTAGCTGCGGTTGGTATTTGTATAATGGCTTTTGACAATTCAGAAAAAAATACTTTGGCTGGATTAGTGTTAGGACTTATTTCTGCATTAGGTTTCTCAATATTTTCAGTTTCACTTAGATGGAGAAAAGAAACACCAAAATTTACTACTGTTGCATTGGCTGGATTATTTTGTTTTTTGTTTTCTGCGTTAATACTTATGAGTAATGGCGCAAGCTTTTTATCTACTGGTAAAAATGAAGCTTTATTTGCAACCCATGGAACTTTAGTTTGCATGGGTTTAATATTATATTCAATTGGATCTAAAAGTATTCCTGCAGCAGATCTAACTTTGCTATCTTTAACTGAAGTTATAGGTGGTATTTTTTGGGTATGGTTGCCATGGCTTGGAATTAATGAAGTGCCATCGACAAATACTATAATTGGTGGATTTTTTATTTTTATGTCAATTTTCTATTATAGTTTAATAATACAATCCAATAGAAGATTTATCGGTTTAAATTAATATGAGTGATGAAAAAATAATTGTTAATAGTTGGAATGAGTGGGATCCATTAAAACATGTTATAGTAGGAAAAGCAGATGGTACATGCATTCCAGCTCCTGAGCCAGCATTAGACGCAAAGGTTCCTGAAGATAGCGATATGAGAGGTCAATTTGGACCACGCACAAAAGATACTGTAGATAAAGCAAATCAACTTTTAGATGATTTCTCAGATATTTTAAGAAAAAGAGGAATTAAAGTTGATAGACCAGACCCTATTGATTTCAATCAAAAAACATCTACACCAGATTGGGAAGCAGAAACAATGTTTGGATGTATGCCTCCAAGAGATGTGTTATTGACTGTTGGTAATGAAATCCTAGAAGCAACAATGAGTTATAGGTGTAGATGGTTTGAATATCTATGCTACAGACCTTTGTTGAAGAAATATTATAATTCTGATCCCAATATGAGACATGAATCTGCACCAAAGCCAAGATTAACAGATGCCGATTATCGTAAAGATTATCTTTCAGATAAAATTGGTATTCAAAAAAGGTTGGAATGGACTGAAAAAAAATATTTTGTAACAACTGAAGAGGAGCCATTATTTGATGCTGCTGATGTTTTGAGATTTGGTAAGGATTTAGTTGTTCAACACGGTTTTACAACAAATTTAAAAGGAATTGATTGGTTAAAAAGACATTATAAAGATCACAGAGTACATGCTGTTAATTTTCCAGGTGACCCTTATCCTATTCATATAGATGCAACTTTTACACCTATAAAGGAGGGCTTGATTATTAATAATCCTCAAAGAAGACTGCCTAAAGAACAAAGAAAATTATTTGAGGATAATGGATGGAAAATAGTTGATAGTGCTCAACCAGCACATAACGAACCACCACCCTTATGTTATTCATCAACTTGGTTATCAATGAATGTATTAGTTTTAGACTCAAAAACTGTATGTGTTGAAAAAAGTGAAATATATCAAGCAGAACAACTTGATAAATTGGGAATGGAAGTTCTTCCTATTGAATTAAGAGATGCTTATGCATTCGGAGGTGGATTACACTGTTGCACGGCTGATGTATACCGAGAAGGTGAATTAAAAGACTATTTTCCAAAGCAATAATTGTGGCAAAAATTAAAACAAAAAGAGAAAGAGTAAAATTTGCATCGGACAATGTTACTGGTGCTTGTCCAGAGGTTTTAGATGCAATTCTTAAAGCTAATGATGTAGATAGAACTCCTTATGGTAACGATGAATTGTCAAAGAATCTGCAAAATAAATTTTCAGAGATTTTTGAAAAAGAGGTAATAGTTTTTCCAACAGCATCAGGAACTGCTGCGAATGCCTTAGCTTTATCAACTATGACACCCCCTTTTGGAAATATTTACTGTCATAGGCTTTCTCATATAAATGTAGATGAATGTGGAGCACCTGAATTTTATACTGGAGGAGCAAAGTTAGTTAATCTTGATGGAATTAATGGCAAGATTATTCCTAAAGAGTTAGATGATAGCATATCTGGCAAAGGAATTGTTCATCACACTCAGCCTTCATCAGTTAGCATTACACAACTTTGTGAAACAGGTGTGGCTTATCAATTAGATGAAATAAAAAATATATCAGAAGTTGCCCATAAACATAAACTAAATATCCATATGGATGGTGCAAGGTTTGCAAATGCTTTAGTTTCATTAAACTGTTCTCCAGCAGAAATGACTTGGAAATCTGGTATTGATGTTCTGTCATTCGGTGCTACAAAAAATGGATGTTTCGCAGCTGAAGCAATCATATTTTTTAATAAAGATTTAGTCGGTAATTTACCTTTTTTGATGAAAAGAGCTGGTCATTTATTATCAAAAATGCGTTTTGTATCAGCACAATTAGATGCTTATGTAACAAATGAAGTATGGTTAAAAAATGCAAAACATGCAAATGCTATGGGCAAAAAGTTAAGCCAAGGTTTGCAGTTGCATAAAAATATTGAATTAGCTTTCCCAACAGATGCAAACGAGGTTTTCGTTAAAATACCAAAAAATATAATCGATCAATTTAATTCGCATGGTTACAAAATTAACGATGAAGAATGGGAGAATAAAGCAGTTAGGTTAGTTACCGCATGGAACACAGACCCATCTGATGTTGAATCATTTTTAAGTATAATTAAATCTTAGTTTAACTAGGATTTTCTCTTAAAAAGTTAATATAATTTACTACTTCATCAAATCTTTTATCCTCAATATCTTTATAACTTGCATTAAATTTACTCTTTACACAAATTGCAACATGAGCGTATGGGTTTCGTCCTTTAGGATGGTTAGGATGTTCTGGAAGCTGTCCTTCCAAATAATCGCCAGCTTCCTGAATAATTTTCCAGAGTTTACTTGCGTTTTCTTTGTTCATATTACCTCAAAACTTGATTTATCTAAATCTGGCATAGTCTGTGGCATAGTTTTACAAAAAATAATATTTTTATTTTTTAGAACATTCGTAAGTGGTGTAAGTTGGCTCACCAGTCATTTGAACTAAAGAATTCAGTTGAGTTAACCTATTTTTATATTCTGGTTGAATAATTTCTTCTAAAGTTGGACTATCTGATTCATCAAAACTTTCTTTTATAATTTTATGAAAATCATTATTTCTTTTAATAAATTCTTTCATTATTTTTTTTCTTACAGTTTTTTTAAAAAAAAAATCTTCATTATCTATTTCCATCCAAGAATATTCATATAAATCATTAAATTTTATCAATTCTTCTTTAGTTAATGTAAAAATATCTTGAAATAAATAATAAGGTATATTTTTATTTTTTGGATCAACGAATACTATTCTATCAACCCATATTTCACCTTGGTAATCACCCAATATAGTATAATCGACAAGAACCTCATTTTTTTTTAAGTTTTCATGTTTTAAATTCTTATATTTGATAATTGGACTAATCGGAATTAAGAAAACCTTGTACTCATCATCATACGCCAATCTTATAAGCACTGTGTTATCTGATGATATTTTATATTTTTTATAAGAGTATCTAATTTTATCTTTTTTATCTTTTTTGCTTACACATAAAAAATTAACATCTAATTTTTTTTGTCCTGATCCTATATCTTTTAATTTATATTCATCAGGTATTTTTTCAGCATAAGTATTAAAATTAAATAACAAGGAGAATATTGTTATAGATAAAATCTTATTCATATTAGTATCTTACCAAAAATCTCTTGAATTAACTATTTGATTTATCTAAATCTGGCCTAGTCTGTGGCATAGTTTTTTACTTAAATTGATGAGTCTTTAAGCGTATTATTTTTAATGAAATTTTAATTACCTGCATAACTATTGTTAAGTAGTGTGAGGTAGTGTGAAGTAGGTTGTCCCACTAGCACCCCAAATAATCGCCAGCTTCCTGTATCATTTTCCACAGTTTACTTGCGTTTTCTTTATTCATTATTCTACTTTGTTTTATTTTAGTATATTTAAATTAAATATGACTAAAGGTAAAATTAAAATCCATATAAGAAATAATCACTGGAAAAAGGGTTCTCTACCTTGTGACTTAGAAGGTGAAATAAATAGTAGCGTTCCAAAAGATTTGTTTGAAAGCAAGCTTAATAAATATCCTGAGATAAAAGATAAAATAACATATTTGGTTGATTGGGATGATGACAATTGGGAGTCTTCTATGAAGGATACAGATATCTTACTTGCATGGGACTTTCCAACAAATGATTTAGGTAAAATAGCACCAAATTTAAAATGGATTCATATTGTTTCAGCTGGTGTTAACCATCTTTATCCATTTGACTGGATTAAAAAAGATTTGGTTTTAACAAATAGTAGCGGGATACACGCAAAAAAAGCAGGAGAATTTGGTTTGATGAGTATTTTGATGCTTCAAAACCATATAACAAAAATAGTTACTAATCAGAGAAAAAAAGAGTTTGTAACTTTATTAAGCAACCCAATTGAGAATAAAACAGTTTTGGCTGTCGGCACTGGATCATTAGGAGGGTCAATGATTAAACATATCAGTTCGTTAGGAGCAAATGTAATTGGTATAAATAGAAGAGGTAGAAAAGTTGAAGGATGCTCAAAAGTTTTAACATATGATAAAATCGATAAAGTCTTACCCGAAGCTGACTTTCTTTATTTAGCAGTTCCAGAAACTAATGAAACAAAAGGATTAATAAATAAGAAAAGATTGGATGTTTTAAAAAATTCATGTGGAATAGTTAACATTGGACGTCAATCTGTAATGGATTATGAGCATCTACAAAAAAAATTAACAGAAAATGAAATTTCTGGAGCAATTTTAGATGTTTTTTCAGAAGAGCCTATAAATAGAAATTCTAAATTCTGGGATACTCCAAATTTGGTAATTACACCTCACATATCGTCAGATAGCAAAGGAAAATATATAGAAATGGTTTTAGATAAGTTTTTTAATAATTTAAAACTATTTATCGATAAAAAAAAACTATCTAATCAAGTGGACCCTGATCTAGGATATTAATTGTTTTATTAATTATTAATTTTATTGAGAATTACCCTAAAGTGTTTGTGACTTCCTTAGTCCCATTTATATTATTTGAATCTGATTTTGATGGTTCTTCGATAGGTTCAGTTGCTGGGTTTAATTCTAAACCGATTGGCGTAATTGTTGTTGGCAAAGGTGTAAACTGAGACTCAGGGTTTTCAATAACTTCTCTTACTCTCATTCTATAGACACCATACATACCTATCAAAATATGGAATATGATCAAAAAAATAAAATAGCCATTTTCGCCAACAAAATCCATAAACAAGGAGCACAAAAATGGACCACTCATAGCTCCCATACCAAAAGCAAATTGTAAACCAGCACCTGCAGAAACAAATTTCTCTTTAGCCACAAAATCATTTGTGTGCGCAAATATTAGCGCGAACATTGGAAGACTAAAGAATGCATATAAACCTGTAAACACATAAAACCAAAACTTTGAACTTGCTAATCCATCGGGCAAATGCATTGTCCCTACAGAAAAAATTGCACATAGCGCAAAAAAAGCTGCAGCAAAAGTAGAATAAACAGTTACTGTCCTTCTGTCATAAATATCAGATAGTTTTCCAATTGGCCATTGTGAGATAGCACCAGAAATTGCAACTAGAAAAGTTACAAAAGATATTTCAAATATGCTAAAATTCATTGCTGCAGCATACACTGCAATTAATGCAAACATTGCTGAATGACAAACACCACACAAAACAGCGCTTACCATACCAAACGGGGAGGCTTCATAAAGTTCTTTAATTTTCATACCAATAATTTTTTTAAATTTTGGAGCTTTCTTTTTTGTAAGTAGAATTGGAACAAGCGATAAAGACATAAATAATGAAACTAAGATAAAAGGTTGAAAGTTTTCAGGTCTACTAAAATTTAAAAAAAACATTCCTATTGCCATAGAACTAAAGAGTACAATCATATAAATTGATAAAACACTTCCTCTATTTTTATTACTTGCCCTATCGTTTAACCAACTTTCTGCAATTGTATAAAGACAAACCATAGAAAATCCTGAAAAAACTCTAAGTACAAACCAAGTTAAAGGATTTATTACAATTGAGTGAACTAATACGACTATTGATGCAATTGAAGCAAAAGCCGCAAATACTCTTATGTGACCTACTCTTGAAACAAGGATAGGTACTGTTCGTGCACCAATAAAGTACCCAACAAAATATCCCGTTAACATAAACCCTGTAGCCGTTATACTAAAACTCTCATGTACGGCTCTTACTCCTAACAAGGAAACTTGGAAACCGTGGGCTAACATAATTAGTCCCATACCTGTAAAAAGGGCCCATGAGTTTTTTAATATCTTATCCATAATTTCGCTATCTATGGATGATTTAATATTAAATCAAGAAATTAATTATTAATTTTTTGAGGTTCTCTAAGTTTTAAAAAAGAGTGGATGGCTATAGTTGTTATAATTATAATCCCCCCAATTATGGTCTCTAAAGTTGGTTGCTCTTTTATAATCAACCAAACCCAAATTGGGCCAATTATAGTTTCAAGTAAGAAAAACAAATTCACTTCCTCAGCAGGAATAAACCTAGGTGCAATTGTTACTAAAACAAATGGAAGAGCTACACAAACTATACACATCAAAGGTATATAAATCTGATCAGATCCGATTAAATTGAAATTTTCTACAAAAAAGAAGGCAAAAACAGCAACTCCTAATTTTCCCATGACAGCAGATGGCAAAAGATCTCTGTCTTTAGCATATCTTATCAGCACAGCGTTGACTGCTAATCCTGCAGCGGTAACAAATCCCATAATATTTCCAAAGAGATTTCCTATTTTAATTGAGTCATAGAATATGAATAAAACAGCAAAAAATGTTATAAAAATAGCTATCCAGGTTCCTTTACTAGGTATCTCTTTTAAAAAAATAGCACCTAAAATTGCAGATATCATTGGCGCTAACGCAATCATGATCAGGGTATTAGCTACATTTGTATTTTGAATAGATATTATGAAGGTAATATTACATATTGAAAAGCTGATAGCATAAAATATGCCAACAGTGCCAACCTTAAAAAATGCGTTTATGAAATTTTTTTTATAAAATAATAACAAACCAATAAAAACTAGAAAAAAAGGGATTATACCTCTATAAAAAAGCATTCCCCAAGTTTCAATGGTAGAAAGTCTAATTAAAAGTGAGTCAGGTGTTATGAACATTACAGCCACGAAAGCTAGCAATGATCCTTTTTTTTGATCAGATAATTTATTCAAGCTTTTAAACCTTTCCAAAATGTCTTAGCAAGATTTATTTTAGATAGGTCGTAGTATGTTTTTAATCCAGTAGGGGAGGTAACATTAATATCTCCATTTAACTGCTGATCTATAAAGTCTATCCCAGCAAAATAAATATTATCTTTATTTAATCTTTTGCCAATAATTTTTGAAATCCTAATTTCTTTTTTAGTAAGACTAGTAAGTTTTGGTACAGCACCTTTGCTCATATTACTTAAATATGAGCCTTTCTTAGGAACTCTTGAAATTGCACCACATACTTTGCCATTTATTATAAAAACTCTTTTATCTCCCTTAGATATATTTTTTAAAAACTTTTGAAACATTGAATGTCCATTTTTTTTTAGAAAGTTTGTAATTAATTTTTTATTAAACTTATTCTTAATTAGATGAATTTGATTCCCTCCATATCCATTAATGGGTTTCATAATCATATTTTTATTTTTATTAAAAAATTTTCTAATTTCATCAATATTATTTGAAAATATTGTATCTGGCATATATTTTATAAATTTTTTCGAATATAATTTTTCTGATACGTTTCTAATTGCCACCGGGTTATTTATCACCTTTGTTTTTTTTAGATCATCCAAAATAAGAGTAGTAATTAAATATTCTGAGTTGAAAGGTGGATCTTGTCTAATTAAAATAAATTTAATTTTATCTATATCTATTTTTTGTTTTTTATAAACTTTATAAAATTTTTTTCTTTCATAATTTAATTTTACAAATACTCCATTTGCATATGTTTTATTTTTGATGATGGATAAGTTTGAAGGAGTATAATAAAATATTTTATATCCCAGTTTCTGAGCTTCATGGGCTAAAAATATTGATGTATCAGAAGATATATTAATTTTATCTAATTTATCGCCTTGTATGCCTATTATTTTATTTGTCATATAAATCTTCTAAATTTTGAAATTTAGAGAATTTATTTATAACATGACTGGCAACTGTTTCTTTATTATTGATAATATTATTTAGATGTTCCAGGTATTTAGTTTCGTTTGTACCGCTTTTTCCAATAAAATCTCTATTTTCTAAGCCTTTTTTAGCAATTTTTAACAAGTTAGAGATCCAATAAATCATATCTTTACCCATTAAATTTGTATTAAGTCCTTTCATTGGTGCATCTTTATACGCATTCAATAAATCTTTCTTTTCCCATTTTGAAATAAACTCTAATGCTTCATCTAAATTACCGTATAAAAGACCAGTAAAAAAAGCAGGGCCAGCGCAGATACAGTCCCAACCACAAGTATCCATAGATCTTAATTCGATATATTGTTTTAATCTATTTTCTGTAAATATAGTACTTAAATGCAATCCAAGATCGTCAATACTTGGTAAAGATTTATTTATTTCTTGAATATTACCATTCATATAATCAGAAAATTTATAATTTTTACCAGATAAATATTTATCATTTTTTTTTATAAACAGTATTGGATAATCCATTACAAATTCAGCATATTTTTCAAAATCAACATTTTCTAAAAAAATTTCTGGAAGGCCACCCCTTGATGTTTCTTGCCATACTTTTGATCGGTATGATAAGTATTTACTATCTTTTTTCTCAACTATTGATGAGTTTGCAAAAAGTGCGATACTTAACGGAACTAAACTATTTGCTAATTTAAACTTTTTTATAAAATCATTTTCAGACGTGTAGTCTAGATTTAGCTGTGTCCCAGATGTTCTATACATCATATCTAAACTGAGATGTCCGCCTTTAGGCATATCCTTTGTCATTACTTCATATCTTTTTTTAGGATTATTTGGAATTTCAGACAACTTAGATATTGGATCAAATCCAGCACTTATTATTTTTAAATCTAATTTTTCAACAACTTGTTTAAGTTCAAACAAATAATTATTAGCTTCAGAGCAAACTTCATGAATATTATTTAATTGAGCACCTGCAAGCTCAATTTGGTTACCTGGTTCTAAAGTTATACTCTTTTTATCTTTATTTAATGCTATAACATTCTCACCTTCGTAGGATGGTTTCCAACCAAATTCATATAAAATTTTGAAAATATCTTTAATTGTAGAATAGTTAATTCTTTTATTATTCTTCTTATAGAATAGGAATTTTTCGTGCTCAACGCCTATTTTGGAATTTATAGGCTCCTTAATTCCAGATTTAAAATGATCTATTATAAAATCTTTATTCATATTAATGATTTAATAACTCTTACTTAGATATTCAACAGCTTCGTTTATGTTAGTTAATTTGTTAGAACAAGTTTGGTTTTTACATACAATAACACTAGGTTTTGTATCATTATTTAATTGGTAAACAAATGTTGCAACTCCTAGATATTCTTTTTGTAAATAAAGCTGTATTTCCTTAATAGACTGGGATGTTCCACTGAATGTGAATGATAAGCTATTATCGCAAATATCTAGGGTTTTAATAAAGCTAAACATTTGTGAATAATAAGAGTTTAAAACCTGATGAAATGATTTTTTAAGAACCTCATTTCTTTCAGACCATATTTTATCATTTGTAATTGAATATAATTTATTTGAAATTAGCAAATAAACACTATTACCATTTGGTATATTGCTATCGTTTAAGTCTAGTGGACTTGCAAACAAATCATTATCTTTAATAATATTTTTCTGGAATAGCTGTGTTTCTTTATTAAAGAATAATTCCCAAGTATCATTCATTATTTTTATTGATTTTTCTAAAGCTTTTTTGTCAGCATTAACTTCATATAGTGTTATCATGAGTAAAGCATAATATACATAGTCTTCAAGGAAAGTTTCTATTTCTTTATTTTCATAACAATGAATAATTTTTTGATGCAATTTTGTATTTAATATTTCAATTGTTTCTATTGTGTTATTTTTTAAATCTTCATCATCTAAATGCACTGAAGTTTTGAGAAGAACTTGGAGCATATATGCATTTAAATCAGTTTGAGATTTATCATCAAAAAATGGTTTTACTCTTTTTCTTCTAATATTAAGTAATTTATTTTTTATTTGGTCTAGGTTATTTTTATCTTCGTCAGGTATTAAATTTTTTTCCACCAAAATGTTATTACCTTCAAAATTACCATTCTCCGAAATTTCGTACTTGTTTTCTAGTAATTTAATATCTTCTTTTAAAAGATTTTTTAATTCTTCATATGACCAAACGTAATATTTACCTTCAACACCCTCGCTGTCAGCATCATATGCTGAACCATATAATTTTTCTTTATTTTTAAAATCATTATTAAAATAATGAATGGTTTGTAAAAGTTTATCTTTAAAATAATTATTTTTTGTATTTTGATAAAATTTAGTCAAAAGATCTATAAACTGAATATTATCATAGAGCATTTTCTCGAAATGAGGAATTATCCATTTTTCATCTACAGCGTACCTTGATATTCCCCCATCAAGATGATCATAAATTCCTTTTGAGCATAAGTTAGTGAGTAAAGTTTCAACAGGTTTAAAATAATTATTATTTTTAGTTTTCAAATAAAAATAAAACATTGCATCAAATAAATAAAATTGTGGAAACTTTGGAGCTCCTTTAAAGCTGCCGTTACTTTCATCTAAATAATTAATAATTTTTTCAACGAATGGCTCCAGAGGTTGGTTTAAAACTGCAGATCTTTGATTAATTTTTGAAAAAATATCTTTTACTTGAGGGGCTTGAGCTAAGATTTTTTCTCTATTCTCTTTGTAAACATTGTAAACATTATTCAAGACTTTTTTAAAGTCCGGTCTTCCTTGAATTTCTTTTGGGGGAAAGTATGTACCACCAGTAAAAGGTACACCATTTTCATCTAAAAACATTGATAATGGCCATCCACCTTGTGCTCCTGTTAGTATTGATAAGCTTTTTTGAAAAACATAATCTAAATCTGGTCTTTCTTCTCTATCAACTTTAATATTTATAAATTTTTCATTCATAAGTTTGGCAGTTTCATCATTTTCAAAACTTTCATGTGCCATAACATGGCACCAATGACAGCTAGCGTATCCAACGCTTAAAAATATTGGCTTTTTTTCCTTTTTTGCTTTTTCTAGAGTTTCTTTATTCCATGGAAACCAATCAACAGGATTATCTTTATGCTGTTGAAGGTAAGGGCTTTTCTCGTTTTTTAAAATATTAGACAATTTAGTGATGATAGAAAGGTTTTCTCGCAAAAATGTTTCTAACCATTGGCTCAAATTCTTTTAAAGTCATTGATTTATAATTTGGATCAAATGAAGCTTGGTCATAATTTTCACAAAAATCTATTGTTGCTTGATAATGTTCTGAATCTTTATATTTTTCTCTAGCATTTTTATCCCCACCTAAATGTTCAGCAGAATAATAAGTTTGAAATAAACCATGGTGCAAAATAATCCAGTAAGTTTTTTCTGAGACATATGGTTTAATTACTGACGCTGCATATTGAGAATGATTCATTGGAGCCAACTCGTCTCCTAGATCATGCAATAAAGTAGCAACTACCATTTCTTCACTTTCACCATTCTTAAATGCTCTTGTTGCTGCTTGTAAAGCATGTTCCAGTCTAGTTATTTGATATCCTTCGAGGGTAGTGGTTTGTGATGCTAAATATTTAAGAATTCTATCTGCAGTTTTTCTTTCATATTGACTTTCTAATTTTTCTAAAAGCTGATAATCTTGTCTTGTACCATTTTTCATTTCAGTAAAACTTACTTTTTTCATATTAATTATTTGATGCTGTACTTAATAATGAAAGTTGTGTTACTTTATCTTCACCAAGTTCATCAATTATTTTTACAGGATATTCACCTGTAAAGTGGTGATCTGTCAACTGTGGGTAGTTATTATTTCTTTTATCAAAACCCATTCCTAAATATAAGCCGTTTAAGCTTAAAAATTTAAGAGTTTTTGCTTTAATAAATTCACAAATTTCATCTGTAGATTTATTTGCAGCCATGAGTTCTTTTTTAGTAGGCGTATCTACACCATAAAAGTCAGGAAACTTTATTTCTGGACTTGCTATTCTAACATGTACCTCTTTAGCACCAGAGTCGTAAAGCATTTTGACAATTTTAGATGATGTAGTTCCTCTAACTAAAGAGTCGTCTACCAAAATTATTTTTTTATTTTTAATTACAGATAGATTTGGATTTAATTTTAATTTTACTCCAAGACTTCGAATTTGCTGTGAGGGTTCAATAAAAGTTCTACCCACATAATGATTCCTAATTAAACCTAAGTCAAATTTCATTTTTTTTTCTTCAGCGTATCCCAACGCTGCTGCATTCCCAGAATCTGGCACTGGCACAATTAAATCTGCATGTATTTTGTCTTCTTTTGCTAGTTGAGCCCCAAAATTTTTTCTGTATTCATAGGCTGTCTTACCATTTAAAATACTATCTGGTCTTGAAAAATAAATGTACTCAAATACGCAGGGCCTTATTTTTTTTGGAGGAAAAGGTTTTACACTTTTTAATTCATCATTTTCAATATAAACAATTTCTCCATTTTCTACCTCTCTAACAAATTTAGCCCCAATAATATCAAAGGCGCATGTTTCAGATGCAAGAACAAAAGAATTTTTTAACTTACCAATAACCAGTGGTCTTATTCCATAAGGATCTCTAACACCGATAAGTGTATTTTGTGTCATCATTACAAGTGCATAACCACCTTGAATTTGAAAAATCGCATCTATAATTTTATCAATAGTTTTAACTCTTTTAGATTTAGCTATTAATTGAACTATAGTCTCAGTATCAGAGGTTGTGTAAAAAATTGCACCATCTTGAACTAGTTTATTTCTTAAAGTTATAGCATTTGTAAGATTACCATTGTGCGCAACCCCGATACCACCTGCATTTGTATCAGCAAAAAAAGGCTGAACATTCCTTAAAGCCGTTCCTCCAGTTGTTGAGTAACGATTATGACCTATTGCATATTTTCCAGGAAGTTTTTTTATAACTTTTTCATCATTAAAGTTGTCACCAACCAAACCAAATCTTTTTTCTGAATGATATTTTTTGCCATCATATGATACAATACCACAACCCTCTTGCCCTCTATGTTGAAGAGCATGAAGACCTAAAGCAGTTAGAGTAGATGCGTCATTAGAATTACTTATACCAAAAACGGCACACTCTTCTTTAATTTTAGGATCATATATCTTGAACTTTTTCTCTAGTTTCTTCATAATCTTTTTTATCTGGAAATTCTTTTATAAGATAGTTACTGCCTTTTTCAACCCATGCGTATGCAAAAGCATCATTTAAGTTAATTGGCCATTTATTATGATTATAGACTATATTGATGGTTGTATAAATACACACGACAATAATGTAAGCTCTAATAAAGCCAAAAAAGAAACCAAAGATTCTATCTAAATTACCTAGAACAGAGTAAGTGATAGCTCTATTTATTCCTTTGTTTATTAAAAGTATTAAGAAAATAATTATTACGTACAATCCTATACCAACAAATAGATCAAGAATATATTCGCTATCAATAATATCCTTTAAATAAGGTTTTGCTTTTGGGAACAAGAAAAGAGTAATTACATATGCCAGAAGCCACTTAGAGGCTGATAAAATACTCAAAACAAAACCTTTTTTTGAACAATTTATTAATGAGAGTATAGTAAAGACCAAATAAACAATATCAAATGTATAAAAATTACTGAATATATCTTTAATAGTTTCAATCATTTATTTTATATTAAAAGGTTTAAATACTAAGAGAAGACATGGCAATAATGTTAAAACAGATATCATAGCTAGCAACATTGCAATTCCAGTAAAGACACCAAAATAAATTGTTGGAATAAAATTAGATAAAATTAGAATAGAAAAACCAAATACAATTGTTATAGATGTATTGAGTATTGCTACCCCAACAGTTGAATGACAATATTTAATTGTTTTATTGTAATCTTTTAAATTATTCAATTCCTCTTTAAATCTATAAATATAATGAATGCTATTATCTACCGCTATTCCAATTGTTATAGCTGCAATTGTGATAGTCATCATATCGAGAGGTATTCCTACTAATCCAATAATTCCTAGAATAAAAAATGCAGCAATAAAATTTGGTATCACACCTATAAATGAAATTTTTATATTTTTGAAAAGAATTAAAAACATAATTAAAATACCAATCATTACAAAACCTAGAGTTAATATTTGAGATTTAAACAAACTTTGAAGTAAATTATTGAATAATATTAGAACTCCTCCAAGTTTGAATTCATCTTTTTTGAAACCTAATTCATTTTCTAAATCAAAATTTATTTTATTAATAAGTTCATTTCTTCTTAAACCATCTAAAGAGTCCTTTATTCTCAAACTTATCCTTGCTTCAGAGTCTTTAATGGAGATATATGGATCAATAATTTCTTCTTTTATCGTATCAGGAATTTTTGTATAAAGAATGCCCATTTCTAAAGTTCCTAAAGGTTTGTTGTTATTTAATTTTGTAGCAACCTCAATTATTGAGGAAAATGATAAAACTTTTCCAATTGCCTCAATACTATCAAGATAATTATGAACCCTTGTTATTTTGTCAATTTTATCTTTTGTGAACCAATATTTTTCGTCATTTTGGTCTTCATCACCCCAGTCATTTTCACTATCCTTTTCTTCATCCTTTTCATTTGGAAATTTTAAAATTACCTCTAAAGGAGTTGTTCCACCAAGTTTTTCATCTATCAATTTCATACCTTGGTATATTTCTGTTTTTTTATTAAAATAATTAATGAAACTATTTTCAACCTCCAATTTAGACATCCCTAAAATACTTAAAAACATAACTATGCCAGTTAATCCAAAAATATAATTTTTATTATTAAGAGCTAAATTTCCTAAATAATTTGTAATTTTTGATTCTTTTTCTTTAGTTAAAGCTACATTTGTGTGTTTTGCAAAGTTTAGAAGAGTAGGAAGAAGTGTGAATGTAATTAAAAGGGAAGTTATTAATCCGAAAGTCATCATCCAACCAAAATCAATTATGGGTTTTATTTCACTAAAAATTAATGACATAAAAGCACAAATTGTTGTTATAACTGTATAGAAGATTGGCCATATCATTTTTTTTGTTGTCAAAATTAAAATTTCAAATTTATTTTTGTTTGGAAATTGTTTATTCAATTGTAAATATCTAGTGCTCATATGAATATTCATCGCCATAGTTAGAATTAACATTAATGCAATAAAATTTGACGAAATGACTGTAACTTTCCATCCAACAAATCCAAGAAATCCAATCATTAAGACAACAGAAAAGAAACAGCTACTAATTGGTATTATTATCCATATAAGTTTTTGGAACACATACCAAAGTGTTAAGATAATAAAAGCTAATACACCCAATCCGAAAGTAACAATATCATTTTTAATAAAGGTCATCATATCATCAGCAATCATTGGAATTCCGCCAAGATAAATTTGGGTATTTTGATTATAATTTTTTATGACTTCTCTAATTTCTAAAATATTTTGATGCCTTTCATTCTTTATTCTATCTTTTAAAATTTCTCGCTCTTTTTTCGTTTTAATTTGTAATTCTTCATTATTTGGTTTTAAGTAAACAATTATCCCACTTGTTTTGCCATCCTCACTAATGACAAAATTTCTAAACACAGGACTATTCAATATTTCATTAAACCCTATTTCTTTATCAATGTTTTTACTTTTTAATGTTTTAAAATTTTGAATACGTTCAACTAAACTTTCATCTGTAGTCTCTAACAAAGGAATATCCAAAAGTGTAATAACATTGTGAACCCAATTTAAGGATTGTAAATCATTTTTTAATGCTGAAAGATTTTTAATTGATTTTTCAGAATTCATTTTACTATCAGGTGAATATGTAAGAACTAAGAATTCTTTAGCGCCATATCGGTCGTTTATCTCATTCAAATATTTTAGATCAGGATCATTCTCTAATAATAGAGTCTCAGAGCTAGCATCTAAACGAAAATCTTTGGAAAAGTAAAAAGCTACCAATAATATGAATATAAGTAATGAAAAAATAAATTTTGGTTTCTCTATAATATATTTTTGATAAAAATTAGCTAACATTAGATATTAGCTTTTATAATTTATATTAATTATTTTGAATATCCTTAAATTTGGTAAACATTTCCTCAAATTCAAGCATTATATTACCGGTAGGGCCGTGTCTTTGTTTTAAAATGAGCAACTCTGCTAAATGAGATATTTCGTTCATTTTAGCTTGCCACTCAGCATGTTCAACGGTTGCAGGTCTTGGTTCTTTATTTTTTAAATAATACGACTCCCTGTATACGAACATAACAACATCTGCATCTTGCTCAATTGAACCAGACTCTCTTAAATCTGAAAGCAGAGGCTTTTTATCATCTCTTTGCTCAACTGCTCTAGATAATTGAGAAAGTGCTAGTACTGGAACACTCAATTCTTTAGCAAGTGCTTTTAGTCCTTGAGTAATTTCTGAAATTTCCTGAACTCTTCCATCTTTAAAATTCGTCCCCTTCATTAGTTGAATGTAGTCAATTACTATCATATCAAGACCATGTATTCTTTTTATTCTTCTAGCTCTATTACTTAATGCTGCAATTGTTATTGCTGGTGTTTCGTCAATATATAAAGGAAGTTCAGCAATATTTTTTGAAGTTTCTATAAATTTATCAAACTGTTCATCAGTAATTTTTCCTCTCCTGATATCATTTGATTTTATTCTCGATTGTTCTGCAAGAATTCTTGTTGATAATTGTTCTGACGACATTTCTAAAGAAAAGAAAGCTATACAAGATTTTTCACCCTTATCCTGAATATTTTTAGCAGCATGAAATGCTATATTTGTTGCCAAAGCAGTTTTACCCATAGATGGTCTTCCAGCTATAATTATTAAATCTGATTTATGTAATCCTCCTAGTCTATCATCAAGATCTCTTAATCCAGATGGTACACCTACTATACCTTCCTCATTTTTATAAGCATTTGATGCCATTTCAATTGTTTGTCTCATTGCGTCATCAAATTTTACTATAGAAGAGCTAAATGAACCTTTTTCTGCCAAATCAAATAAAGATTTTTCAAAATTTTCTATGATTTTTTGTCCATCATTATCTAAATCATTTAATTTTGCTGTATCTATTATGTTATCAGATATTTTAATGAGTTCTCTCTTTACATAAAGATCATAGATTAATTTTGAGTATTCAATACTTTGCCTTGAAGAAGTAGAAAATTTTGTGATTTTTATAAGATATTCAGGAATATTTAATTCATCTTTTTCATTTTCAAAGTAATTTTTTAATGTAATTGGATTAGCTAACATTCCTTTGTAAATTAAATTTTCAATAGCAACAAAAATTTTTTGATGCATAGGATCGTAAAAATTTTTGCTAGAGACTAAAATACTTATTTCGTCAAAAATCTCGTTAGAAAGCAATATTGAGCCAATAATTGATTGTTCAGCTTCTATGTTATTTGGAAGTTCTTCTACATTATTTTTCACAATATTTAGGGATTGAGACATTATTAAAGATAATAAATATCCAAAAAAAAACAATTACTTAATTAAACTGGGGAAAATAATGTATAATTATTTTACTTCCTCTTGTGTGATAGTTTTCACTACTATCTGTGTTTGTACTTCTGGGTGTAAGTTTATTAAAACGTCAAAACTTCCTATTGATTTAATTTCTTTCGAGGGTTGTATTAATGATGGATTTATTTTTATTTTTTCAATCTCTTCTATTAATCTAGATATTTCAGTTGGTTTTACTGAACCGTAAAGTTCTTTATTTTCAGTGCTTAATTTTTTGATCTCATATTGTTTATTTTTAATTTTTTCGTGGACCAATTTTGCTTCTTTCTTTTTGTCTAGATCTTTCTTATTTAATTCTTGCTTTATTTTTTCTACCTGTTTTATATTTTCTTTAGATGCAAAAAGGGCTTTTTTTTTGGATATAAGATAATTCCTAGCAAAACCTCTATTAACATCTATTATTTCACCGATAGATCCAACTTTTCTCACGTTTTCTAAAAGTATTATTTTCATTTTATATAAGCGCTAAGTTTCTAGCCCTTTTAATAGATAGTGATAATTCTCTTTGTTTTTTTTGGCTAACTGATGTTATTCTTGATGGTAATATTTTTCCATTTTCTGAAACATATCTTTTTAATAATTTAACATTTTTATAATCAACAATTGGCGCACCTTTGCCTGAAAGGGGACACTTTTTTTTAAATTTATATTTTTGATTTTGAAAAATACTTAATTTAGCAAAATTACTTTGTTTATTTTTCTTTTTATTATTTCTCTTCTTCATAATTTTTATTTGCTCTGATCTTCTCTTGTATCCTCTTTTTTAAAATAATCGGTATTAAGATCAAATTTTTTTACTTTCACAGTTAAATATCTTAATAAGTTTTTGTCAATTTTTTCATTTTTTTCTAATTCAGAAATTATTTTTCCATCTCCTTTAATCTTAAAATGTATATAGTTTCCTTTTTTATTTTTCTTTATCAGATATGATAAATTCATAAGTCCCCAGTTTTCATGTTTGACTACATCTCCATTAAATTTTTCAATAATTTTAGAATATTTTTCCTCAATTTGTTTTATTTGAGAAGGGCTTACATCTTGTCTTGCTATAATCGTATGCTCGTATAAGTTCATAATAATACTTTTAAAAAAAAGAGGATATACTATTATAATTTTTTAATTACAATATAAAAAATAAGGTTTTTACTTATATTTTATTATGTTTTCTGTTTTATTTCCAGGACAAGGATCGCAAACTGTAGGAATGATTAAAAAACTCTATGATAATTTTGATTATATTAAAGATTTATTTGAAGAAGCTGATGACACATTAAAAATCCCACTCAGTAAGATAATTTTTGATGGACCAAAAGAATTATTGGACGAGACGGAGAATACTCAGCCATCTATTTTTTTAGTTAGTTATGCAATTTTTCAGTTGATAAAAAAAGAGACAACATATGATATTCAAAGTGCAAGTTATTTTGCAGGTCATTCCCTAGGAGAGTATTCAGCGCTAGCCTGTTCTGATGTAATAAATTTTAATGATACATTAAAACTTTTGAAACTAAGAGGTAACGCAATGCAAAACGCGGTACCAAAAAAAGAAGGAGGAATGGTTGCTGTTCTTGGTTTAGAAATTAATGAATTAAAAGATATAATTGAAAGTAATAAAGATAAATTTAATTGCTTCTTAGCAAATGATAATAGTAACGGTCAAGTAGTTATCAGTGGAAGAATAAAAGATTTAGAAAAATTGATCGACAAACTTAAAAATTTAAATATAAAAAATATTAAATTACCAGTCTCTGCACCTTTCCATTGTCCATTAATGGAACCAGCAACAAAAGTTATGAGAGAAAAAATTTTAGAAACTAAATTTTCCGAACCAAGAAATTTAATTGTTTCAAATGTAACTGCAACGCCAACAAACAATACTGATGAAATCAAAAAATTATTAATAGATCAAATTGAAAAACCTGTTCTTTGGAGGGAGAGTATTGTAAATATGATCAGTTCTGGATCTCAAACATTTATAGAAATTGGACCAGGAAAGGTACTTTCAGGACTCTTAAAAAGAATTGATAGAAATGTAAAAATAATTCAAGTAAATAATGTTGAGGATCTTAGCAATTTTAAAAATTTATGATTAATTTAAAAAATCTTAATATAATTTTAACAGGAGCTACTGGGGTAATTGGAAACTCTATTTTGGATAAAATAATCTCAGCTGGCTCTAATGTAGTAGCTACTGGGACAAATGAAGAAAAATTAAAAAAAATTCAATCAAATTTTAAAAATGTACATACTCTAAAGTTTGATATTTCAGACCATTCAAAAATTGAAAACTTTGTTGATGAGTGTAATAATATTTTATCAAATAGAATTGATATTTTAATAAACAATGCAGGCATCACTCAAGACAATCTTTCAATTAGGATGAAAGAAGATGAATGGAAAAAAGTTATTGATATTAATCTTTCCTCAACCTTTTTAATTTCAAAAAATGTTATAAAAAAAATGCTTAAATCAAAAAATGGAAAAGTAATTAATGTTACATCAGTAGTTGGCCACTCTGGTAATATTGGTCAAGCAAATTATGCTGCATCAAAAGCAGGAATTATAGCTATGTCTAAAAGTCTGGCACTAGAATATGGAAAAAAAAATATAAAAATAAATTGCGTATCACCAGGATTTATAAAATCAGATATGACTGATAAAATAAGTGATGAGCATACCGAACTTCTAAAATCCCGAATCTCTCTTAATAAATTTGGAGATCCTGAGGATGTGGCAAATACAATTGCTTTTTTAAGTTCTTCTCTTTCAGACTACATTACAGGTGAGACCATACATGTTAATGGAGGCATGTATTTTAGTTGACAAAATTAATAAAATATTTATTAACAAAACTAACTTAAAGGAACAAAATGTCAGAAGATATTTCAAGCAAAGTAAAAAAAATAGTTGCCGATCACTTAGGTATAGATGAGTCAAAAGTAAACGATGAGTCTAGCTTTATTGATGACCTTGGAGCAGACAGTTTAGACACGGTAGAATTAGTAATGGCTTTTGAGGAAGAATTTGGATCTGAGATATCAGATAGTGATGCAGAAAAAATTCTTACTGTTGGTGATGCAATAAAGTTTATTGAGAACAAAGCAAACTAATTTTTTACTTTAATGGCCGAAAAAAAAGCAGGGATAATTGTAATATTATCTTCTCCTTCAGGCGCTGGTAAAACAACATTAGTAAAAAAAATTTCATCAAGAAAAAATTTCAAAATTTCCATATCCCATACTACAAGAAAACCAAGAGCGAACGAAAAGCATGGAAGGGATTATTTTTTTATAAGTAATCAAAAATTTAGAAACCTAATAAAGAACAAAAAGTTTTTAGAGCACGCAAAAGTTTTTAAAAATTATTATGGCTCACACAAAGAATCAGTAATTAAAAAACTAATTAATGGTGAAAATGTTATATTTGATATTGATTGGCAAGGCACTAGGCAAATAAAAAGTAAAAAACTTAGCTACAAAATAATTACTATATTTATTCTTCCACCATCAAAAAAAGAGTTATTTAAAAGATTATTAAAAAGGGATAAAAAAGATAAAAAGATAGCCAGAGTCAGAATGAAACAATTTAAATCTGATATCATGCATTGGAAAGATTATGATTATGCAGTAATTAACGATCAAATAGAAAAATGTTATAGACTAATCATAAAATTTATCCAAGAAAGTATTAGACATAAAAATAAGCCTATTTATAATAAAATACTTATCAAAAAACATGTTAGGAAATTAATTAGTTAAATTTTCATACATATCACAGATTTTAAAGTATGTATTGCTATCTAAGTTTTGTGGTCGAAGTTTTAAGTCTAAACACAACTCTCTTACAACATGATCGTAATTCTTAAATAAAAATTTTATTGGTTTTTTTATCATTTTGCGTCTTTGATTGAAAAAGACATTTGTTATATGTTCTAAATTTTTAGGATCTTCAAGATTGTAAAATTTTTCTTTAGGTTTGAGCAATAACAGACTGCTCTTTACCTTTGGTTTTGGATCAAAGCTATTAGGTTCTATATCTAAAACTTTACTTATTTTAAGTTTCCAATTTGATATTATAGATAGTCTACCAAAATTTTTTGTATTAGTCTCAGCTAAAATTCTATCTGCAACTTCTTTTTGAAACATTAAAATAAATCTTTTGCAAAATTTATCTAAGTCTTTTATTTTAATCCAATTAGCTAATACTTGAGTTGAAATATTGTAGGGTAAATTACCAAAAATTATAAGATTTTGAGAATAGTAGTTTTTATAAGAAAATTTTAGCATATCATCATTAATTATTTTTACCTGATCTCCAAATTTTTCTTTTAAAATTTTTACTAATCTTAAATCTTTCTCAATTACTGTAAAATCTTTTGGATTTTGTTCTAATATTTGCTCCGTCAAAGCTCCAGTTCCGGGACCAACTTCTAATACTTTGTCATCTTTATTAATATCACCAGTCTTTACTATCAAACTAATGATTTTTTTATCAATTAGAAAATTTTGACCCAAACTTCTTTTTGAAAATTTATTCATTAAATTTTATTATAAAAATCAAACGCATAGAACACAGATGATGGGTCAGATATTTTTTTCCCAATCATTTCATAATTTGGTCCGTGGTCAGGTGTTACTTTAATAAATGGCAATCCTAAAGTGATATTTATTGCTTCAAATTTGAATAAAGTTTTTACAGGTGATAAAACTTGGTCATGATACATTCCTAGAACAACATCATATTCTTTTATATTCTTTTGAAGAAAGAAAGTATCTGGTGAAAATGGTCCATTTATTC